>CAIYET010000798.1 GCA_903925285.1 Candidatus Hydrogenedentota bacterium | reverse complement strand
GCGCGTTCGAGTTCGTCGAGCGCGCACATGAGCGTCTCGGGCGCGTACTTGCCGCCGTAGGCGCCATAGCGCCCGCGCGCGTCAGGATAGCGGTATTCGGGCTTCGGAGATGAATCGGCGAATTCGTTCATGATCTTTCTTTCCGGGGGCACGTTCGACGCCGCCCGATGTGTCCACCGCGTACGGGCGGACGGTTCGTATGGCCTCGGCCACGTTTTCCGGCGTCAAACCGCCTGCAAGAATGACGGTTCGTCCCTGTTCGACGACACGCCGTGCGGCGTTCCAATCGCAGGGCGCGCCCGTGCCGCCATGCGCGCCCGGCACGCAAGCGTCCAACAGACATGTCGCGCCGGGATACTCGAGCACGTCTTCGCGACGAAATGCGGCGGACACGCGAAACGTCTTGATGACGCGCCCCGGGAATCGTGCGCAATCCTCCGGCGATTCCGCGCCGCACAGTTGCACGTAGTCCAAGAACGCAAGGTATTCCACCCATCGCTCCGGCGGATCGTCGACGCATACCGCCACGGTATCCACGAACGGCGGAAGTTTCTCGACGATACGTTGCGCCGCGTCGGGCGCAATATAGCGGCCACGCGCGCGCGCTTCCGGCGCGAACACGAAACCGAGCGCGTCCACGCCGGCGTCGCACGCGGCCATCGCGTCGTCATAGTTCGTGATACCGCAGATTTTAATCCGCATCGAAACCAAGCAACTCCTTGATCTTCGCTTGAATATTCGGACTCGTCATCAATGCCTCGCCAACCAGTATCGCATCCACGCCGCCGTCTTCCAACATTCGGACGTCGGCGCGGGTATGGATGCCGCTTTCGCTGACCAGCGTGTGCCCGCCCGGAACCAGGCGCCTCAAGCGCAGGGTCGTGCGCACGTCGATATCGAGCGTATCGAGGTCGCGATTATTGATACCGACGATATGCGCACCGGCCTCGATGGCGCGCGCAATCTCGTTCTCGTCGTGCGTCTCGACCAGCGCGTCCATACCCAACTCGCGCGCCAGCGCCAAGTAGTCCGCCAACTGCGCGCTGGACAAAACGCGCACAATCAGCAACACCGCGTCTGCCCCGTGCGCCCGCGCTTCGTACACCTGATATTCGTCGACGACGAAGTCTTTGCGCAGACAGGGAATCTTGACGCTCTTCCGGACGTTCGACAGATCGTCGAGCGAGCCCTGAAAATACTTCGCGTCGGTCAAGACGGATAACGCGCGTGCACCGGAGGCTTCGTACGCGCCCGCAAGTTCAACCGGGTTCGCGCCGGCCGCTATGACGCCTCGGGACGGCGATGCGCGCTTGATCTCGGCGATGAGACTGACGCTCGCGCCGTGGCGGCCGCTGGGCAGGCGCAACGCGGCGCGGAAATCGCGCGGCGGTTCAGCCTGCGCGACCGCTTCTATCAGTCGAGACAGCGACATCGCGGACTTCGCGCGTCCGACTTCCTCGCGCGTATTCGCGCAAATCGCATCAAGTACCATGAGACAACCGAATCATGTGCTGCAATGCGGCCCACGCGTTACCGGAGTCTATCGAGGCTGCCGCCGTTTCGATGCTGCTTTCCCAGTCGTCCGCCCGTTCGCCCGCGATGAGGGCCGGCGCCGCGTTCAACAACACAATATCGCGGCATGGACCGCGTTCGCCCTGCAAGACGCGCCTCAGGATCGCGGCGTTGGTTTTGGCGTCGCCGCCGAGGATAGCCTCGCGTCCGGCGCGGGCCAGTCCGAACGTTTCGGGTACGATCTCGTAACAGCGAATCACGCCGTCGCGCGCTTCGGCGACCCGCGACGGACCCGACAACGTCAGTTCGTCCAATCCGTCGGAACCCGCGCACACGAACGCGTGCCGCGAACCGAGTCTCGCCAATACCTGCGCGAGCGGCTCTAGCAGCGCGCCGTCGAACACGCCCATGACCTGTCCGCATGCGCCCGCGGGATTCGTTAGAGGGCCAAGGATATTGAAAATGGTCCGGACTTTGAGTTCCGTACGCGCCGGGGCCACGTGGCGCATCGCGCCGTGCAATTTCCGCGCAAACAGGAAACCGATGCCCGCTTCGTCGATGCAGCGTCCAACCGTCTCCGGGTCCGCCTCGATATTGGCCCCAAGCGCTTCGAGCACATCCGCGCTGCCGCACCGGCTCGTTGCGCTACGATTGCCGTGCTTGGCCACCGCCACGCCCGCGCCCGCCACGACGAACGCCGCCGTCGTCGAGATGTTGAACGAGCCTGAATGGTCGCCGCCCGTCCCACACGTGTCGATCAGCGGCTGCCTCGATGTCGGTACGCGCGTGGCCATGGCGCGCATGACCTCCGCAAATCCCACGATCTCGTCGACCGTCTCGCCTTTCATGGCCAGCGCGACCAGGAACCCGCCAATTTGCGCCAACGTCGCCTCGCCGGACATGATAGCGCGCATGGCATCCGCAGCCTGTTCCCGCGTCAGATTTTCGCGCCGGACTACGCAAGCGATATGTTCGTGGAGCATGTCTCGTGCTCTCCATTTTTGGGGAGTCGGAAATGACGCCCCGCCCTGCTTTCGGAAAAGCGAACTCTAACAACCGCGTTAAAAACAAGAGAGGATGAAATGAACCGAGGCGCGGAGGCCTTGCGCCTCTGGGATGAAATGCTGGGCGCGCAATCGAAGAGTCTTGTGGAACGGAACAAGGCTGTGTTCTTTTTCATCCTTCATCCTTCATCCTTCTTCACGGACAACTCGGGGCGTTCGAGGACATGGTAGAACTTGGCGGTCAGTTCGAGGAGGACGTACGGTTTCTGGATGAACGCGGACGGTCCGCGGCCTTGGAAACGTTTCACGGTATCGCCTTCGGAGTAGCCGCTCGTTAGGATGATCGGGACGTCGGGTCGGATGGCGCGAAGGAGATCGAAGGCTTCGTCGCCGCTCATGATGGGCATGGTAAGGTCGAGCAGGATGGCTACAACCTCGTTGGCGTGTTGACGGAGCAGTTCGACTGCTTCGCGGCCATTGTGCGCGGTGTGGACGGTGAATCCGTGGCCTTCGAGCGCTTCCTTGGCCACGGCCCGGGCGTATTCTTCGTCGTCGGCGACGATGATCGTACCGCCGCGTCGCCACGCCAGGAGGCGTTCGCGGCGCATGTCTTCTTCCGCCGACGGCGCTTCGGGTTGGCTGCATGCGGCAGCGGGAAACAACAGCTTGAACGTCGTGCCGCGTTCCAGTTCGCTGTAGACCTTGATCGTGCCGCGGTGGCTGCGGACGATTCCGAGCACGGCGGCGAGGCCGAGTCCGCGCCCTTGGAACTTGGTGCTGAAAAACGGGTCGAAGATCCGCGCCTGGGTCTCCGCGTCCATGCCGCACCCCGTGTCCGTGACCTCGAGGTACACGTATCGGCCTTCGGGCAAGTCGTCGGCCGTGTAAATCTCGGTCAAATACGCGCGGTCGATGTCCACGACGCCCGTGACGAGCGTGATGAGGCCCGGTTGGCTTCCGATGGCGTCCGAAGCGTTCGTCATGAGGTTCATAACGACTTGGTGCATTTGCGTGGGATCGGCCACGACGGGCGGCAGGTCGGGCGGGCATCGATATTCGATAACGGCCATCTTCGACACGGAGGCTTGCAGGAGATGCCCGACTTCCTCGACGAGCTTCGACAGGTTGAGTGGGCGCACGACGAAGGTGCCCTTGCCGGAATACGCGAGCATCTGGCTGGTGAGTTCGGCGGCACGTTGTGCGCTGGTTTCGATCCGACCGAGGTAGGTGCGCAACGGTGACTCGGCGGGAACCTTGCCCATGGCCAGACCCACGTAGCCGAGTATGCCGACCAGCAGATTGTTGAAGTCGTGCGCGATTCCGCCCGCCAGTACGCCGAGGCTTTCGAGCTTCTGCGAATGGCGGATCTGGGCCTCGAGGCGTGCGCGGTCGGCCTCAGCCTGTTTTCGTTCCGAGATGTCGCGCGCGATGCCCTGCACCGCGACGGGTTGACCGTCCTTCTTGATGATACGCGAACTGACTTCCAGGGACGCCAAATGCCCGTCTTTCGCGATAACATGTATCTCGTAACGCGTCGGTGGTTCGCCGGCGAGCTTGCGCAGGATCTGCTGCTGCGCCATCTCGCGTTCATCGGGCGGGAGCACTTCGAGAATCGGGCGTCCCATGAGTTCTTCGCGCGTGTATCCGCTCACCGACTCGCCCGCTTTGTTCAGCGACGTAAAGTGCCCCTCGAGATCGTGGGTATAAACGACGTCGTTGGCATTTTCGAACAACTCGCGGTATAGCTCTTCACTCGCGCGCAACGCCAGCAAGGCCCTTCGATGTTCCGTGACGTCACGGGCAATGCCGCGAAACCCCGTCTTCCGTCCATCCGCGTCGCGGATCAGCGAAATCGAAACTTCGAGATAGATGGTCTTCCCATCCTTGCGCACCGCCTGCCAATCGAATATTTGAACGGGCTGCCCCGTTCGGTAGACTTCATTATAAGTCTTATACACAAGTGCGGCGGCCGTTGCGCCGGCGTAGTACGCCCGGTAGTCCAGGCCGAGAATTTCCTCTTCGGAATACCCGAAAATGCGGCATAGAGCCTTGTTAGCGAAGGTGAAGCTCCCCTTCGGCTCGACCTCATAATAGCCTTCTTGGATGTTATCCAGGATGTCGCGATACTTGCGTTCGTTTTCGACGCGCGCCGCCTCTGCCCGTTTTTCGGGAGTAATGTCGCGTGCGAGCACCTGAATGGATTCGCCGCCGGTCTCGGGATCGAGGACCAGATATGCGTCTTCCATAATCCACTTCGGCTTACCCGTCAGCGTGTGGAAACACCACTCGCGGCCACGAACGCGCCCTTTCTCGCGAATCTCCTTGCGCAACGTTCCTTCGGCCCCCACATACCGGACAATCTCGGTAAAATTCCTTCCCACGACGGCGCGATGATCCGGGAAATGGCCTTCCAACTCATAGATGAGAAATGACTGGCGATCCATGCTCAGGACAATGCCGTCGAAATCGAAACGGTACAAGCCTATCCCCGCGAAGGCCATCGCCTCCTGCCGGATTAGATCCATCGGTTCATAGGCGTCGCGCGATTCGTTTACCACAAGTTCTCTTCCATGTCTCTGCGCCCTTTCGTAGAAAACCAGTCGTCATCAATATAGCAGAGACTCGCGCCCTTCATCCAATCGCGCGCGCGGGGGCAAACGCATCTAAATTCCGAGCAAATTCGGCTTGTCCGATTTCATGCGTTTCTCGTGCTCGTCATCGTAATCGAGTGAGTCATATCGTTGAGGTGCCAGGGGCCAGAGACATGGGCCAGCGCCATGCGAATCGCATCATCCTACCCAATTTCTTCGATTACGATGACGAGCACGAGCATGTAGAAATGTCGGCGAGGTTGGCAATCAGGGAATCATGGTCTTCAGCACAATTAGATGCGTTTGCCCAATCGTGCGCGCGGGTCCGTTTGAAAGATCGCCGCCCGGTGTGCTATACAGATGACGCGGCTGGCGCATCGGACATGTCTTTTTCCACACACACTATGGCCAAACCCCTGATACTCGTTACAAACGACGATGGCATTCGAGCACCTTCGCTCGAGGCGCTCGCGAGCGCTTTGGAGGCGGTTGGCGAGGTGCATGTGTACGCGCCCGACCGGCAACAAAGCGCGGTGGGCCATTGCGTGTCGCTGCACCGGCCGTTGCGTGTGACGCCGCTCGGGGGCCGCGAGCAGTGGTTTATGGTGGACGGTACGCCGACGGATTGCGTGATGCTGGCCGTACGCAACTTGCTGGGTCGGCGTCCGGACTTGGTTGTGTCGGGCATCAACCCTGGTGCGAACCTCGGCGATGACGTGACGTACTCGGGTACGGTGGCCGGGGCGTACGAGGGCATGTTGCTTGGCATCGCCTCGTTCGCGATATCGAGCGTGAACTACGTGCCAAACTATTTGGAGACGGCGGGCCGGTTCGCTACAAAGCTGGCGCGCCACATACTCGAACACGGCTTGCCGCCGGATACGGTGTTGAACGTGAACGTGCCGGATGTACCGTACGACGAGTTGTCGGGCGTGGCTATTACGCGGATGGGTCGGCGGGATTACAAGGACGAGATTGTGCGTCGACTCGACCCGCGCGGTGGAATGTACTACTGGATTGGCGGCGCGGAACCGAGCCATATCGTGGAATCGGGCACGGATTTCGAGGCCATCGAGCACAACCGGATCAGCGTGACGCCGCTGCACCGGGACTTGACGAATCACGCGGCGTTGCCGCGTTTGGCGGAACAACCAATTGCGCTTTAGGCTGTAGGCTATAGGCTGTAGGCTGTAGGAAATCCAATAGGAAATCCAAGCAGTTCCTACAGCCTAAAGCCTACAGCCTATAGCCTAGTGAAGGAGTAGTAAACAATGTGTGGGATAGTCGGGTATATCGGAGACAAGAACGCGGTTGAAATCATCATGAGCGGCCTGCACCGCCTCGAATACCGGGGCTACGACTCCGCGGGCGTCGTGGTGGTCAAGAACGGCAAACTCGAATGCGTCAAGAGCGTCGGCAAGCTCGTCGCCATGGACAAAAAACTCGAAGAAGTCGGCCTGTCCGGCGTGATCGGAATCGGCCACACGCGCTGGGCCACGCACGGTGTGCCGAGCGAGGTCAACTCGCACCCGCACTTCGACATGCAAATGGAAATCGCCGTCGTCCATAACGGCATCATCGAAAACTATCAGGAATTGCGCACCCAACTGACCGCGGAAGGCGTCACGTTCCGCAGCCAGACCGACACGGAAACCATCGCGCATCTGGTCCGCAAATACTACAAGGGCGATTTGTTCGTGGCGGTCAAACGCGCGTTGCACGACGTCGAGGGCGCCTATGCCATCGGCGTGGTCTGCAAGGACAACCCCGACTTGCTCGTGGCCGCGCGGCACGGCAGCCCGCTCATAGTCGGCCTCGGCGACAACGAAGCGTTCATCGCGTCCGACGTGCCCGCCATCATGAAGTACACGCGCAAAGTCCTCTACATCGACAACGGCCAGGTCTGCGAAATCCGACGCGACGGTTACAAAATCGAAGACATCAACGGCGTACCGGTGCAGCTCGAAGTCAAGACGGTCGATTGGGACGACGCGGCGGCGGAAAAGGAAGGCTATCCGCATTTCATGCTCAAAGAAATCTGCCAGCAACCCGAAGTCATCCGCAATACGTTGCGCGGCCGCGTGCATGAAGGTTCGGACGAAGTGCAACTCGCCGATATGAAGCTCGATTTGCAGGAACTCAAGGACTGCAAAAAGATCGTCATCGTGTCCTGCGGCACGGCGTGGCACGCGGGACTCGTCGGCAAGTACCTCATCGAAAAATTCGCACAGGTGCCGGTCGAAGTCGATATCGCGTCCGAATACCGTTACCGCGATCCGATCGTCTATCCGAACACGATCGTCATTCCTGTGACGCAGTCCGGCGAAACGGCCGACACGCTCGAAGCCATCCGTGTCGCCAAGCGCAAAGGCGCGAAGGTCATATCGATCGTGAACGTGGTGGGTTCGAGCATCGCGCGCGAGTCGCACGGCGTCATCTACACGCAAGCCGGCCCCGAGATCGGCGTCGCGTCGACGAAAGCCTACACGTCGCAGATCACGGCGTTCTCGCTGTTCACGATTTACCTCGCCGAGCTTCGCGGCACGATCAGCAAGGCCGAGGCCCGCGAGATGATCGAGCACCTGCGCGGGATTCCCGACAAGATCCAATGGGTGCTCGACAATCACGAAAGCGTCAAAAACTGCGCCAAGGACCCGAAGTATCGCGATGCCCAAAGCGCATTGTTCCTCGGACGCAGCTACAACTTCCCCACCGCGCTCGAAGGCGCACTCAAGCTGAAGGAAATCAGCTATATCCACGCCGAAGGCTACGGCGCGGGCGAAATGAAGCATGGACCGATTGCGCTCGTCACGGATGAATTGCCCGTCGTGTGCGTCGCTACGAAAAGCGCGGTATACGACAAGATGGTCTCGAACATCCAGGAAATCCGCGCGCGTAGCGGGATCGTGCTGTCGGTCGCGACCGTCGGCGACGAAGGCATCAAGCGACACAGCGCCGATGTCATCTACGTGCCGGACTGCTACGAACCGTTCAGCCCAATCGTTGCAGCGGTGCCGTTGCAGTTGCTGGCGTACTATATCGCCGTCAATCGCGGCTGCGACGTAGACCAGCCCCGCAACCTCGCCAAGAGCGTGACGGTCGAATAACAATCCAGAATCGTATCTCCCAACCCGCGCCGGGAACCCATCCAAGGGATTCCGGCGCGGGTGTTCTTTTCAGGCATGCTACAGCGCGCGAGCTTGAACAATGTCGGCCAAGAGAGACACAATGCCGTCGTCTCGTTTGGATCGCTGCTACACGCATTTGAGGGAAAAAGGTATACCACACGAAATGCAGGGTGCGTACGCTATCTGTGTGGAAGCCGTCAAGGAGAAGATCGGATGAGTGTCACGCGCAAGAAACCCGCGCCGCCAGCCCGCCGTGCCGCTACGAAGGCACTTGTGCCGGAGGGCGCCCTTGGCAACGATATTCGCGAACTGATCGTCACGGCGCGCGAGTCGGTAGCGCAAACCGTCAATGCCGGACTGACGACTTTGTATTGGCAAATCGGGACGCGTATTCGACAGGACATCCTGAAGGAAAAGCGCGCTGAGTATGGAGAGCAAATTGTGCACGCACTGAGTGCACAATTGTCCGCCGAGTTTGGGAAGGGATTCGATGCAAAATCGTTGCGACACATGGTGCGTTTCGCGGAGGTTTTTCCGGACAGGCAAATTGTCTCCGCACTGCGGAGACAATTGACGTGGACGCATCTCAAGCGGATCATTTACATCGACGATTCCCTCAAACGCGATTTCTATGCCGAGATGTGTCGCATGGAACGTTGGAGCACGCGGACGCTGGAGAAGAAGATCCAATCCATGCTCTACGAACGCACGGCACTTTCACGAAAGCCCGACACGTTGATCCGGCAGGAGTTGGAAACGCTGAAGGCGGAAGACAAACTTACGCCCGACTTGGTCTTTCGCGATCCCTACCTTCTCGACTTCCTTGGCCTCAAAGACACCTATGCCGAGAAAGATGTGGAAGCGGCGATTCTGCGCGAAATGGAAGCGTTCATCCTGGAATTAGGTGTGGGATTCGCGTTCGTCGAGCGGCAGAAGCGGATGCAGGTAGACGACAGGGATTACTACCTCGACCTGCTTTTCTACCACCGCAAACTGCGGCGGCTGGTCGCGATCGAACTGAAGATTGGCGATTTCGAGGCTGGCGACAAAGGACAAATGGAACTCTATCTCAACTGGCTCAAGCGGTACGAATGCGAGCCGGAAGAAGCCGAACCGTTGGGCCTGATTCTCTGCGCAGGCAAGAGCCAGCAACACGTCGAACTGCTCGAACTGGCCAAGAGCGGTATCCATGTAGCCAGCTATTGGACCAAGGTCCTGCCAAAGAAGGAATTGGAGCGCAAACTTCAACAAGCCGTCCGGCACGCCCGTGCACGGCTGATCGAAAACCAGCCCAGGAAGACTACGCGTTCGTGCCGACTGCGTACCTGACCGGACAACCGAAACGAGGCAATCGACTATGGCCCAGCGCATAAAGATAGGGTGCAGTTCTCGTATTACCGAATTCGGGCAGTACAATTTGAGAAGGGCCCAATTTTGGAGTGTGGCGGCAACGACGCCGCTTTGCCTCGGTCTTCGCGTCGGCATAGCAGTCATCCAAAGCG
>CAIYET010000797.1 GCA_903925285.1 Candidatus Hydrogenedentota bacterium | reverse complement strand
TCCGCGTTCCCCGCTTCATTGGTGATGCCGGTGCAGGTGAAGAGCGGGTTGATGGCAGCGGAGGAGGTGGTGTCCGGAGAGCGGGTGTAGTCCACGATGCTCTGCAGTTCCTTGGCGTTGGGCAGGCGCCAGTCACTGTGCCCCAGATAGTTCTCGGCGTTCTTCGTTTGTGCCCAGGCCAGCGCCTCCTGCCAATTTAACCCCTCGGCGCTGTCCCCCTTGGTCCACATCAGTTTCGTGGCGCGATCAGTAATGGTGGAATCACCGTTATCCACAAAATCGTTCGCACCATAGACGGCGCCTCGGACGAGTTGGACGGGAAACGCGGACACTCCCGGTCCTGCCCAGGACATATCCAGTGAATAGCCCTTGATTCGCCCGTCAGCGAGATTTACACCAAACTGAGCAGGGCTGCTCGCCATGGTATGGTAAACATACGGGGTGCCGCTGACGTAGTTCATATCAATAATCCGCCCGCCGTTGTTGGTAGAGCCGTAAGCAAAATCAAAGTATGTTCGGTCTATGAAGGGAGTGAGTAAGGAGGTGTCCGTGCCCGTGTAGCCGCTGGGGTCGATCCCAGCAAAGGTAATCAGGGAGTAGAGTTCCTTGATAGTGGGCAACCGCCAATCGTTGTATCCGCCATAGTTGACTGTGTTTAGGTTAGTTATATAAGTCCCGGCTTGTGCCAATGTCATCTTGTTCACAGATCCGTCACTATTAGTGGCAACGCTCTTCTGCCAGGTCAGGCCAGTGACGTTGTCTTTCACTCTGAGTCCGTCGCTGCTCTTGGTGTAGCTGGGCTGGGTGCCGGAGAACTGGGCATCCTGACCATAGAAGGGCTGACCGGTGGTCGGGGCGGTGATCAGGTTTATATTGTCAAAACAATTGGTCTGGCCGGTATCGACGATGCTATAGGCCAGGCGGGGGAGCAGTAGAAGCAATGCGGCAAGAATAAGGCCGCCACCCCATCCCGTAGTTTGTCCGATAACGTGCGTTTTCATGAGTTGTTCCTTTCAGCTTACGCGATCATGCGCAAAGCCATTGTTCGCTTTGCGTCGCGCAGGTCTTGCAATGCCTCAATCACGCGCTTGGCGCACACGGGGCAGTAGGTGTGGCTCACGGGGGCGCGCGCTAAATCGGGATCAATGGAATCGCCCCATGCTTGGCCTTCGCGCACTTTCTTGCAGGAGCAACACTGTACTACCATAAAACGCCTCGATTTCTGCGCTTGTCCGCCTGGCGGTTCATTTCTATGGCGGTCACAACTGACCGTACAATGGATGTTGAGGACGCTCGCGTTACACCCGCTTTCGTTCCTGGAAATCGGAGAAGAAAATGTCCGCGACCTGTAACGCAAGACCTGTTAGCGTCCATTTAATCAACGGAAAACCGGATTCAATCAAGTCAGCCCCGAGCAATGATGATATTCCGGCGTGAGCTTGGTAAAGTCACTGGCCAAGGACACGTGAATACAGAAAGAAACAAGACTTGCAGCGTGCAGATACGGACATAGACGCCATCAAGGCCTGCTTGGACGGCGATGAAAACGCATACGCGCGGCTCATGGGAGGATACGAAGCGCAGATATTCGCCCACATGTGGCGGTTTACGCGGGACCGGCGCGTACTCGATGAATTGGTGCAGGACGTGCTGGTCGAAGTCTACCTCAGCTTGGCTAACTATCGTGAAAGTGCGCCGTTCCTGCATTGGGTGAGAAGAATTGCGACACGGGTCGGCTATCGGCATTGGAAACTCGAGAATCGCGCCCGTCAACGGCGCGAACTTCTGGCGCGCGAGTGGAGATGCCCCGAGATGGTTGAACGACAACCCCCTTCTGAAGCGGGCGAGGCGCTTTTCCATATGCTGGAGCGTCTTGCCCCACGTGACCGATTGGTGTTGACGCTGTATTACTTTGAAAAATGTGGCACGAAGGAGATTTCTGCGAGGACGGGCTGGAGCGTTGTTCTTGTCCGCGTCCAAATGCACCGGGCGTGCCGGAAACTGAAACGGATGCTCACTGAAGCCGGATATGGGAAGACTCGACATGGATAATCCACTGCAATACGTACAACAGTTGGCCGAGTGCGCCACGCAAGAGGAACTCCCGCGGGGACATGTTCTGCCCCAGGCGCTGGCCCGGCTGAGGGCAATGCGAACGCCGCCTCTTGTGCGGCCTTGGGGCGTGTTTACCGCAGGGGCATTGGCCTTTGCCGCCATAGCCGTGATCAGCATCGTCAGCTACAACGGCAACGCGACGCCCGACCCAATTCTTGTCTTTTTCAAAGCGGCATCCATGAACCTATAAAGGAACGTACTATGACGGCAACCGGGCACGACCCCAGCATACGCCACCCCCATTTGCGCAGACGATGGACAAAGATATTCCTGTTGGCGAGCGTGATTCTCGCGTGCGGGATCGTCATCGGCATGGCCATCACGTTTCGCGTTGTGGGGGCGCCGCCGATGAAAATGCACGGCATTCCGGAGCATGGCCCCGAGAACATAACACAAAATCTTCGCAACGAACTCAGTCTCAACGATGAACAGGCAAAGGCCGTGCTGCAACTTTTCAAACAGAATCGGGAGCAGTTGGAGACTCTTCGCGCGCGGGTGGACGCCGAAGTGCTGGCGCAGATGGAAAGCACGCAGGAAAAGATCCACGTTTTGCTTAACCCTGAACAGAAGGCCCTTTTCGATAAGCGTTTTGAAGGAATCAAGAGGCAGTTTCGTCCAGATCCTGGTTCGGCGATTTCACAAACACAATGAAAAACATTGTACAACTCAATGAAAGAACGCATGAAAAATTCCAGCCTTTTCCCCAACACCCTTTTGAAAATGAAGCGGTCGTATTCCCCATGTTTCGCCATACTGCTGGCCACTTCGGCGCCCGTACTGCACGCGGCGGATACGCCGACGTCCCCAGACAGCGTCCGCATTGACCGCCAAGCCCTCGTTACGCGTCACAATATTGCGTGGAACGATCTGAAGGGGCAGATCCCGCTGGGTAATGGCGAGTTCTGTTTCAACGCGGATGCAACCGGACTGCAGACGTTCGGTGGCAATACGATGTCCCATTGGGGGTGGCATTCTTTTCCGTTGCCGGAAGGCTGGACCGCAGATCGTGTGCCGACGACAGGCACCTTTCAGCAGGGCCGCAACACCGGGCCGGATACCTTTCCTGAGAATACCGACACGATTCGCACATGGATGTTCGACAATCCGCATGCCATGAATCTTGGACGATTGCGATTATGCCTGACAAGTGGTGCTGCACTCCGTGATACAGATATCTCCGGGGTGTCGCGCACGATGGATTTGTGGTCCGGCGTGCAGACTTCGACGTATCAGTTCAAAGACAAACCGGTCCGCGTCGAGACCTGGGTTCATCCATCGATGGACGCCGTGGTTGTGCGCATGGAATCACCGCTTATCGCGACCGGTGATGTACAGGTTTCCTTCGATTTTGCATATCCTTCGCTGCAGAATAGCGCTTGGGTAGGAGATTTCGAGTGCATTGACAGGCACAAAACCGAAATGACAACACGCGGCGAGCGGCGTGCCGATTTCCGACGCACGGTTGATGAAACAACCTATGCCGCCAGTCTCGCGTGGTCACCGGGTTGTACGCTTCGCGGCGGTCGTTCGCCACACATGTTCCTGCTTTCCGCAACAGGAACCAACCTGATCGAGTTTGTTTGTGCGTTTTCTCCGGCTGCGGCCCCCCGCGAGCTACCAACAGTTGAGAAATCTTTTGAAGATACCGCTGTGCACTGGAAAGAGTTTTGGAGCACTGGCGGCGCGATTGAGCTATCAGGCAGCAAAGATCCTCGCTGGCATGAACTTGAACGGCGGACCGTGCTGTCCCAGTACCTGATGGCCGCGCAATCGGCGGGAAGTTTTCCGTCAGCCGAGAACGGGCTGATGGGCCTGGACCCGTGGCGCAGCCAGTTCCACATGGAAATGGTGTGGTGGCACCTTGCCCACTACGCGCTTTGGGACCGCTATGCGAAGGCGGAGAAGGCGCTCGGTTGCTATTCGCGTTTCGAGCCCAACGCCCGCGCGCTCGCAGCGCAGCTCGGCTACAAGGGGCTGAAATGGGGGAAATCTGTCGGGCCGGAAGGACGCACCGCGCCTTGGATTGGCAACCAGGTGCTGCTCTGGAAACAGCCGCACCCGATATTCTTCGCGGAACTGGAATACCGTCTAAAGCCCACGCGCGAGACTCTTAATAAGTGGGCCAATATTGTACAAGGCACCGCTGAACACATGGCGGACTACCCGACGCGCGACGAAAAGACGGGCGTGTACTCATTAGTTCCGGATATGCCACCGAGTGAGCTGGGCATTGCCCGGGATACAGTCTTCGATCTGGCGTACTGGCGGTGGGGGCTGGACAAGGCGCAGGAATGGCGGGAACGGATGGGCCTCGCGCGGGAGCCGCACTGGGAGGAAGTCCGGGAACATCTCGCGCCATTGCCGGTCAGCGAGGGCGTATTCCTTAATTCGGCGGAATGGCAGGACACCTACACCAAACGGGCCGAGGGACACCCCGATCCGATCGGTGTTCTCGGCATGTTGCCTCCGATTAAGGGCGTGGACGCCGAAATCGCACACAATACCGTGCTCAAGGTATGGCAGACTTGGAACTGGAATAGTACTTGGGGCTGGGATTTTCCGTGGATGGCCATGGCGGCAGCGCGCGTAGGCGAACCGGAACTGGCCGTGGACATCTTGCTCAAGGATGCCGGCGACAAGAACGGCTACGACATTCGCGGCGTCAACGGCGGCTGGTATCTTCCCGGCAACGGCGGCCTGCTCTATGTCGTGGCGATGATGGCGGCGGGCTGGGATGGTGCGCCAGACCGCAATGCGCCCGGCTTCCCAAATGACGGGGGCTGGGTGGTGAAGTGGGAAGGATTGCAGAAAGCGCCGTGAGATAAAGCAGTTCGAGTGCGTGGAGGTCGCAGCCGGATGTTCCCGGCGGGTAGACGCCGAAGTGTTGGCGTAGATGGAAGGCACACAGGAGAAGAACCACCGACTGCTTAAGCCTGAACAGCAGGTGTTTTTCTATAGCCGTTTTGAAGGAATCAAGCGGCCGTTTCGTCCGAGTCCCGATAGGACACCTTTACAAGCACAACGAGAAACAATGTAGGGCTGGTATACTACCGGCCAATCAGATGGAGTGGGAGCTGGAAAACCCGCCGTTCGTGTCAAACTGGGTGACGCGGGCTGGTATACAGTATCCGCTTGCGAGGACAACACGACGTGCATCGAAAGCGATGCCGTCGAACTGGTGGTCATTCCCGGCTTACCGCTCTTAGGTGCGGCGGGGCTGGCGGTGTCAACAAGCCTTTGTGTGTTGGCGGCCACCGCCTTGTTTCGGCGGAAACGCAAATCTTTGGACACCGTAGAATGGCACTAATTCAACCTAGAAACGGCAGTTGAACCACGAATCACACGAATCACACGAATGAATCAGCGCTTTATCTCATTGAGGCAAAACGCCCAACAAAACTTCCGAGACGCGAAGGAAATATTAATATTCCTTCAC
>CAIYET010000796.1 GCA_903925285.1 Candidatus Hydrogenedentota bacterium | reverse complement strand
TGAGGCCAACGCGCCTCCGGTGGAAAGCCGTGTCGGCGCAATGCGACGGTGTGCGGACGCGGGCTATCCAGTGCGTGCCAGCATCATGCCCGTCATTCCCGAAGGTGATTGGGAAAGGCGCTATTTGGAGTTTGTGCAAGACCTGCTGGGGAAGGTGCCACTTCAGCGGCTGACGTTGGGAGGTATTTCCATGGACCTGCGTACACAGTTGTTACTGGAACGCCGCATAGGCGCCGACAACGTCATTTCGCGCAAACTATCCCGCCGTTGCTGTGGTGAAAGTGACAAGGCCCACTATCCCTTCTCATTGTGCAAAACCCTGTTTCGACAAATCGCCGATATGGCATACAAGGCGCAACCGGGCTTGTCCGTGGAAGTGGCGATACCCTAACCATCGAAGTTGGGAAGAGAACCGCTGATGGACGAACAAGAATCGCAGACGCAAGAACTTGATAACCGCAGCAGAAAGACGCCGTTCATTCATAAGATGGACAAATCCTCAGCAGCGATTGTGTGTCCATCCTATCATGTGTTGTCCCATGCAAACGGCTGCCCATACCGCTGCGATTACTGTTGTCTCCAATTGCCGCTAAAGAACGTTCACACTCCAGTCGCTTTCGACAATCGCAAACAAATGCTCACGGAAGTCAAGCATTTTCTGAAGCGAGGACGCGCCCGATTATTGAGCGCCGGCGAATCCAGCGACAGTCTTGCCTTGGATCATCTGACAGGACTGTCATCCGAACTCGTCCCGCTCTTTGCACGGCAGGATGAAGGGTTGCTTTTTCCAAAAGAACGCCCGCACAAACTCCTACTCGTAACCAAGAGCACGAACATTCGACGACTTCTGGCGATTGAGGAGAAGGAAAACACAATCGTATCATTCAGTCTGAACGCACCCGAGATATCCGCGCGGTTCGAACATGGCGCGCCACAACCCTACGAGCGCCTAGCCGCCGCGATCGCCTGCAAAAACGCCGGATACGAAGTCCGCCTCAGAATAGATCCCATCCTGCCCGTGCGAGGATGGCGCGAGTGGTATCTCCCGTTACTCGAACGAATCAAGAGCGAGTTTGGTGGTTACCCGTTGCGCGTTACACTCGGCACAATTCGCCACAATCCCGGTCTTCGCGAATGCGCCGGCGCACGCCGGAGAAATGCAACCGTTTTCGATTTCGCCACGTCACAAGACGGAACCGACGGCCGATTCCGGTTGCCACAGACCCAGCGCATCGAAATCTACTCATGGTTCAGAGACCAACTCGGTTCTCATGTAGCCATAGCATTGTGCAAGGAGACTGTAGACATATGGCAACTCGTAGGCTTACCCAGCGCGATTCCACAATGCAACTGCGCTCTCTGAACCGCCGCCCCGGACAGAAGGACAATAGCGAATGGCTCCGCAAGGTGAGAATTCGAAGCCGAATTGCGCGCAACTTGGCGCGGTCGAATGATCCCATTTCCCTCCGCCCACGCCTATGAACGTTACAATTCAAGACCTGACCCCTTTTCTGTCTTTTCTTCTCAGTTCCCACCTGCTTGGTCTGGAACCAGCACTCATGGTAACATCTATATAGAAGCGCGAGGGTCTGTGTTAATCGGGACTTACTGGTTAATGAAAGAGGATTTGCGCATACATGAGAAACGTGTAACTAGCGCAGTTTGTCTCTAAGGAGCGATGATACGAATGACAACCTTAACTCCTTCGAAGTACAGTGGTGATGCGACAGTTTTCCATGCACAGCCACCAGACGACCCAAAGCTAGTCAAATCATTGTTCGTTGGCCGAAAGAAAGAGCTTGATCACGCCCTTCATACACTCAAACCCGCATTGGATATCAAAGGTAGACGGTTTAAGAAGGGCAGCAAACAACCCTGGGCTGTTCATGGCGAATCGCGAAACGCGCGCATTCAACGCTCAATCCTCTCGGAAGCCCTGATCGAACTCAACAATACGCCGGGCCTCGACGTTATTGTCACATCGCGGAGTTGGTATGTTAACGCCCGGGCTGAATTCATGACTCTCGCCGACCTTACCCATGAGATGTCGCCCGATGAATTGATAGCCATCCATGATCTTCGCTTCCGGCAACTCGGTCCCAGAAAGGCTCCTAATGCCTTCCTCGACAGGAACGCCTTGCTACAACTCGCGCAAGACTCGCGAGGGCTGCCGGGCGTCTTCTTGACACACCTCGATACCGCCTTCTCCGAGTTCCAGATGGATACCGACTGGGCGGAAAGGAATTACGATTGGTTCCTTGGCGTCTACCGCCAAAGACTCGATAGTATGCGCGACAGTTGCCCAGCCGCCCTCGATGCGATGCGTCTTGCCGTTGAAGAGAACCGGTCCGTGATAGACATCCAAAAAATCAATCCCTTCTTCGGTACTATCTTCCGCAACGAGTTAGTCTACCAAAGCTATTACGCTGAAACCAATTACTTCATGTCGGGCATCGTAAAACGCCTATTCGGCAAACCCCAGGAACCGCTACCTTAGACAAGGCATCTTATGAATTCACCCAGTTCTGGAATAGCTTCCCCACTGAAACTCGATGCACGCGGCAAGCTGATTCTCCGCGTTGCACTGCCACGTCTCGCAAAACAGCGCGTGCGAATCAAGCAATGGTTGCGCGAATACGACGCACGGCAACCCGATCGGAGTAGGCCGGCGATCGCCGACCTCTTCGGAATCGAGGCGCTGGCTTATCTCGCCCAGTTCCCGCCGGAACTTCGTAAAGATGTTCTACGGGAAGGGCTTGAAGATGAAGATCTCGCAAACCTTGAGGAAGTTGTCGAGGAATTGGGCGATGTCAACGATCCACGCTCCCCTGCCGCCGTCTTGCAGTCCATCGTGCCGGGGACTTCCGAATGGAGCGGCGAAGAACCGCGCTTGAGTGAAGAGCCTACGATCTCGAGTCGGAGCAAGGACGCCGATATTGTGGACTCTCTTGCGGGGCTTGCCGCAACCGTGGAAACATGGCCTGATGATCTGCAGGCGACGAAAGCTCTTCGCGCTTTGGCGGCGATCGAGATTCATCATGGATCGCCATTGCCCTTGGACTTCTGGATCAAGGCCAGCGAGCGCCTTGCTCGGCGCCCGAAAGGAGCGAATTTCGAGATCTTGTTCAATCTTGCTGCTATTCTCGCTAGGAAAGGGGTGCCCCAGAAGGCATTGGGTATCTGGGCGGGTATGCTCCCTCTATTGGATGAAATAGAGAAACCCGGGGAGAAGGCCACCGCGCTCCGCCAGATGGCGGGGGTGATTTCGCAGCAGGGTGACACTGGGCGCGCCCTCGATCTGTGGGCCCAATCCCTCAAGCTATCTGAACAGATTGGCGACGAGCAGGGCAAGGCTTCCACGCTCCATCAGATGGCGGTCGTGATTGCGCAGCAGGGCGACATCGCGCACGCCCTCGAACTCTTGAACCAATCTCTCGAACTCTCGGACCGGGTTGGGGACGTACAGGGCAAGGCTGCCACGCTCCACAACATAGCGGAGGTGGTTGCGCAGCAGGGTGACATCGCGCGCGCCCTCGAACTCTGGAACCAATCCCTCGAACTCTCAGACCGGGTTGGCGACATGCAGGGCAAGGCCGCCACGCTGCATGACATTGCGGGAGTGACTGCGCAGCAGGGCGACATCGAGCGCGCCCTCGAACTCTGGAACCAATCCCTCGAACTCTCTGAGCGGGTTGGCTATGTGCATGGCAAGGCCTCAACACTCCACGAGATGGCGGGCGTGATTGCGCAGCAGGGCGACGTCGAGCGCGCGCGCGATCTGTGGACCCAATCCCTCGAACTCAAGGAGCGGATTGGCCACGTGCAGGGCAAGGCCGCCACGCTCGCCAACATGGCATGGGTGATTGCGCAACAGGGCGACATCGCGCACGCCCTGGATCTGTGGAAGCAATCCCTCGAACTCCTTGAGCAGATTGGCCACGTGAAAGGCAAGGCCGCCACGCTCCACAACATAGCGCGTGTGATTGCGCAGCAAGGCGACATGACACAAGCCATCGAGCTGTGGACCCAATCCCTCGAACTCTTTGAGCGGATTGGCGACATGGAAGGCAAGGCCGCCACGCTCGCCAGCATGGCTTGGGCAGCCGGTCAGCAGGGCGACCACGCCCGCGCGCGCGACCTGAATATCCGGGCCACGCGGACGCTCGCAAGTATCAGTGCCTGGCTCGATTGTATCACCGTGCTTGGGAATCTGGGAACATCGGAGGAGCCGGACGCCCAAGCGTTCCTGGCGCAGGCCGTCTGGCTGTCGTTGAGGGTGCAGGCTCCCATCGAGGATGCCACAGCCCTTGGTGCGCAACTCTTCTCGAAGGTGACGCCTCAGTCGGAGGCCGCGCCTCTGATTGCCACGTGGTTGATGTTTCTCATTCAAACACGCGGGGAGAAGCATCCCAAGAAGGAAGACCTCCAACGTGTGGCTTCAGGGTTGCTTACCGCCTGCATGGCCGCTCAAGGCATCCCGCAGGAGGGATTTGCCGACTCGATCACGGAGGAAAAGCTGAACAACCCGGCCTACCTTATCCCCGCTCTCGGCAAGGCCCTCGAAGCGATGGTTCCCGAGGATGCGTGGTTGTTTGATCGCCGCGTCTTCCAGCCCAATCCGCCGCAATCCTGAGCCTTCCGCACAGGGCAGAGTCAGGGTAGGGGTTAGGTCTTGAATTATCAGGTTCCGAACGTAGACCTCATCGTGAAAGATCGAGTGAATATGAAATTGAATGCTGGGGCGATACAGGCGATTGTTTTCGATTATGGCAACACGCTTGTGGAATTTGGCAAGCGGCAAATCGGCGTGTGCGATATGGCGATTGCGGATGTGTTGGAGCGCCTTTTCGGGCCGTTGGACCGCGAGGCGTTGCGGACGGTTCGCGACCGGGACCGGATGGCGCCGTATATGGGCGATCCGCCTTCGTATCGCGAGAATGATTTGCGTGTGATCACGTCGAATTTGGTGCGTACACTTTATGGGCGCGAGGTATCGGAGGCGGAGCTGGCGGAGATCGTCCGCGTACGGCTGGAAACGTTCGTCGAGGCGACGGAAGCCACCGTCGAGGTGTTGGCGCTGCTCGAACGTCTGCATGCTCGACGGCGGTTGGGTGTGCTCTCGAATTATCCTGACGGCGATGCGATCCGGCGCAGCCTGCGTAAGACGGGTCTCGCGCGGCATCTGGACGCTGTTGTGATGTCGGGCGACATTGGTTTCTCGAAGCCGCATCCGTTGCCGTTCGCGACGATCTTGCGCGAACTGGATTTGCCGCCTGAACAGGTGTTGTTCGTGGGCGACAATTGGCTCGCGGATATTCAGGGTGCGAAACGGGCCGGTATGCCGGTGGTCCATACTGTACAATGGACGCCGTATGAGGTCTTCGAGAGGAACCCGAGCGATCTCGAACCTGACGCCGTTATTGGCAAACTTGAGGAACTCGAATCATGGCTTTAGGCTTTAGGCTTT
>CAIYET010000795.1 GCA_903925285.1 Candidatus Hydrogenedentota bacterium | reverse complement strand
GTCTTCGCGCGGGTCGTAACTGCCAAGTATTCCCGTCGCCGCCATGCTCGCGAAGATGTGCTTAAATCCTAAGCGTTCCGCTTGAAAATTAAGTCCCGCCGTCCAGAGTTCGCCGTTCTCGTCAATCCAGAAGTGGCGATTCTTGCTGCACGCTACAGGGGTGCGGCAGTCCGTGCCTGATACGATGGATGCGCCCAGCCGCGTGCCGTAACCTTCCAGTTCGCGCAATGCGAAAGTGTTACCAACCGATTCCAGTCCCGCCACTCCATCCGCGCTATAGACCATCGCCGCCTTGTCGCCAATCGGGAGTATCGCGGCGTTGTAGATGCTGCTATTCCACGGCATGGGACGCCCGCCAGACTCATTGCGCAGGGCAAGGTCATGGATGAGCGGGGCCGTCTCCGAAAAGCCCGTGGAGGGCGTTGTATACTCGCGGACTATGAGATTGTCTATGGTCCCGGTAAAGCCGGTAGTCGAAAAAGTGATGTCTCCGGTTGTCGTGGGGGTGATGTTTTCGGTATATGTGCCGGATGCAGTGCGCAAAGTACCATTTGCATAACCGAGCTTTACGTAAACCGATCCGGCGCTGACGGTCAAGGTATAGGCCACGGTGTAGGTATGACCCACCGCGCATACCATTGCGCTCGTTGTGTTCACGTCCGAGTTTGCGGTTGAGCCGACCAGCTTCCCGCCAGCAACAGACCATCCCGCCGACAAACTCCACCCGGCGCTTGTCGTAAACGTTCCATCTGGATTGCTGGCTGTAAGATTTTCAAACGGGCCGTCAAATGCTCCGCGAGTCAACAGATCTGTCGTGAGCCACCAAAGCGTATCGCCGCCGCCAACCGTTCCCCACCACGCCCAATTCTTTCCCATGCCCGCATTTAGTGCGGCGATCTGCGCCACTTGATCGGGTATGTTGGTGTCGTACCCTTCCCAGTACGTAGTCCAGTCGGCAAGGGCTTCTATGTTCGCGGGGTTGAATCCGGCGTACATTACCCGGCCTTCGCCAAGGATGCACCCGGACAATATCGTCACCGCGCTCGTGGTCCAGTAATTCGCGTTATGCGCGGTCTTGAACACGATGGATACGCCATTCGTGAGTATCCACGAGTCGTACATGTCAATGAAATGCCAGTCGTACCCCGTGACAATGGTGCCGGTCGCAGGGGACGCATACCCCCATTGCGCGGCGTCCTTGGGGGTAATCTTCGTGCTGCCCCAAGTGCTTTCGTTGATGACGTATATTTCCATCTCGAAACACAAAAGTGCGACATTCTTTCCGCGAAAGAATTGCGGCCACGGCCATGTCTTGCCGGTATCCACACCATTCAGCGCATTATCGGTCCACGGCTGGGTAAGGGTAAGATGTTGGCGCAACCCGCCACCAATCACGGGACGCAGGCCGGTGCAGGAAACAAGGTCTTTGCTCCCGCGAAGCTGGTCCGCATCCCGGCGTATGCCTGAAAGTGTCGGTATGGTTACGCAACGTTCCATTAAAAAGTCCTGAGTACAAAGCCTATGCCCGCGTCCAATACGCGCGCCCCGGCCATTTCCAGCGTTACAACGTCATGCGCGTTCACCTTGGCCATTCCGGGGATGTCGTTTATCCCCGGTTTCGCGTCGAATATGGTAACCACTTCGTCGTTGAGTTTCAGCATGCACTTGACAGTTTCGCCAATGTCCATAAGGCCGATGTCAATAAACCCTTTTGCGAGTTCTCCCGCCAGTGGCGCAACCCAACGCGCGATACCGCCATGCGTTTCGATGTAGACTGGATGCGCCGCCAATGCTTCCCCTCTTCGTTTTTCGTGGTCCGCGCGCCGCTGTTCCTTTTCGTCCTTGCGTGCCTGTAGCTCGCTTCTGTCAAGTAGCGGACGCCGCCGTTGTATAGATCCGCGCATTCCCATTACTCAGCGCCTCCCGCGCCCATCCGAAAATCGCTAGGCGGTCCCTGAACCTCTTGAGCGCATTCATCGTAGTAAATCTCCTGTAGGCGAGCCTTAATGTCGGCCTCGAAATCGCGCGCGCCTTGTGCGTTGCGGTGCAGTTTCTTCTCGATAAGCATCCGAACGGCATCACACAGGATTCCCGGCTCGTTTACACTCCACCACGTCTCTGAATC
>CAIYET010000794.1 GCA_903925285.1 Candidatus Hydrogenedentota bacterium | reverse complement strand
GCATGCGGAACTGCGAGACGAGGGTGATTTAGTTTACATAATCACGAACTTATAGCAGTAAAAATAGTATATATAGAAATAGCGTTTCGGTTGCTGCGTCGCCCGCGACACCCCTGACGCGCCGGATTACTGAACGTGAAATGGAGCGAGTACGGGATGAAAACCAACGACGCTGGACTTCGCAGCAGATGGTGGGTTCCGCTTCACTTTACCCACGGATTTTCAGCGGGTACGCTTCGTGCAGTCTTCACACAGCCAGCGATAGGAATTGTCACTCATCCTCACCCGGCGGAGCGAGCCCCAGCGGCGCGCATGGTAATTATCAGGCGCCGTTTCTTCCAGAAACCTTGCCAAGGCCGTCCTGGTAAGCGCTGCCTCGCGGTCGCCTCCACGCAAATCTCTGCGGACATCATTCTGGACCGCCTCAAACGCTTCGGCGGCATCGCTTTTCTCCGGCGCTTTCAGTTCGAGGTGTTTGGTGAGTTCTTGCATGAACTTCACTTCGTTCTTGATGGCTTTTGCCGCCTCGACACCCAAACCCAACGGCAACCCGGCGAACGCCAATTGCAGGCCGACAGTGAGCAGCTTTGTTCCGCGTGCGATCCAAGGGGCGGTTCCTTCCCACCACGCCCTGTCCTTGGTGAACTCGACTTTGCCGTCGTCACAAGCGTGGATGTTTGCCTCACATTCACAAAATGGTGTGAGCATGTATGTCTTCTTGAAGTATCCCACGGGGTTCCACTTACTCCGATCCTGCGCCATGATGGAAATCAGGCCGGGAGCGGCTGTGCGGTCGCGGTCGTCGAGCATCTCGCTCATGCGGGCAAGGTATTCATTGAGTTTGAGTTCCGCTTCCTGCCTGAATTCAGCCGAGAGCGCGGACTGGGCTTGAAGCAACTGGTCCATCTTGCCGTCATTGATGCTAACCCAATCCAGCAATGTCCGGACACCGTCCAGGTACGGCGCTGCCCACTCGGGTTGCCTGTCCAACTCCTGCCTCAATTGGCTGAGTGAAACGAACTTCGCCATGACGAATTCACTGAAGCTGCCTAAACCCCAGATCAGTGTCATGGGGTCGACGTCATGATCCTCGAACTCGCAACCCAAGACTCGCTGCTTGGCGATCGACGCGTAGATCCGTTTCTCGGTATGCATTCCGCTGCATGGCTGCTCCGCCTGTGTGTTTTCATCCACTTTGATGCAACCGTAAGATCGCTCGGCTTGCAAGCCGCTGAAGAATGAGAAGACGGCTTTGACATAGGCGTGAATCTGTTCGCACATGTTCTGCGGGAAGGCCGCGCGCACCTCGATGCGCAGCTTCTTATCCTCCGGCACAAATTCGCAGAGCGCCTCGCTGCACAGCGGGCCTTCGCCGGTGCGGAGGAAGACGCCGTTGTGCCAGTAAATGCCTTTGAGATGCTCCTGCGTCTTCACGATCATGTGGTGGGTTTTGACGATAAAGCGGCTCATGAGGCCCATCGGCGGGCGGATGTTCAACCTATATTCCACTCGGCGTTCCTTGAGGGCCTCGCCGTTGGTCCAAGGAATCGTTGGCTTCAGATATCCGAAGCGTAGTGGGGCCAGACAGCTCTGGCTGGTGTCTTCGAGGTCATAGCACAGCTCGAATTCCTTCATGCAATTGTGGAAGACGGCGAACATCCCGGGGTACCCCGCCTTTGTCCAGATATCCTCCATGCGCCTGAACGCGATCTCGCCTTTGTCGTCGGACAATTGGTTGTCTTCCATCACTTTGCTGATCGCCTTGGTGAACCATTGGGGGCGGAGCACGACGAAGTCCCGCAGGTCGGGGCAGTCGGGAAATTGCGTGATCAGGCCCAAGCGGGACATTGCATTTGCGGCGTCTTCGTACCCGTCTTCGCTCGCGCCTGCCTTGGCAAGGATGGCATACAGTTCGGCGCGCCGAATGTGGGCCGTCTCCCTTTCGGCTTCGGCCTTGATCTCCTGCTCGGCCTTGTCGTAGCTCGCGGGCCACGGAGAGCCCATGAATTCCAAGTCTGCCGCCCAGCGCCGCAGATAGGTCTGCAACTTGTCGATGTTTAGCCCGGATTCGCACTCCACGGAAAAGAACCACTCGTTGGCCAGTAGGTCGCTGTACTGCGCTTGGAGCCGGTCCAACGGCACATATGCCGAACGTTCTTCGCATTGGGTGATCACAATGGCCACTTTCGCCTTCGGCGCCCGGGCGCGAATGGTGTCGAGCCAATACTCCGCGCGGTCCATCAAGAACTGGTCACGGCACTTGAACACGAGCAGATACAGCGACTGCGACGTGAGAAAGAACTGGTGTGTCTGGTGGCTGATTTCTTGCCCTTCGAAGTCCCAGATGTTGAGCGTGATTTCCTTCTCGCGGTTTACGGCATCATCCGGGTGAGGAAACTTCCATTGCTCCACATCTACGCCATATGTCGTTTTCTGTTCGAGGAACGGCAGGCCACGCAAGGCGCGCGAGACGCAGGTCTTTCCTTCATTGCCGTCGCCCAAAATCAACAGCTTGGCTTCATAACGTTTCCTCGCACCTTTCGCCATCTCGCGCAGGTAGCGCTTGACGGCGTCGAGGCCCTGCTCGACGGCAGCAGCCAGTTCGGGGTTGAGGGGATTGTCGGCTAGTGAAAGTTTCTCCAAGTGTTTGAGCTGAACTATCGATTGCGGCAAATCGGTGAGACTATTGCCCGGCAAGTTGATCCACGTCAATTCCCTAAGCTCTCCGATCCATTCCGGAAGTGAGGAGAATCCGCATTTTGCAATCCCTAACTCCCGCAGATTCACAAGAAGCCTGATGCTCTCCGGAAGGTGGCCGAAGGGATTATCCATATACAAGATTTTGAGATCTTGAAGCCTCGAAATGGATTCCGGCAATGAAGTTATTCCATTACTATAAATATCGAGTTGTCTCAAACGCCTTAGGTGGCCAAGTGATTCTGGCAGTGCTGTCAGTTGGTTGTTGTCGAGGCGTAGCGTCTGCAGCTGAGTGAGCTCGCCCAGCCACTCCGGCAGCGATGTTAGTTGGTTGCGGGAGAGGTCCAGCGACTGCAACTGTGTGAGCCGGGCCAGCGACTCCGGCAACGCCGTCAGTTGGTTGTTGCGGAGGTCCAGGGACTGCAGCTGCGTGAGGTCGCCCAGCCACTCCGCCGTCAGTTGGTTGTCGTTGAGGATCAGCGTCTGCAACTGTGCGAGATGGGCCAGCGATTCCGGCAACGCCGTCAGTTGGTTGTTGCGGAGGTCCAGGGACTGCAGTTGCGTGAGGTCGCCCAGCCACTCCGGCAGCGTCGTGAGTTGGTTGTTGTGGAGGTTCAGCGACTGCAACTGTGCGAGCTGGGCCAGCGATTCCGGCAACTCGGTGAGCTTCGGCTGAGAGTTGCCGTACGGCGTGATGAGATCGAGTGTCTTCGCCCCCGACCGCTGGGCTTCTTCAATCTTCCGTTCTGCATTTCGATATGCTTTGTCTTGTGCCACGGCCTTCGCCTTTCACGTTGGATTGCTCCATTTGATACGGCACGCGCTGGGTAGACGGGCGGCGTCTGGAGGTCTCGTGCTCGCGGTCCCGCGGACTGGGCGTCGATGTGCCCCACATGTTGTACGCGCGCATCCACCGTGCTTTTATGTGTGTGAGTGTATCACGAGACGCCTAACGGTACAAGGGGCTGGGGATTGCGGATTGGCGATTGCGGATTGGGACGTGACGCCGTCTTGTGCGGCTTTGCGCAGCAGTAATTGGGCGAGTCTATTGGACAGCATCGAAGACGCGTCCTTCGTGTCTGACTTCGTAGAAGAGGGTGCCGGGTGTGTCGGCCCATTCTTCGAAGGTTGCTCCGCTGGTTACTACGATGTCCACGGGTATGCCTAAGGGCCGGAGTACGTCGCGCAGGCGTACCATCTCCGCTCTGCGCGACTTCAGTTCGGGCTCGATCACTAGGAAGTCGGCGTCGCTGTCGGGCCGGGAATCGCCGCGCGCGTGGGAACCGAACAAGATGACGATGGAGCCCGGGGCGGCCTCTTGAAGCCTGCGCACAGCTTCGGTAATGGTGTCTTCATCGATGTTCCTTGCCATGGCATAAGTCCTTATTCAAGACAGGCGCCGCATTGGACCGGTGGCAGTATAGCTTGTGGCCAAGGACGTGTACAAAGAGCGGGAGGGGCGAAGGTGGCATGGACGGGATGAACGGATCGGATAAATGGGCGAGGGAGATGCGGTTTCGGCGACTGCTTTTCTGCTGAAGCTGCTGAGAAGCGACGCTAAAGCGCCCTTACTTGAGGGAGCAGCCATGCCCACCCCGGCTGAAAGCCGGGTGCAAAGAGGAGCCTGCTAAAGCAGGCTAATATATTGGGAGATCTCCCGGCTTTGCCGGGGGATATTTACTCCGGTTGTTCATACGCTGTCGCTATGGTGTGCTGGCCGCGTAGATTCGCTCGAATTCGGTTTGGTATTGGAGGGCGATTGGGTGGGAGTGGATGATTAGGACGTTTTCGTCGTTTTTGGTTTCGGCGGCCTTTGAGAAGTTGTAGCTGCCGGTGATGACGGCTTCGGTGTCGATGATTATGACTTTGTCGTGCATGGCGTATTGGTTGGCGTCCGTCCGAATGTCGGCGCCGTTTTTCTTCAGGAAATCGTCTTGTGCGTGGGCGTTGCCCGCCTGGGTCTTGTCGAATACGGCGCGGACGCGGACGCCGTTGCGGATGCGTCCCGCGAGCGCTTTGGCGATGGGTTGGGACGTGAATGAGAACGCGAGCATGTCGACATCGGTTTTCGCGTTGTCGATGTCGCGCACAATCGCGGCCTGCACACCGTCGTCGGGCGAGAAGTAGCATTCGATACGTGTGCCGTCTACCTGTACTTCGGGATACGGTGTCCGTTTTCCTTTGCCGAAACGGTGGTCCGTGAACATCTCTTCGAATTCGGTTGTGTAATCTTCGGCAAGCCGGTCTGATTCAATCAAGACGGAGTTGTTGTCGTTGCGGTACATGCAGTTCTCGGTGGCATTGGTCGAGCCGGTCCAGACCGCGCGTCCGTCGACAACGCAGAATTTGTTGTGCATGAATGGTTCGCGGTTGTCGAACACGACGGGAATTCCGACTTGGATGCAGGATTGGACGGCGTCGCGTTTCATGTAATCCGAATCGGAAACGAGCCGCACTTCGATGCCTTCGCGGTGTTTGGCGATGAGCGCGTCGGCGACGGACTGGAGTTGCAGGTCGTAGAATGCCGCGATTACCGAACGTTTTGCGCTGCCAATCAGACGGACGAGGGCGCGGTCGATGCCGAAGGGGTTGTAGGACTGGCATGGCGCGAAGTACACCTGGATCGAGCCGGAGGCGTCGGCTTGCGAGGAGGCGTGGCGGCCTTGCGCCTTCGAGTCGTCTGCCGGCGCAGTGGGAGTGCGCTCGGCCTTGATTTGTTTTTCGATGAACGCGCGGCCACGTTCGAGCGCATCTGCCGTCTGCCTCGAAATATCGGCGACCGGATGGCCCAAAATCGCGTAATGCGTGAGGCCCGCCGCGATGGCGACTATGACGAGGAGCAATATCAGAGCAAGCAAGCGTGCAAAAGTCATGAGCGCACGCGTTCACCCTTTCCTGTTCATGTGTGTTTCGTCGAAGATCGCCAGGAGTTCGCGATGCGCGGGGAAGGGCAACGGCGGACGTTCGTCCGGGGTGTAGAAACGGATATCGAGGGCGTCGGAATCGGGGTGCGGTTCGCCGGACCATTCTTGGACCGCGTAACCCAAGACCATTACGCCGCCGTAGTGCAGGCTGTGTTGCGTGCTCACGCCGATGAGGCGCAGACCGCGCACTTCGAGAGCGGTTTCTTCGCGCATCTCGCGGATGAGCGCTTCTTCGGTCGTCTCGCCCAATTCGACGAAGCCGCCGGGCAGCGACCAGTGGCCGCGGCATGGATCGACCGCGCGTTGAACCAGCAACAACTCGTCGCCGCGCGTAAGAATCGCGCATACTGCGGGCAGGGGGTTGCGATAGTAGAAGCGTCCGCAGGTTTCGCAGTAGGGGCGTTCCTTTTCGCCGTCGGAAGACAGCTCGAGCGGCTCGCCGCAGATGGCGCAGTAATTCCACTCGAATGGTTTGGGTCTCTCGATCATACGTTGTTACTTTACAGTTTTCGGGTTGGCACATCCAAGACGATGAGGCTGTAGGCTGTAGGAGGAGCGACAGGTGCGTTTGGCGATTCGCCCTACAGCCTACAGCCTAAAGCCTCTCCTTCACTGGTCCTCGGCTTTGCGCTTAAGGCGTAGCCAGTACCAGAGGCGGGCGTTGGCGATATCGTCGAAGAGGGAGTAGGCGACGGGCGTCGCTACGAGCGTTAGCAGCAATGACAGTGTCTGGCCGCCGATGACGACGCTGCTGATGGTGCGGTTGCTGCCCGCGCCGGTCCCGCTTGAAATGAGCAGGGGTAACATGCCAGCCACGAAGGCGACCGTGGTCATCAGGATTGGACGCAATCGGTCTTTGTTGGCTTGCATCATGGCTTCGTGGCGTGGCAGTCCTTCGGCGCGTAACTGGTTGGTGTGGTCGATCTGGAGGATGGAGTTTTTCTTGACGACTGCGAATAGGACGAGTACGCCGAGCGTGGACAGGATGTTGAGCGACTGGTTGAAAATGAATAGCGAGACCAGTGCGAAGGGGAAGGTGAGTGGCAACGCGAGCAGGATCGTGATCGGGTGGAGCCAGGACTCGAACTGGGCGGCCAGAACAAGATAGATGAAGATGAAGGCCATGGCGAAGGCCATGATGAACCCGCGGAACGCACGGCCGAGTTCTTTGGATTGTCCGGCGAGTTCGGTTTTGTACTCGGGCGGCATGTGGAGGTCGGCGACGATTGCGTTGAGCGCGTCGATAATGCCCTGCTGCGAGGCATTTTGGCCGAGGTTGCCGTAGATGGTGACTTCGCGTGTGCGGTTGAGCCGGTTGATCTGGGATGGTCCGGTCCCTTTGTCGAATCGGACAACGTCGCCCAGTGGCACCGAGCCTCGAGTCAGCGATGGTACGGTGACGAGCGCCAGTTCTTCGATGCTGTTGCGAAATTCCGCGCCTGCCCGAAGGAAGACCTCGTATTGTTCGCCTTTTTCGTTGTAGGTCGACACGTTGTCGCCGGCGATCAACAGGCGCAGAGTCTGTGCGATACTCGCGACGGACACGCCCAAGTCGGCGGCCTTGGCGCGGTCCACGACCACGCCGTACTGCGGTTTGCCCACGATGAGGTTCGAGTCGATATCGACGGCGCCGGGCACCTCTTTGAGCTTGTCCATGACCGTCTTGCAGTAGATTTCCAACTGCTTCATGTCGGGTCCGGCGATAACATATTGAAGCGCTTCATTGCGTCCGCCGCCGGAGATGGCCGCGACGGGCGCGACGCTGACGCGGAGATTTTCGGCTGCATAGCGGGGCAGCAGGTTTTTGCGCAGGTAATCCATGAAATCGAGTTGGCTGAATACGCGCTCGTTCGGATCGGTCAACCGGACGTAGATCGTGCCGAGATTGGGCGTGCGCTGTGCGGTGTCGGCGGTACTGGCCAGGGTGTAACGGACGCCGTTGAATTGACGGATGTCGCGGGAGATGCGGCCCATCAACAGTTGCGAGGCTTCGAGCGAACTGCCTTCGGGTGTGCGGACGGATAGTTGGAATTCCGATTGGTCGTCGTCGGGCATGAAATTCTTGCGCAGGTGTTTGAGTTGGAAGGGAATCGTGGCCAGCAGCGCAATGCACGTAAGGACTACGATCCAGCGGTGATGCAGGCTGAAATCGAGCAGGCCGAGGTAGCCGCTTTCGATGACGTGGTAGGCGCCGCGCTTCTTCGATTTTGCCTCGTGCGTTTCCGAGCCGTTGCCATTGCTTACTGGCCGAAGCCACCGCGATGCCAGCATCGGCGTCAACGAGAAGCTGACGATCATGCTAATCACGATCGCCGAGGCCATCGTGATGCCGAACGACACCATGAAGCGTCCGATGATACCTTCCATGAACGCGATCGGCAGGAACACCGCCACCAACGATAACGTGATGGAGAGCACCGCCGTGCCGATTTCCTTTGTGGCGGCGATCGCGGCCTCGAACGGCGTACGGCTTTTTTCCTCGATGTACCGGAAGATGTTTTCGAGCACGACGACGGCGTCGTCGATCACGATGCCGACGGATAGCGTCAGCGCGAGCAGCGAGATCACGTTTAACGTGAAGTTCATGTAGTGCATTACGGCGAAGGTGCTGATGATCGACGTCGGGATCGCCAGCGCGCTGATGATCGTCGTGCGCGCGTTGGCCAGGAAGATCAGTACGACCAGCGCGGCCAGGATGCTCCCAAGCACCAAGTGCTCTTTCACGGTATTGACCGAGCGTTCGATGAATACCGACTGGTCGCGTACGACCTGCACTTCGTAACCCTTGGGGATGGTTTTGAGGATGGTGTCGAGGCGTTCTTTGACGTTGCGGATGACTTCGACTGTGTTTGTGCCGGACTGTTTGCGTACGTTGAGCAGCACGGCACTCGTCTCGTCGAATTGAGCGAGGCTCGTCGGTTCTTCGGCGCCGTCTTCGACATTGCCGAGGTCGCTGATGCGGACCACGCGGCCGGCGATGTTGACGACGGGGATGTTGCCCAGTTCGTCGATGGCGCCTACGCGGCCCAGGGTACGCAAGGTCAGTTCTTTGGCGCCCTCCTTGACGGTCCCGCCGGGCACTTGAATGTTTTGCGTTTGCAGCGCGACCGCGACGCTCGAAATCGTCAGACCGTATGAGCGCAGTTTTGCAGGATCCAGGCGGACGTTGATCTGGCGTTTTTGGCCACCGACGATTGTGGCTTGCCCGACGCCGGCGACGGATTCGAGCTGCCGGCGAAGGACTTTGTCGCCGTATTCGGTGAGTTCTTTGACGGGAAACGACCCGCTCAACGCCAGGGTGATGACGGGGGATGCGTCGGGGTCCATTTTTTCGACGGTTGGCTGTTCTAGTTCTTTGGGTAGCTCTGGCAGGATGCGATTAAGTTTGTCGCGCACTTCCTGTGCGGCGACGTCGATATTTTTTTCGAGCTTGAAGACGACGATGACTTGCGAGACGCCTTCGGCGGAGACGGAGCGGAGTTCGTCGATTCCGCTGACGGTATTGACCGCTTCTTCGATTTTCTCGGCAACCTCGGTCTCCATTTCTTCGGGTGCGGTGCCGGGAAGGATTGCGGTGATCGTGACGATTGGGAAATCGACTTTTGGAAACCAATCGACGCCCAGTTTCGTGTAGCCAAACACGCCAAACACGCCCAGAACAAGGATCAAAACGGTAGCGAAGACGGGGCGGTGTACGCAGATTTCGGCGAGTTTATGCATTAGTGGACGGTATCCCCGTCACGGACTTTGTCCGGCGCGGTGACGACCACGTCGCCCTCGGTCAGGCCGGACAATACCCGAACGCGTCCGTCTTTGGCTTCACCGGCGGATACGACTTGCACGCGGGCCTTTCCGTCGCGTACCGCGAAGACTTTGGCCACATCGTTCTCGCGCAGGACAGCCGAGTCCGGTACGTAGTATTCGGTTTGTTTTTCCGGCAGCACCAATTCGGCGGTCACGAAGAATCCGGGGCACAACACGTGATCGGGATTGGGCACCAGCGCCTCGACCGACATCGAGCGCGTCATGTTTTCGACGCTCGGACTGACGTAGCGGACTTCGCCCGTGAATGTCTTGTCGGGGAAGCTATCGACTTTGAACCGAACCAGTCCACCGGGCTTGATGTGTCCAATATCCTGTTGCGGCACCATAAGCAGCAGGCGTAACGGATCCACTTTCACCATGGCGGCGACGTTGGCGCCCCCGCCCATCGGATTGGTCGTTACCCGTTCGCCCTTCGAGACGTAACGCTGAGTCACCCAGCCCGTAAAGGGCGCTTCGATGGTCGTGTCGCCCAAGATCTTATCGAGTGTTTTCAACTTGATGCAGGCTGTCTTGTAGCTTTGGTAGAGTTGGCGCGCTTGCTGGAGGGCCTGTTGGTGTCGCTGCTTGGCGGATTCGTATTCGGTGCTGGATTGATCGTACTGGGCCTTTGATACGGCCCCTTGGGCGAACAACTTCGCGATGCGCTCGTTGTTCAAGGATGTAAGTTCGAGCGCCGCTTTGGCCATGCGCACCCCGGGTTGATTCTCGACGTCGTATCCCTTGGCGTCGCGCGCGTTGTCCCAGCCCAGCGCCGCCTTTAGCTCGTCGATGCCGGCGTTGGCTTCCAACAAGCCGTTTTCGACATCGGTTGGATCCACTTTCACGAGGACCGCGCCTTTCTCGACCAGACTCCCGCGTTCGACGTAAACCGCCTCGACGATGCCGTTGGCCGTACTGGCGACCTCGGCCTTCTCGTCCGCCGTCAGCGTGCCCGTCAGGCGTAGCACGGTATCGACCGACGCCGTCTCGACCGGCACGGTCAAAATGACGGGCGGGTCGGCTTTGCCGTCTGCTTCGGGCGCTTTGGTCGAACCGAGTTCCGCCTTTTCCGCGGACAATCCAAATATCAGCGTCCCGGATTGCGGACCTGCAAGGGTGGTGCGCACGAAAATCGCCCCGGCGCCTACGACCAGAAGTGCAATCAGCCCGGTCGATATTCTGAATCGCATAACCACTTTACTCCTTATACCTCAATGTCGGCGCAATGGCGAATCCCTGCCAACGAGAATCGCGCGATCCGCTCTGCCAACTGTTCGAGGGCCGCTGGATCGAATTGCTGACTTGGATTCATGCGAACGACGATTTCCATCGAACTGTGATAGATGACGCATTGGCTCATCACGGATGTCGTGAAGAAGGCCACACGGTTCGGAGCCGCTTTCACGCCCAGTAAGTCGCCGACGATCGCATACAGCAGGTCGTGTATCGGGCGCACCAGGTGCTCGATCACCAAGTCGAGCGCCGCAGTCGGATTCGATACCTCGTGCAACATGAGCTTGCTGTGCCAGGCCGGGCGCCCAGGACTCAACATCCCGAACAGAAACGCCTTGACGAATTGAAGCAGCCGTTCTTCCGGCGAACTCGCCGCGTCCACGGCCAGATGGGGCAGCAGCGCCTCATCCACCTCGATTGCGTAGTGAATGACTGCCTGATACAACTGCTCTTTGCCGCCGAAGTGATAGTTGATCGCCGCCAGATTCGCTTGGGCACGCTGGCAAATATCCTGGGCTTTTGCATGCCTAAAGCCCTGTTCGGCAAACACTTCCGCCGCAACTTCCAGCAGCCTTGCCCGTGTTTCGTTTCCTGTCAGGTAGTGGCTCACGTTGCTCTAGTTTCCATCTTCGATTTGAAATCGCATTTTCAAAAGATTATATCAAGCATTCTTGCCGTTATCAAGCGGATAATTGTGGTATAATGTTTGCAACTCTCCGTTGCAAGAGGTTCCACGGAAGGGGTGTTGAACTGTACGTTCAAACACGTTATTGTGTCTTGTCTGAGTTGACGTTGGTCGAGTCGATGGCCCTGAGATTTCGGGAGGGAAACACATGTCGAGTACAAGAGTGTTGGCGGTTGGGGCGCTGGTATCGTGTGCGCTGCTGTTTGCGTTGTCGGCGGGCGCGATTCCCGCGAAAGGCGAGAGTGTGCCCAGCTTCACGGCGTTGGATATCCGCGGCCAGGAAGTGAATCTGGACACGATCATGGGAAGCAAGCCGGATTTGGTCATCCTATTCTTCTTTACGACTAACACCGGACAAGACATCGCGGTGAAGTTGCGCCGGTTGGATGCGCTGTATAAAGAGAAGCTGCGGATCGTCGCGATCGGGTGGAAGGAGGACGAGTCGGCCCTCATGAAGTTTGCCGCCGACCTCAATATCGCATACTACATCATCAAGGATACGCCGGCCTTGGGCTCGGAGAAGAATTTCGGACCGTTCAGCACGCTGCCTTTGACGTTCATCCTTACGGATACGAAGGTGGTCCTGAAATCGCTGGTCGGTAGCGGCAAGGCCGAGGCTGACGTTATCAGCGACGTGGCGCAGGCGTATTTCCAGCAGCGAAAGCTCCCGCAGGCGAATGCCGCCGCCGATGAGGCGATCAAGGCGGGGGAAGATCCGAAGGCCGCGCGGAATCTGAAGGGGTTTGTGCTGACGGCTGAGGGCAAGCTTGACGAGGCGCAGGCCGAGTTTGGCCAGATCGACTCGAAAGAAGGCTTGGCGAAGGTTGCGCTCGAAAAGGGCGATACGGCCAAGGCTATCGAATTGGCCAGTGCTGCGGGACCGAACAACGGCTATGCGGACTCGGTCAAGGGCACGGCGTTGATGCGGACGGGGAAGTTGGATGAAGCGGCGGCGGCGTTCGATGCGGCGGGTGCGAAGCCGGGCGATGACTGGCAGACAGCCGAGGCCGTGAATGGGGCGGGACGCGTCGCGCAGGAGAAGGGTAACGCGGATGGGGCCATCAAGAAGTATCAGGAATCGGTCGCGCTTGACCCGTACAACGTGGTTGCGCTAAGCAATGAAGGTTCCGCGCACCGTCAGAAGGGCGATCTGAAGAAAGCCGCCGAGACGCTCGAAAAGGCGCAAGGCATTCGGGACGATGGCATGGTTAAGGTCATGCTGCAACAAATCCAGAAGGAGATGAAGGACGCCAACGACGTCAAGCGCGGCGAACTGATCCGTTCGCAGATCAATGATCTTAAGCAACGGTACGACGCCCTCAAGGCCGCCGGTAAGGACAAGCCGGCGGACGAGTGGTCGTCGCGTCCGATGGTACTGGCATTTCTTCCGTCGTCGGCCGAGCAGACCGCCTTTTTCGAGCGCGCGGGCACGGACATTGTTTTGCAACGCGAAATCGAATCGCGTGTCCAGGCTGAGGGCCGCGTAAAAGTCGTCGAACGCGCCGTGCTGGACAAGCTGCTGCAGGAACTGAACCTGGGTTCTTCGGACCTTGCGAAACAAGACACGCAACTGCAACTCGGCAAGGTGATATCGGCCCGGATGCTCGGGTTCATCGATTTTGCGTCGTTGGGCAACGATACGTTGATGTATATTCGGCTGATCGATACCGAGACCACGGCTATTGCGGCGCAGATCAAATGTAGCGTGAAAGACCTCTCGAACCTTAACGGTGTTGTCGATGGCGTCGTGCAAGAGATCGTCAAGAAGGCCGCCGAAGACCGCCAGTTGCAGGGGTTGATCGCGGACGCCGCTTCCGACGATGCGGTGGTTATCAACCTCGGCAAGGCGCACGGCGTGAAACCGGGCCTCAAGTTCATGGTCGTTAAAGACGGTGAGCCGATCGAAGCGGGCGGCAAGGTTATCGCGCATCGCGAGGCGAAAGTCGCCATGATTGAAGTCGTCAGCGTCGAGGACGAATACGCGGTCTGCAAAGTCGTCAAGAAGGAAGAAGGCGCGCAACTCGCCAAGGAGATGCATATCAAGCAGGCCAAAGCACAATAGCATTCGGCGTCACTTAACCACGCGCGTTTCGGGATTCTCCGGAGCGCGCGTTGTCTTTGCAGTTGAGTCCTTGGGTTTCTGCTCCAGTCGCGGCTTGGTATGGGCAACAGCATCGGAGGCGCTATCGGCTCGGGGCCGGGCGCGTGCTCTGCGCAACCACGTAGTCATTTCTCGCACAAGATCGGCCATCCATATCTCAGACGCCAAATGCGCTCTACCTCTCCACATGTGCAAAGTTCTACTTCCCGTTCGGGTAAAGACTGGCGAAGTATCTCCCATGTCACGTATGAAACCTGCCTGTGTGCCAAGTCGCAGAGGCCGGATCTTAGGATGCTTAAGCTACCTTTGCCCTCACCGCCATTGAAATGATCGCGAATACGCCCTGGCAGATCGGAGCTACTGCCGTTATAGACGACGTAGAATGCGTCGGACCCCGTTGGTGGTTGCGTCAGAGTGTGAGTCAAACCTCCGTGCAAACATGCAAGTCTAGAGATATCTTTCGCGCACCTGTTCTTGGCATTCTTGCACTGCCTCAATGTATCAAGTGAGTGATTCGTAAGTATCCAGTAGAGGCCTTCAGTCTTCGTCGGTGGTGCGTTCAGAATCTTGAGTTTTCCACCGTCACTGGAGATCTCCAATAACCCAGCCTGTCTGAGACGTTCAATTTCTTGAAGCAGCTTTTCCCACGCGTGTGACATTTTGTCAGGGCTTCCTATTTTCGAATTGGTAGGTTGTAGATACGAGTAATCCACTGGAACATCTGATTTCGTTAGGAACTTCTGTCGCCCGACGCCGTTTCACGACACGGAGTATGCGCTATTCTTTGTGATAGCGCGGAAGTTGCGCAACTGTATGAAGAACAGAGCCTCGCGCAGAGAGCGCCCAAGAACATTTGCGTACCTTATGTGCCGCGCGGACTCATTTGGACGAGCGGCAGGGCTTGGGACCTTTTGCGATGCCCGCCGCGTGTTTCGCTTCGAAGGTCCGGGCGTGTTCCGCCAATTTCCTCACATCGTTATCGAAGCGCGCGGAAAGTTCGGCACGGATTCGACGGACTTCCTCGACGATGGGATTGTGAAGTGAGGTATCGGGGTGGGGCACGTTCATAGGGTATCCTCCCAGAATTGGTCGGGCGTAACGATTGTGGGGACTAGCAGGCCACTGCACAGGCAGACGCTTCTAAGGTGATCCAGTTTGCGTGGGTTTGCCAAGTGCCGGACGTTCCAACTCAAGATGTACTCGATTTCGTGAACGGCGGCCACGGCCACATGAAGTGCGTCGCCGGCCACCGGTCCCGGCATTACCTTCTTCCTTACGAGAATCTCGGCAAACCCGATCACTTTGTCGGTAATACGCAGAACGGGCACGCCCTTGACGAGCGCAAGGGCTTCCTCTCTTTGACGATGGGCCGGTGCGTTAAGCTCAAGCAGTACCTCGCCGGAGATGAAGCAACGGTGCAGACCGGCCTGCGTTTCCCACCAGTCCTGGCTGACGGCACGATGATATATGCTTGCGGGATCTCGTTTTCTCGAAACGCAAGCGCTAACGAAACTTGTTTCAAGGTAGACTTGCATCAATTACTCTTCTTTCGCAGGTTCTCTGCGCCTGCGCGCCATCTCGCAGGCACAGCGCCTCTTCACTCTTCATAATAGCATAAGATGCCGCTGGCGCGTTCATGCAGGCGCTCTCCGTGTGAGAGATTCGGACTATCTCGCACGGAGACACGGAGAACACGGGGCGGCGGAGCCGCAACAAAAATTCCTGATTGGGAAGAGGTTGGGGGCAGGCAACAGGAGACAGGGAGAAGGGCTGATGGGTGTAAAGGGTGTGAAGGGTGTGAAGGAGGAAAGGGGCATAGCGACGGATTCTTGAGCCGATATTACCAATTGAAATTGAACGACTTGTTGAACATTTCTTCGAAAAGGTGATGGGAGTTGAAAGACAGTAGCACGAGAGGGCGAAACTGGGAGAGGCATCGGCCGTGCCCGCTCATTCTTCTGTTTGTTCCGTCGGCGTGGCCTCCGTTACAATCGGTTCCTTGGAGTAAACGATATATGCTTTGGAGACCATTCATGAGACAATCGGTTATAACGGCGTTGGCGGCATGCACATTGGCGGGTACGGCGTTGCCGGGACTTGCGGAGGACATCGAGAAAACGTCGAAGCCGCCGTTGCGAATCAAGAATTTTCCACAAGAGACTTCGGTCTCCTATGGAGAGGACGCGGGGCTGCCGAGTGCGAATGTGCATGCGGTGGCCGGGTGGGACGAAGCTGGGCCGAATACGGGGGTCTTGTACGCGCGTTACGCGCTGACTTCGTCGGGCGTGGCCTCTTTCGACGGAAAACGATGGAAGAAGGTCGAAGGATTGCCGGATACTGGGGTCGCGTTTATCGCCGCGCACAAGAACCGTCTGTACGCGGTCGATTCGGATGCCGTGCATTGCGTGGCGCCGAATGAAGAGGCAAGTCGCATGCCGCTGCCGGAGGGTGTGAAGGCCACGTGCGTCGAGCCTTCGGAACACCACGTTTGGCTTGGGACGGAGGATGGACTTTACGTGTGGCGCGACGACTCGTTCGTGCCTGTGGAAGACTTGAATGCGCTACTGGCCGAAGGCGGCCGTATCGCGTCCGTCGCGGTGCGCAAGGACGCTGAGGCCAATGATGGGATCGCTGTCGCGGCGACGGGCGGTCTGTTCCTTCACGAAATGGGATCGTGGCGTCGTTTGTTCCCGCAGGAAGGCGCGCGGAGTTGGACGGCTATCGACGTGCGCGGCATCGCGTGGGACAGCGTGGGGGGGTTGTGGTTCGCGAGTCCGCAAGGCGTGGGATGTCTCTCGCGCGATGGCCACTGGGACCTGTCCACGCCGGAAGACGGTTTGCCGTATGACGATTTCACGGGTGTGGCCGCCGCGCAGACGGGTGAACGCAGCGTCTGGTTCGCAACGACCAAGGGCGCGATCCGTTTCGACGGTAAGAATTGGGAATACCGGCAAGGCTTGCGCTGGCTTCCCGACGACCGCATCCGCGGGGTCTGTCCGGACCCCGAAGGCGGGGCATGGTTCGCAACGCGCGAAGGCGTCGGACGTATCCTGCGCACTCCCATGACGCTTGGCGAAAAGGCCAAGTTCTACGAGGACGAAATCGACATGTATCACCGGCGGACCGAGTATGAATACGTTCTCGAAGCGCGGCTCAAACATCCCGGCGACAAGAGCGTGTGGAAATTGCACGATACCGATAATGACGGGCTTTGGACGAGCATGTACGGCGCGGGCGAATGCTTCGCGTATGGCGCGACCAAAGACCCCGTCGCGAAACATCGCGCGAAGAAGGCTTTCGATGCGTTGCGTTTCCTCCAGGTCGTGACGCAGGGCGGCGATCCGCCCGCACTCGAGGGCTTTGTTGCTCGTTGCGTGTTGCCGACCGACGGTCCGAATCCGAACGAACTTATCTACACGCGCGAACATGACGAGCATGTGCGCGAATCCTCCGACGCGTTATGGAAGATTATGGTACCGCGCTGGCCGGTCAGCGCCGACGGCCAGTGGTACTGGAAATGCGATACGAGTTCCGATGAACTTGATGGCCATTACTTCTTCTACGGACGCTACTACGATTTGGTGGCCGATACGGAAGAGGAAAAGCAGCGCGTGCGTGACGTCGTCGTCGCCCTTACGGATCATCTGGTCGAACACGATTTTGCACTTGTGGACTGGGACGGGCAGCGTACCCGCTGGGCCGTATTCGGTCCCGAACAACTCAATCGGAACCCGGTATGGATGGGCGAACGCGGGCTGAACTCTTTGAGCATCTTGGCGTATCTCGCCGTGGCCTACCATATAACCAGCGACGCGAAGTATCGTGACGCATTCGACGTGCTCGTGCATGACCACGGCTACGCGATGAACCTCATGACTCCGAAGATCCCTTTGGCCGTCGGCGGCGGCAACCAGTCCGACGACGAAATGGCGTTCATGAGTTTCTACAACCTAATCGTCTACTCGCCCGACCCGAAGGTGGCCGACATGGCCCGTTACTCGTTTAGCCAGTACTGGGCCGCCGAAGAACCGGAACTCAATCCGTTCTTTAATTTCGCGTACGCGGCCGTCGGCATGAACGCGACGTTCGTCGATCAGTATCAAACCATCGACATTTCGCCGCACGGGGCATGGCTCGAAGAATCGGTCGATACGCTCAGGCGGTTCCCGCTCGACCGCTGCAATTGGGCGCACGAAAACAGCCACCGGAAGGACATTGTGCCGCTGCCAATGCACCTGCGCGAGAAACACGAGGCCCGAGGAAAAGGCTATCGCCGCAACGGCTATGTCTTGCCCGTCGACGAGCGCTACTTCACGTATTGGAATACCGACCCCTGGCAGCTCGACTACAAGGGCGACGGTCGCGAACTGGGCAACGGCGGCGTCTTCCTTCTGCCCTATTACATGGGCCTATACCATGGATTCATCGTCGAGGAAAAGGATGAAGGATGAAGGATGAAGGATGAAGGATGAATTGCAGATTGCGGATTGTAGATTGTGGATTACTGCTGAAGCCTGAAGTCTACGGCCTACAGCCCAAAGCCTTTTTCGTCCTTCATCCTTGCATGCAAAATGGAAGGCATTTACTCTTTCCCGGCGCGCGGCTTTTCCTTTTTGACGGAGAATCCGAAATTTCCTAGTTTCTTACCCAGCGCGTAGTATCCGCCATGGGCAAATGCCGCCAAGCCCTCTTTCTCCCAGGCCAGGCGTCCGCTGGGCGAAACGAGGTGCTCGGAAACTTGGACTGCGAGAACTTCGGCGATGAATAAGGTGTGGATGCCGAGTTCGAGGATCTGCCTGACGACGCATTCGAGATTGATTGGGCATTCGAGGATGAGCGGTGCGTGGACCTTGCTCGAAGGCGCGGGCGTCAGGCCCGTCTTCTCGAATTTGTCCACGTCGCGGCCCGAAACGCAGCCGCAGTAATCTGTGGCGCGGATGAGGTGCGGTGTGGGCACGTTGACGACGCATTCGCGCGTGCGCATGAGAATGTCGTAGGTCAGGCGGCTCGGGCGCAATGCGATGGCGACCATCGGCGGTTCGCTGCACACGGTGCCGGTCCACGCCACTGTACAGAGGTTTGGCGGACCATCGGCGTCTTGCACGGACACCAATACGACCGGGACGGGATTGAGCATCGTGCCCGGTTCCCAGACAATCTTGCTAATCGGTGTCGCCTCTGTGCGCTTGAGACGCCGCCGTGCCAATCCCGTAGCTTTCTTGGGCGCGTTGCCTTGCATGGTGCATCCTCCATTTTATTGAACGAATATTGGGTATTGTAACGCGCGACGGCAGCCCAATGCACGTGAACCTGAATAAGGTAGCCAGAATTCATGCTTCTCTTCGCACGTGGAATACAGAAGGCCGGAGAGTTCTGGCAGAGTTCTTGAAATGAGCTGGCTAGGTATTTCATACTCTGGTTAACAGTGCGGTATGGGATTTTTGCATGAGCCTCAACGGTGCATCCGATAACGAAGTTGGCACTCGATCACTTGCTTACTACCGCCCGATAACCTTGTGGCTCTTGATCCTAATTATCGTGGCCCGGGAACCCCGTTTTTTTACAATGCCACGGTTCTGGTGCGAAGAAGCGTCCTTTTATTTTTCCAATGCCTGCGTTACGGGCGTGTGCGGGGGCCTTTTCAAGGTCTTTACTGTCCAGGGTTCATTTATGTTGTGTATGACGTTGCCGTCGACGATCGCGGCACGCGTCCCCCTGGAATGTGCTCCGCTTGTCACCACAGGGTTCAGCTTCCTTTTCTACGTCATCTTGTTTGCCGTTATCCTCTACGGACGGTCGTACGTGTGGGAGAGTGGGTACAAGAAAATCCTGGCATGCATAATGATTCTGGGGGTGTCGGGACTGGCCGATGAGGTGTGGCTGAACACTACGAACCTTCAGATTTTCTGCGGAATGTTCTGCGTGATCATGCTGGCAGAAAATTTGTCGGAGGTGACGCGGGCGCGAAAATGGATTTATCGCGTGCTGCTGCTGTTTTGTGGGCTATCGGGTCTGTATTCGTCCGTGCTGTTGCCGTCATTTTTCATTCGTTGGTTCGGCGACCGCAAACGCGAGTCGCTGGTGCAGTTGGCGATTGTGGCGGCCTACACGGTGTTTCAGGGCGTCGTCGTGGTTGTGCTTGCGCTCACGCACGGTATTCATCAGGATGGGTTGGGCGGCGACCGGTTCATGCTGCCAGGGCTGGGGCAAGGGGCAACGCAAGTGCTGCACTGGCAGGTGCTTCAGCCGATGGTGGGCGCAGAGTCCGCGATGTATCTGATTTATCGCTTCTTGTGGGGAAAACTGGGTATCGATTCCGTCGATAGCGCGGCGGCTGGTTTGGTGAGTGCGTTGGCGATCATGGCCGTGATTGCGCTCCTGGTATTGTGGAACCGGAAGGCCTTGCAGCTTGCACTTGCCTCTGCGTTTGTAAGCATAAGCCTTTTTACGCTGGTGGGGTCTCTTGGGGGCGTGGCGGGAGTCCGATACGCGATCTTGCCTTCGTTTATTCTGATCGCGATGTTGTTGAACAACGTCCACTTGCTGACGGACAGTACGCGGGGTGTCAGTACGCGCTTGTGCGGCGCAGTCTGCACAATCTTGCTGTTAATGTCGTTGGCGACGGGCGTGCGCAACTACTGCAAGCTGGACATGTTGGCGGGATACCAGGAAGGCTCGCCCCTCTGGCGCGAGGAAGTTAGAAAATGGCGCGAAAACCCCGCAACGCGTTTGCGGGTATTCCCATACCCGGGCGCAGATTGTACAATCGTCATCCCGCCCCAACACTAAGTGCACGTATTCGTAATTACGCTTCCGTATTTTGTATTTTTGATCGAGTTGCTATTTGGAGTGC
>CAIYET010000793.1 GCA_903925285.1 Candidatus Hydrogenedentota bacterium | reverse complement strand
CGCATCTGGGACGGCATGCGCGCGCTGGATTATCTGACGAGCCGCCCGGATATCGATCCGGCGCGGATCGGCTGCACGGGAAATTCGGGCGGCGGCACGTTGACGAGTTATCTTATGGCGCTCGATCCGCGTATCGCGTGTGCCGCGCCGGGTTGCTATATCACGTCGTTCGCGCGGTTGCTCGAAAAGGCGGGGCCGCAGGACGCCGAGCAGAATATCTTCGACCAGATCGCGCACGGCATGGACCATGCCGATTACGTCATGATGCGCGCGCCGAAACCGACGCTGCTGCTTACGGCCACGGACGATTTTTTCGATATCCGGGGCGCGTGGGATTCGTATCGCGACGCGAAACGGCTTTACGCGAAACTCGGCTGTCCGGAACGCGTCGACCTCGTCGAGGCGAACGAGCAACACGGGTTTACGAAGCCGTTGCGGATAGCGATGGTGCGTTGGATGCGGCGCTGGTTGCTGAAAATCGACGATGAAATCGCCGAGCCGGATTTCCCGGTCATGTCCGATGAAGCGATGCAATGCACGCCGGCGGGACAGGTGTTGCGACTCGATGGCGAGCGCTCCATCGCGGACCTGAACGACGATCTCTCGCGGCAACTTGCGAAAGAGCGGGAAAATCTTTGGCGGACAAACGATAAGCAAACCATGCTCGCGAAGGTCCGTGCCGTCGCCGGGATTCGAGCCTTGGCCGAGATCCCGCAATCGCGAGTCGAGATTGTGGCGCAGGCGTCCTCGCCTGCCGAACCGCAGAAGCTGATCCTGTACCCCGAACCCGGCGTTGGTCTCCCGGCGCTGCTGTTCTCGCCGGACAACGCGACGGACGGCGCGTACCTGTATCTGCATGGCGAAAGCAAAGATGTCGATGCAGGACCGGACGGGCCGATCCTGAAACTCGTGCGTGAGGGACACGTGGTCATGGCGGTCGACCTGCGTGGAATTGGCGAGACGTTATCGCCCGTGGACAACAAAGACTGGGCAGAACGATTCGCAACGGGCTGGCAAGATTTCTTCCGCGCGTATCTCCTCGGCAAGTCGTATCTCGGCATGCGGACCGAGGACATACTCGCGTGTACACGCTATCTCGCGAACCTGAGCGGCCCGAAAAGGCCCGTACATCTGATCGCAATCGGCGAAACCGGTCCCGCGGCCTTGCACGCGATGGCGCTCGAACCCGCGCTATTCGCCTCCCTGTGCCTCGAACGTTCCATCCGAAGCTGGACCGAAGTCGTGCAGCATCCGATGGCGAATGGCCAACTCATGAATGCGGTACACGGCGCGTTGCGCGTTTACGATTTGCCTGAGCTGATGGGATGCCTGCCCAAGGGCAGCTTGACGCTGGTGAAGGTTTCGGTATTCGATTGAAGTACGGACCAGCACGGACTAACACGGACTAACACGGACGGTAGAACTCGCGGTAGCCGTGCGATGAGCCTTGACACGACACGAGCTTAGCGGACATACTCGATGCGCGATGAAATGGCGGGGTTGGTTGGTATGAATGCAAATCCTTTTCTTGGTGTTTTGTTGCACGCGCTTGGCGGGCTGGCGGCGGGAAGTTTCTACATCCCTTACAAGCGCGTGCGAGGCTGGGCGTGGGAAACGTATTGGCTCGTGGGCGGCGTGTTCAGTTGGCTCATTGCGCCATGGTTCGTGGCGTCGCTGGTGTGCCCGGAACCGTGGCAGGCGATCCGGCTTGCGCCGGTTTCGAGCATTGCGTGGGCGTATCTGTTCGGCGTGCTTTGGGGAGTCGGGGGGCTGACCTTCGGATTGTCGATGCGCTATCTTGGCATGTCGCTCGGTTATGCGTTCGCGCTGGGATTCTGTGCGGCGTTCGGCACGATCATCCCGCCGCTGTTCCAGGGAACGTTCATGGAACTTCTCAGTTCGTTGTCCGGCGGAGTGACGCTCGCGGGTGTGGCGGTATGCCTCGCCGGGATTGCGGTGTGCGGACGCGCGGGCCTTGCGAAGGAGCGCGCGTTGTCGTCCGAGGCCAAGCGTGCGACGGTGAGCGAGTTCAACTTTCTTAAAGGCGTTTGGGTGGCGATATTCGCGGGCGTGATGAGCGCGTGCATGGCGTTCGCGATTGCGGCAGGCAAGCCGATCGCGGCGTTGGCCGTCGAACACGGCACGCCGGATTTGTGGAAGAATACGCCCGTTTTCATTGTGATCCTCGCGGGCGGGTTCACGACGAATGCCGTGTGGTGTCTTATCCTGAACCTGCGAAACGGGACTATCGCGGATTACGGCAATACGAAGGCCCCGTTGCCTGCGAATTATCTGTTCTCGGCGCTTGCGGGGATCACCTGGTACCTGCAATTCATGTTCTACGGGATGGGCACGACGCGCATGGGCCGCTACGACTTTTCGAGTTGGACCATCCATATGGCGTTTATCATCGTGTTCAGCAACTTGTGGGCGCTGTGGTTCCGCGAATGGAAAGGGACCAGTCGTTCCGTACACCGGATGGTTTTCGTTGGCATCGCGGTGCTCATCGCATCGACGATTGTCGTCGGGATCGGCAACTATCTTGCGGTAGGCAAGTAGTAAGCTGTAGTTATGGAGTCTATCGGCGTGAACAGAATTCGAGTCGGCTTGGCGGGATGCGGTTCGGTTTCTGAACATTATCTTGCCAACTTGCAGCAATGTCCGCACGCGGAAGTCGTTGCCGTGTGCGATATCGTCGAGAGCCGGTATCGCGCGCGCATGGCGGAATTCGGCGTGGGGGAGGGGTTCCCGTCGTTAGGCGAAATGCTGCAAGGCGCGGAATTCGACCTGTTGCTGAATACGACGAGCATGCCGTCGCATTATCCCCTCAATCGAGAGGCGTTGCTTGCCGGCAAACACGTCTACGGCGAGAAACCGTTTGCGGACACGTACGCGCATGGACTTGAACTGCTCGAACTCGCGCGTGCGAAAGGGTTACATTTGTGGGGCGCACCGAACGTCGTGACGAGTCCACAATTCCGATTCATGGCCGAGGCGCTGGCCGACGGCAAAATCGGCAAGGTGCATGCCGCGCACGCCTGTTACGGTCACAGCGGGCCGTCATGGGGACCGTGGTTCTACAAAGAAGGCGGCGGATCGTTGCACGACCTTGGCGTGTACAACGTGACGACCCTGACGGGTCTGTTGGGACCGGCGAAGTCGGTTATTGCGCTGATGGGCACGGCGGTCGCGCAACGCGTGATCGAGCGCGAGACGGTCGACGTCCGCGCCGACGACAACGCGATGCTCCTGCTCGACCACGGCGGCGCGGTGTTCTCGCACATCCAGTGTGGATTCGTATATCGTTCCGCCAATGAGGATCGAACGATCGAGTTGATTGCTCCGCACGGCGCGATGAACATGCTCGGATGGGATTGGAGTCCGAAAGGCGTCCAAATCCGCCTCGAATGCGAGATGGAGTGGCAGACGCGTTGCGTGGCGTCGCAAGGCTACTCGTGGCAAGGCGGTCTCGCGTACGCGGCGGAGTGCATGGTGGAGAATAAGCCATGCCTGATGACGCCGGAGCACGCATTGCACGTGGTCGAGATCATGGAAGGCGCGCGGACCTCTGCCAAGACGGGACAACGCGTAGAATTGAAGAGCAGGTTCGCATGGCCGATTGTTGCGAAAGGGCAATAGGACGGATGGGAAGAATGGGAAGAATGGGAAGAATGAGAACCTCCGAGAAGACGTTCCATTCTTCCCATTCTTCCCATAAAGTTTCTGAAAGGACATTTAATTGAACAAGATGACGAGCATCGAACGGATCGGCAATATCCTGCGGCGTCGGCCGGTGGACCGGATTGGCGTGTTCGAGCATTTCTGGGGCGACACGCACAAGAAGTGGAGTTCCGAGGGGCATTTGCCTGAAGGCGTGTCGCTCGAAGACCATTTTGGATTCGACCTCCAATTGTGCTGGCCCTTCAATCTGGTCGGCAAGCTGGATTATCAAGCGGAGACGATCGAGGAGACGGAGGAGACGATCCTTCAGCGCGATGGCAATGGCGCGGTGTTGCGTCGGCACAAGTTGCATGATTCGACGCCCGAGCATGTCGATTTCCTCGTGAAGGATCGCGCGGGGTGGGACGAGCATGTCAAACCGTTCTTGACGCCTGACCGGAAACGGATCAATTTCGAGGCGTATCGCGATGCGAAAAAACTCGCGGCGGAGAAGCAACGTTTTTTCTGTTGGTCGGGCGTGGGCGTATTCGAGTGCATGCATCCCGTGTGCGGGCATCAGGAGATGCTCATGGCTATGCTGACCGATCCGGAGTGGGTCAAGGACATGGTCGACACCTACGCGCAACTGTCGGCGGACTTGATGGAAATTCTCTTCGCGGAAGAGGGCTGGCCCGACGGGATCTGGTTCTACGAAGACCTGGGTCTGAAGGCGCGTCCGTTTATCAGTCTCGATATGTACCGCGAGTTCATTCAGGCCGGCCATCGCAAGCAGATCGCGATTTGCGCCGCGAAGGGCTTGCCGGTCATAATGCACTCGTGCGGCTTTGTGGAACCGCTCGTGCCTGGGATGATAGAGTCCGGCGTGGATTGCTTGCAGGTGATCGAGGTGAAGGCGGGCATGGATTTGCTTCGCTTGCATGCGGACTATGGAGATCGGTTATCATTCATCGGCGGCATGGACGTTCGCGTGCTGTACACGAACAACCGTGCGATCATCGAGCGCGAACTCGTGGGCAAGATCCCCGAGGTCAAACGGCATTACGGTTATGTGCTCCACTCGGACCACTCGATACCGGACCAGGTGGAATACGATAGTTATCGGTACTTTGTCGAGCGTGGCTTGGAGTTGGGGACGTACTAGCTGAGGCGTCTACAGAAGGAGAACGTGGGATGGCTGATCTGTTGGAACAAATTGCAATCTGTATCGAGCGCGGCAAGGTCAATGCAAAGTCGCCGTATCCGCCTGATCTGAAAGGCCAGGATGGCGCGGACGAACTCGTGAAGAAGGCGCTCGATAGCGGCGTCGAACCGGACGAAGTGTTGGCCAAAGGGCTGGTCGTCGGCATGGGCCGCGTCGGTCAGAAGTTCAGCGAGAATAAGGTATTCGTGCCGGACCTGCTCATGGCTGCGAAGGCGATGTCGGCCGGCATGGCTCACCTGAAGCCCTTCTTCGAGTCCGGCCAGGCGCATCACAAGGGCGTCTTCATCGTCGGCACCGTCCAGGGCGATCTGCACGATATCGGCAAGAACCTGGTCGCGATGGTGATCGAGGGCGGCGGCTGGAAAGTCGTCGATCTCGGCGTCGACGTGTCACCTGAGAAGTTCCTGGCCGCCGTCGAGGCGAATCCGGGAGCGGTCGTCGGCCTCAGCGCGCTTCTGACCACGACCATGGTCAATATGGAAAAGACCGTGAGGCTCGTGAAGGAAAAAGTGCCGGGTACGAAGGTGATCGTGGGTGGCGCGCCGTTGACTGCCGACTTCGCAAAGAAGATCGGTGCGGACGGCTATTCAGCCGACCCGCAAGGCGCGATCGGTTTCCTGAGCGCCTGATAATAGCGAAAAAGGCTTTAGGCTTT
>CAIYET010000792.1 GCA_903925285.1 Candidatus Hydrogenedentota bacterium | reverse complement strand
TCATGCGGAAGCCCCGCAGGACATAGATGAGCCTGCGGGGCTTCCAAGGGTTTACAGTTGATGATTCGGATTGGCGGTCAGTGGACTTTGAAGACCACGTGACCGGATTCGGAGAACAGACAATAGCCGCATGTCAGACAGGACTCGACATGGCCTTGCTGTTTTTTGCAGGGCATGCCTTGGGCGCGCGGGTCTTCTTCAATGAAGGCTGTGCGCCAGCCGGCAGGCGGTAGTGGCATAGTCGAATCGGTGGACGCAAAAAGCCTGACATTTGAGAGGTGACGAAGCACCTCAAGGGACGGCTGAATCGCTTCCGAAAACCAGGAGCGGGTGTACGACCAGAATACTATATCAGGACGCGCCTGACAGATTCTGATCCAGGTGTTTGTGTAGAGCGCCGAATAGAAATCGCCACTTACGTGGATGCGCAATCCTCGCAGGCCACGCGGCAGAGTGCCCACCATGGTCTCCGTGAAGCGGTCCGCGTCGAGCGAGAGCGACAGGTTGCGGCCGTAAGCGTCCAGACACGAGGGTCTCAGGCGTTCGTACCGAAATGCGTAGCAACGGCGCAGGCACCAGGGGCTTGCGCCAGGGCAGGTGAGCCGGCTCGGCAGACTGAAGGTTAGGGCGCTCCCGATCTTGATATTCCCTTTGCCGATACACAACGCGCCGCCGGGGCTGGTTGTGAGCATGTCATCGTGACTCCTTTCTCTTGAAATGCATGAAGGGCGGACCCATGCCAGGTGAAGGCACAGATCCGCCCCGTTGTCTTGGTTGATGGAATTGAATGGTCTGGCGGGAACCGCGTTTCAGGGTGCGGCCTTGGATTCGGCCAGGTCTTCGGTGAACAGGGCTTCCGCCCGTTCGAGGTCAGCCCGCCAGTCGATGCCGTGCGCGTCGGACCAATGGCGTAGCGCGGTGAGCAGCGAGACGACGTATCCTTCGTCATCTTCCGCGGGGTCATACTCGTCTGGCGTGTATCCGTCTCGGGATGCCCGGTGCAGGATGGCATCGCGGGCGATTTCGAGCATCGTATCGCGCGTACTCATGGCTGAGTGCCCTCCTTGTGAGGACCCGGTGAGGTGTCCTTGGCTGGGATTTCCTCGACGGACCAGGTCTCGCGATCGAGGCAGTGACTATACTCTTCGAACGACATGTCTACCACGGACTCGGCTTGTTGATAGACCAAGTCCTTGGCTTCTTCCACGTTTTCCGCTTGCACGGAATAGTGGCGGACATGTACTTCGCGGGCGCCTACAATATAGGTCTTCTTCATGGTTTCGTCCTTTCTGGCCCGCGCTTGGAGAGTTCCTTGTAATGCTCTTCCTCGATGGCGTCGCCGAATTCCTCTCTCAGTTCGTAAACAGCGAGCGAGGGTTCGTACACGACATAATGGGATCCGTCATCAAGGGTCAATGTGGTGGCGATGCAGCGTCCTTCATTCGAGAAGGTCATGTCTGTGATGGTTTTTCCTTTGAGCGTGCGAACCATCTTCTTCAGGTATGCTCGCCCTCTTCTGCAACGGAGGAACATGTCGATATCCTTCTTATCGGAAGCGTCTCTCATGTTTTGCCCTCCTTCCGTCGTTCCGGGTAGTCCTTGTAGTACTCCTCCTGGATGGCTTCGGCGAACTCCTCGCGGAGCGCGTCGACTTCCAGCGACGGCTGAAAGATCACGAACTCCGAGTTGTCGTCCAGGCAGAGCGTCGTGGCAACGCAATGGACCTCGTTGGAAAACGTGACTTCAGTGATCGTTCTCCCTTTGAGCATGGCGACGATCTCATCGAGATGAGCCTTGCCATCCTTACTGCGCAAAAACCTCTCACAGTCGTTCATGTTACACAGGTCGCCCATGGGGTTAGTCCTCCTTTTCCAGGCCCGCTTGCAGGGCGGGCGCGATTTCCTCGAATTCGTGCCAGGACTCGTTGATGAGCATACCTTTGCCTTCGGCCAGCAGGTCCTCAAAGAAGAGGCGCTCCTCTGGGGTTGCTTCGGCGCAGGCTTTGGTTAGTAGTTGCAGCGGGTCTTTGGGGACCTCGGTCTCTTCGTGATCGTCGGCGAAGCTGCGAAAGTAGTCGTCGTAAATCCGCCAGCCCCAGCCGCCGTTGTCACCGTTGCCGGTGAATAGGGTTCGTTCCAGCGATGCTCGATTACTCATCGTGTTCGTCTCCTTTCCTTGCGAGTGTGTTGTTTTGCGCGATTTCGCGGAACAGTCCGCTGAACTGCTCGCGCAGGGTTTCGAGATACAGTTCTTCATCGTTGAAGGCGTAGCACTGGCCATTGCTCAGTCGGAGAATGGTCGAGATGCCTTCATCACTGTTGATAAACTCCACATCCGTGATCGTGTGGCCTTTGAGATGGTCGCGAATTCCTTCCAGGAATTGCCGGCCCTGTTCGGACTCCGCGAACCTCCTCACTTCGTCAGAGCAAGCGTTGTCGGGCATGGCATCGCCTCCTTTCCAGGAAATGTCCGGACAGTCATCTTGTTGATGGTCACGTGATCGGTTTCGTAACCGCGGTCCATCCAGGCGCAGAAACGATCCAACACCTCCTGTAGAGTATCGGGCGTGTAGTCCAGCGAGAGACATGACCGCGGATACTTCGCGTCGTGTTGCTGGAAGAACCCTCCGGTGAACCTCTTGTCCTGGTAATGCTCCAGGGTGAATTTGGCGCGCCATACGAAGATGGAATTGGGATCGTGATACGGACACTTGCCTTCTCCAAGTTCATGCAGATGCCTGACCCGTTCGAGAACTGCGCCCGGCTCTTTGCTCTTCTGCGCCCAACCTATGTATTCGCACGAGGCGATGCCAAAGGCCTTGCTCTTGCGCTCAGTCACAACCCGCCATACGACCGGATGGTCGTCCGCCCATGCGATGGTGCGGGCGAACGACGGATTGATCGTACGGACCTCGGGCATGAACTCCGACTGGTAGACGATGTTCGTGATTGTTTCGGTAACGGTCTTCATGGAACTTCACCTCCTATCTCTTGTTTGTTGGCTCGTCTTGTTCATAGATGACGCCCTCGTCAAAGAGCCGATCTATGACGCCGACGAGATCCCTGGCCTGGCGGACCTCATCCACGAAATCCGCCAGGAACGTGATGGCCCGGACTTGCTTAGGGGATAACAGCCCCAAAGGGTCTTGACCTAGTTTCTGCGCGTGCTGGCCGAGAAGGCCCTGGACAATGTCCACGGCTTGTTTCGGATACATCTTTGCCATTTGGGTTATCCTCCGGCGGTTGTGCATCAGCAGGTTCAATACTCATCCGGCAGCAACAGCGTGGTCGCGACACGCTTTCCAGCGTCGTCGGCTGCTTCTGTGATGATCCACAGTTTGCTTTCGTCCGGCAGGAAGTACGCGCTCATTAGCCGGGCGCCTGTTGTGAGCGCCTGTTCGTTGGCTTGTTTGTCTTCCTCGCAGACAATGCCCCAGTCGCCTGAGGCGTGCCTGCGTAGGTAGTCAAAGCCGGTGACGCTGTTCCGCTGCAGCGCTTCGAGCGCTCCAGGGGTGGCCACGATTTGGCCCAACGAAAACCGCATGTCTTGTTTGGTGCTCATGCTTTTATTCCTCCATAAACAGTTGTGGCCCGGTGGGGCATTGGTGTCCTCACCGGGCCGGTTTGCTTTCTTCGGCAAATAGCTACGCCGCCATTTCCCGTTCTTTCATTTGCTGATAGGCTTCACTGATGGTTCTGTTCAGTTCATCGAGGGCTTCGGCGACCATGTCGTCGAAGTAGCCGTCAGGCTGCCTGAAGCCGTCTTCGTCCGCGTATGAGCAGCAGCCAAGGTGGTCTCTGCCCTCGAACGAACCCCAGGTCACGACGACCGTGACGGCCGCCCAGGCCCAGACGTCTCCTTGCTGGAGCCTACACAAAATATTGTGCTCGACTTCCCTGTCGAAATCGTCATCGCCTGACGCGCAGGCATTACCTTCAACAGGGATATGGTCGGGTTCTGCGAGGACACGTATTGTCGCTTCCTCGCGTGCTACGGGTCTTATACTC
>CAIYET010000791.1 GCA_903925285.1 Candidatus Hydrogenedentota bacterium | reverse complement strand
GGCAGATGCGCAAACGAGTGTGTGAATCGGAAAATCAATCACCGTGGACGTCGCGAATCGACGGTCGAACGGTTTGTGGCTCGCCCCGGGCGTCAGATGGGACTTTGGCGACCGCGCGCTTCAACACTCGCTTGTTTTAGGACTAGGGGCGCTTGGTGGGCAGAAAAAAGAACGAAACTCCGTTGTTTGTTGTCTTGACACTCCGGAGCGTGGTAATCGGGTGACATTGCAGGAGGTGCCCCCATGTCAGAACCAGTAACGACCTGTCCCCGCTGTCAGATGACGTTTGAGACTCCCGACGACCTGCTACAGCATGTTGCAGATTTCCCTTCATGCAGGCAACTGCACCCCACCTCGATAACGCTACCGCCAGTTCCACTGCCCCAAGAACCTTTACCGACAAACAACTGCGTAATTAAATTTGAGTGCCTACAATGTCATCAACATATGGAAGCTCCCCCTGAAATGGCAGGAACAAAAACTGAATGCCCTCAATGCGAGAGGGTTGTTTCCGTACCGTTAACAACGAGCAAGGCAACTACAACGCACACAACTTTTAGTGAGCATGATAGCATTTTTGACTGCCCCTTTTGCAAAAAGTCACTGGCAATTGACGAGCAAGCAACTGGACGACAAATTAAGTGCCCCGACTGTTCTCAAAATATTGAAGTGCCGCCAAAACCTGACGCCGTGCAACAAGCAGTTCCTTCTGAACAGGCAACGACTCCAGTACCGAAAACGACAACACCACCGCCAGCAGAGACTAAAACGCGTTCTTGTCCTTTCTGTGGCGAGACTATTCTTATAGTAGCCATCAAGTGCAAACATTGCCACGCTGATTTAACCGGGAAAACCCGAGAGTTGGCGGGTATCGTAGCATTGGTTCTACCAATCTTTGCAACTATTCTTGCATGGTCATGGCTTTGTAATATGCCTCTTCTTTTTGGCCCATCGTTTAAACTGTATGGTCTCTTTGCCGTCACGGTTCTTGCGACTGCTGGTTTAATTGCTACGGAAGCTAACACTGTTGGGGCTGGCTTGTTTTTGGATGTAAACAAGGAAGGGGAAGTGCGAAGGGGACCAGTATTCTGGTTTTTAATATGCGCGTTTGTCTGGTTTGCTGGCTTTCCAATGTGGATGCGCCGCCGTGTTAAATATGGGTGTCACGATTGCCTCGGACCAGCTATTTTTATCGCCTTTTTTTTTCTTGGCTCTTTTGGCTTGCTGGGTGTTGGCCTGGAGTTACAACGCGAGCAAATGGAGCGTGACGATCAAGAGTTTGAACAGCATATGCAGGACTTTCGGCAACACATGAATGAGTCGCAAAAGCAGTTTCTGGACAACATGGAAGAATCACAGAGGCGTCTTAGGGAAACGCAGCAGCGACTTAACCAACTGTACCCGTAGAAAGGAGAAAATGAAATGGGAAGACGAGACAACAATATCCCCTACGACTCAACTGAGGGGAAAGCGTTCCTGCAAGGACGGGTGTCATCTTTCGACAAGGCGACTGAACAAGCCTTCAGGTCGTTTCACGACTTCCTAATTCAGAGCAGTTTGGCGACAAAGATTGAAATCAGAACAAAGGATGCCTTGAGAAACGGCACGAGCGTCTACCACGGCAGAAAGGTCATGTTGTGGGTCAACGTTCGTACTGATGGCCCGAAGTACATAGAGGTTATCTTCTACACCGGTCTGGACAACCAGAAGGCATTTCCCGGAACTCGTCCTTGCTGGTTCAGAGAGAATCGTTGCGGAGGCGACCAATTCGACCTTACTCAGGCAACGCTCGCGACTGCTCAGCAGTTCGCCAGGCAATCGGCGCAGATAATGGACCAAGAATGATTGAGATACCTTTATAACCACCGGCGGTAGGCGACTGAAGAAGTGATTAGGGTCAGGTCGCAACATCTCAAATGGCTTGATGGTACGCCGCCTATTGCGCATCGAACCCCGGAAGATTGCTCCAGCCGCAACACACAGGCGAATCGCCCACCAGGCGGGCGCTCATGCGCCGCAAACGTAAGCGTCCGGCCAACCGCATCTACCGCCGCGCCGGGATTTGCGCGACCATGGTCCGCGAAAGGAGCGACGGATCATGGACGAGACAAAAACCAATGCGGGAGACGCGCGTGCGGCGCGGCGCGAGGAATGGCGACGGATTCTCGCTGAGCAACAGGCGAGCGGACGGAAGACTGCGGCGTTCTGCCGCGAACGCGGGATTCCGGTGTGGAAGTTCTGCTACTGGCGTAAGGCGTTGGCCGACGATGAAGCCGGCGGTTTCGTGCAGATGCAGGTGAGTGCGGCGCGTGAAGCCGCGGCGCAGGTGTGGATTGAGGCCGGTCGATGGCGGGTGTATGTGGCACCCAGGATCCACTAGCCGGAGATCTGTTTGTGTTCGTGAACCGCCGTCGCGACTTCGTGAAGGCGCTTTACTGGGATCGCGACGGACTGGCATTGTGGGCAAAGTGGTTGGCGCGCGGTCGCTTCGCGCCACGGCCTGAAGGTCCGCCGGAAATCGGGCGCGATGAACTGGCATTGCTGCTGGAAGGAGTTCGCGCGCGTGTGGTTTCGCGCAGTCCGCGGTGGCGCGCCTGTTAATCGAATGTTGATAAGAAGCCCTTGTAAAACAGGTGTTTTACTGCGAAGGTACGCACATCACAACGATGTCAGCGAAACCCTCCAGTGATGCGCTTGCGATCTCCGCCGATCCGGCGGAACTGCAGCGTCTGGTGGTGGAACAGCAGGCCGTGATCGAGAGTCTCCGGCGCGAGAAGACCGAAGTCGCGCGCCTGCTGACCGAGCAGATCGAGAAGTTCAAGAGCCAGGTCGCGTGGCTGACGAAACAGTTGTTTGGACGGAAGTCCGAGAAGATCGACCCGAACCAGCCGTGGTTCGACGCGCTGACCATCAGCGCCGTGGAAGGGAATCCGCCGGCCGCCCCAGCGCCTGACCTGGAGCAGACGGTTGCCGCGCACACGCGCAAGGTTACGCCCCATGGTCGCGGCGAACTCCCCGCCAACCTGCCGCGTGAAATCGAGATCGTCGATGTTTCTGAATCCGAGAAGATGTTGCCGGACGGCACACTGCGGCCGGTGATCGGGCACGAGGATGCCGAACGCGTGGCCTACACGCCCGGTCGCATCTACGTGAAGGTGACGCGTCGCCCGAAGTACGGCAGCCCGGTGGGGGCAGAGGAAAACGGCGTCGTGATCGCACAGGTCCCGGAGACACTGATTCCGAAATGCCTGGCGGATGAAAGCCTGCTGGCACATCTGGTGGTGTCAAAGTTCGCGGACCACCTGCCACTGTACCGGTTGGAAAACATCTTGGAGCGCTCGGGAGTCAGACTCACGCGCCAGACGACGTGCGACTGGATCTTGGCCTGCGGGCTGGGGTCGCAACCGCTGGTCGATGCGATCATCGCGGAACTTTTCGCCAATGGTCTGGTGCATAACGATGATACGCCGGTCGACATGCAGGACTATAAGTCCGACAAGCCGCGCGGACAACGCACACGCGAAACCCGACTCTGGGTGACAACCGTTTCTCCGCGCGAAGGGCCGTGGACGGTGTTCGATTTCACGACCGGCCGATCGGCCGATGGTCCGTTGCGATTCTTCAAGAAATTCAAGGGGCGGATCGTGTGTGACGCCTACACCGTCTACGATTCGCTGGATGACGCCTATGACCAGATCGAACTGAACGGTTGCTGGGCACATGCGCGGCGTTATTTTCTAAAGGCATACGAATCGAGCCATCCGGCCGAAGGTTCAGAGTTTCTGAGCCTGATTCGCGAACTCTACAAGATCGAAAGCGAACTCATCGATTCCGTGCTGCCGCCCGATGCGACAAACGAGGAGCGCGCGGAAGCGTTGCAGAAAGACAATGCCCGGCGCACGACGGTGCGGGGCGAACAGTCTATGCCGGTTTTGGGGCGGATCCGCGCGCGCATGGATGAGCTTCTGCCCGGAACGCCACCCGACAGCAAACTGGCCAAAGCCCTGAAGTATGCCGACGGCATTTGGCCACGGCTGATCGCATATGCGAAAGATGGCCGTCTGCCTATCGACAACAATCCAGCCGAACAGATGATCCGTCCGATTGCAGTTGGACGAAACAACTGGTTGTTCTTCGGCAGCGAACGCGGCGGTAGAGCGGCGGCTAACCTCATGTCCCTCATCGCCACCTGCAAACGCGCGAAGGTCGAACCCTTCGCCTACCTGTCTGATGTCTTTCGCCGCTTGCCAGCGGCCAAGACGCCGGAACAGGTTCGCGCACTGCTGCCCGATGTCTGGCAGCCGGCCTGACGTCCGGCTGTGCCGCATGACACCGCGCACGTTCTATCCACCCGACAAAATCGCGCATAATTACTGCGCGGCGG
>CAIYET010000790.1 GCA_903925285.1 Candidatus Hydrogenedentota bacterium | reverse complement strand
CGTGTTACTTGTCTGTCATTGCGAGGAGCGCCAGCGACGCGGCAACCTCACACCGACAGCGATCATGAGCAATATATGAGCTGAGGTTGCTTCGGCTTCGCCTAGATTAGATGAAGTGGCTGGCCTCGATCGCAAACGAGGTAACGGGTTAACGTTCCTCAAGATAAACGCGCTCAAGGCGCAAACGAAGGAGGCCAGCCATGGAACATATTGCTATCGATCTAGGCGGAAGGAAATCACAAATTTGTGTACGTCGGAGCGATGGAACGATTCTGGTGGAGGAGAAGGTGCCAACGGAGCTGCTCGGCGATTATCTAGCGAAACGCCCACAGAGTCGGGTGATTGTGGAGACGTGCGCCGAGTCGTTTCACGTTGCCGACCAGGCGCTTGCCTCGGGGCACGAGGTACGAGTGGTGCCAGCGACGCTGGTCAGGCAGCTCGGCGTGGGCGAGCGACGAACGAAGACGGACAAGCGGGACGCGCGGAAGCTGAGCGAGGTATCGTGCAAGATAGATTTGCCGACGGTGCACATTCCCTCGAAGGAGTCGCGAGCGCTCAAGCGATCCTGTGGGGCGAGGGATCGACTGGTCGCAGCTCGGACGATGCTGGTGAACAACGTGCGGGGCTGGCTACGAACCCAAGGGGCAGCGCCGAGCAAGTCGGGGACGAATACGTTTTCGAAAAGGCTGCGAGAAAAGTGTGCGGCGGAAGGTCTCGAGGTACCGTCGGCGATCGAGCGGGAGCTTGCCGCAATCGAGATGCTGAGCGCGCAGATCGTCGAGGCAAACAAGGAAGCACGCAAGGAGTCCACGGCCAGCCCGATTACGCGGCGGCTAATGACGGTACCGGGTGTAGGGCCGATAACGTCGCTGCGGTTTCTCGCGGCCGTGGACGACGTCAGCCGTTTCCCGTCGTCGCACGCCGTCGAGTCTTATCTGGGGCTGGTGCCTGGCGAGTACTCGAGCTCCGAACGGCAACAGCGGACCTCGATCACGAAGGCAGGCTCGACGGCACTCAGGGCTGTGCTCATCCAGGCATCATGGTCGGCGTGGCGAACTGCACCAACTCTCCCGATGGTGATCTGGGCAAAAGAGATCGCCAAGCGTCGAGGAGTGCGGATCGCAATTGTGGCCCTAGCGCGGAAGATCGCTGGGATTCTCTATGCGCTTTGGCGCGACGGGACAACCTACCAGGCCGAGCGATCAAGCAGCGCCGTATTGCCAGAACCACCAACGGAAGAAGAAATTATCGCGCTACTATCAGCCGGGAGGCAGGCGAAGGGCTGAAGCACATTGGCGGCGTGAGGTCGCCACGTCGCTTCGCTCCTCGCGATGACGGGAAAAGAAAGCCAAGGAGAAAAACAGACGGTAACAGCTGTCCACAGGCGATGACCGCGTGTCATTGCGTCGTGGTTCGACCACGTCGGCTCGATTGCGGCTCGCCAACGGACTTCAACCTATGCGCCAATGAGCGCGGATACTCGATTGAGACAGCTCGTTACCAGAAATTCTTCATGGCCGATTCGGACACCGTGCCTAATCACCGCACGGATGGGGGAGGTCTGCGCTTGACCTGGGAGCCACTTCATACTCGCAATGACGATCTCTTTTTCGCAATGACCTTTTCTCGTTTTCAAAACAGCACCAACGAGAACATGCT
>CAIYET010000789.1 GCA_903925285.1 Candidatus Hydrogenedentota bacterium | reverse complement strand
GAAGCCTACAGCCTAAAGCCTAAAGCCTAAAGCCTAAAGCCCCTGAACTCAACAGGAGGAACACGGGAAATGTCAAAACTCGATCCCACCAAGATGCAGGATTGGCAAATTGCCGAGGCGGCCGAGAAGGATATGAAGACCGTCTATCAGCTTGGCGAAGAGATGGGCGTGGAGCGCATGGAACTCCTGCCGTATGGCCATTACGTGGCGAAGCTGGATTACATGAGCATCCTGGAACGGCTCAAGGACCGGCCCAATGGAAAGTACATCGACGTAACGGCGATCACGCCGACGCCGCTGGGCGAGGGCAAGTCCACGACGACCATGGGCCTGATCCAAGGTTTGGGCAGGTGCGGCAAGCGTGTCACGGGCGCGATCCGGCAGCCTTCGAGCGGGCCGACGTTCAACATCAAGGGTTCGGCGGCGGGCGGTGGACTGAGCCAATGTATACCGCTGGCGGAGTTCAGCCTGGGATTGACGGGCGACATCGATGCGGTCAATAACGCGCACAACCTCGCGATGGTCGCATTGACGAGCCGACTTCAGCACGAGTTCAATTACACCGACGAGACGCTGTCGAAGAAAAAGCTGAAGCGGCTCAATATCGATCCGCGCAACCTCGCCATCAAATGGACCATCGATTTCTGCGCGCAGGCTCTGCGCGAAATCGTCATCGGCGTCGGCGGCAAGATGGACGGTTTCATGCTGCGCAGCGGATTCCAGATCACGGTGTCGTCGGAGTTGATGGCCATCCTGGCGGTCGCGACGAACCTCGAGGACATGCGGCGGCGCATCTCGAAAATGGTCGTCGCGTTCGACAAGTGGGGCAACCCGATCTATACCGCCGACCTCGATGTCGATGGCGCGATGGCCGCGTTGATGAATCGCGCGCTAAACCCGAACCTCATGCAGACCATCGAAGGCCAGCCCGTCCTCGTCCATGCGGGACCGTTTGCAAACATCGCCATCGGCCAGTCGTCGATCGTCGCGGATCGCGTGGCACTGAAATTGGGCGACTATCACGTGACCGAGAGCGGTTTCGGCGCGGATATTGGCTTCGAGAAGTTCTGGAACCTGAAGTGCCGCTATAGCGGACTGGTCCCGAACTGTGCGGTGTTGGTCGCGACGATCCGCGCGCTCAAGATGCACGGTGGCGGACCACGCGTCGCGCCGGGCAAGACGATCGACCGCATATACCGCGAACCGAATCCGGCGCTGGTCGAAAAGGGCCTCGGCAATCTGATGGCGCACATCGAGACGGTGCAGAAAAGCCGCATCGCACCGGTTGTGTGTATCAATCATTTCCTCACGGATTCGGAGGACGAACTCGAAGTGGTCCGGCGCGCGGCGGAATCGGCCGGTGCGCGTGTGGCGGTGTCGCGGCATTGGGCGCTGGGCGGCGAAGGGGCCCTCGAACTCGCCGAAGCCGTCTTGGACGCCTGCAAGGACGAACCGAAGTTTCGCATGCTGTACGATGACGATACGCCGGTTAAGGATAAGATCTCGCGGATCGCCACGGAGGTGTACGGCGCGAGCGGCGTGACCTACTCGGAACTTTGCGAACAGAAGATCAAGGACATTCAGTGCGATGACGATGTCAACAAACTCGGCATCTGCATGGTCAAGACGCACCTGAGCCTCTCGCACGATCCCGATAAGAAGGGCCGTCCGAAGGATTGGACGCTACCCGTGCGCGACGTGTTCGTCTATCAGGGCGCGGGCGTCATCGTGCCGGTCGCGGGCGACATCAACCTCATGCCCGGCACGGCCTCGGATCCCGCTTACCGCAAGGTCGATGTCGATGTCCACACCGGCAAGGTGACGGGACTGTTCTGAAGTGAAGGATGAAGGATGAAAGAGGCTTTAGGCTTTAGGCTTTAGGCTTTAGGCTTTAGGCTGGAGGAGCAAGAGATGCGTGACCATCGGAAGCTGCGCGCGTTTGAGTTGGCGGATCAATTGGCATTTGACGTGTATAAACTGACGAAAGGATTTCCTAAGGAAGAACTGTTTGGCTTAACCTCACAGATTCGACGCTCGGCTGTGTCCGTTGCCTCCAATATCGTGGAAGGATGCGCTCGGCAGACAAAGGCCGATTATCTTCGCTTCCTTACTATTGCCTATGGCTCATCGCGCGAGCTTGAATATCAGATATCTCTTGCGCGCCGATTGGGCTACGCACCCGACTCGGATTATGATGCGGTCCAAGCCATGTGCGAGGAAACCGGCAAAGTTCTAAACGGCCTGATTTGCTCTTTGCGCGCCTAAACACATCCTCCAGTCGCCAGCCTAAAGCCTAAAGCCTAAAGCCTAAAGCCTAAAGCCTAAAGCCTAAAGCCTACAAATGCGATTCGCCCTTGATCTGTCTTCTGATTCCCGGCACAATACCGCGCATTCAACTGAAACGGATAGGAGAAACGATCATGTCGCAAGCGATTCCATCCCAGTTCGACGGCGTCAGCGCCGTCTGCAAGGCAAACGTGTATTTCGACGCCAAGGTCGTCAGCCACACCATCGTCTTCCCCGATGGGTCGAAAAAGACGCTTGGGCTTATCTACCCCGGCTCGTACAATTTCAACACGGGCGCGGCGGAACGAATGGAGGTCACGGCGGGCACGTGCACGGTGCGCGTCAAAGGCGAGACTGACTGGACGTCCTACTGCGAAGGCACGTCGTTCGAGGTTCCCGCGAACTCGTCGTTCGACATCGCCGTCGAAAGCGGCCTCATGCAGTATATCTGCTCGTTCCTCGCGTAAACGGAACGGAAGAAACAACGCGGACGGCTTGGGTAAGGAACCCAAGCCGCCCGCTTTGCTGGATTAGAGTGCCGAGGACATCGTCGCAATGATGTTTGCAACCTGTTCGTTACAGAGGTCGGTTCCCTTTTGATCGTACTTGACGAAAGAAACGTGCCCGTCAAGATACAATACATTCGCACCGCCGGGAACGTGGTTGAACATCTCGGTCGCGGTGGCGATTTGGTCAAACATGATGGGCACGCTGCTCTGGGACTGCGCCGTAGCCGCAGGATTGTTGATGTCCGTGACCAGGAAGCGCTCGACGCCTTCCCTGAGCCGGTAGATTCTTGTTCCGCCGGCGTTGCCAAGGCCTTGCGCTACGGTTATATCGGAATCGACTGCATTTGCTACCCCTTCGGCATTCTTAGTCAATACAGCACTGATAAGCTCTGAATTCAGCAGACTGGAGATCGTCGCAACCACCTGCACCGGTCCGGGACCTGGATTCGGGACCACTCTCCCTGCCTCGCCGACCATCCCCATGATAGTGGCGATCTGGTCCAACGGGGCGCCTTCTTCTTCGTAAGCGAGTCTATCGAATACCCAACCGATATACGCGTAGCTTGCATCGATCAGGCTCGAGCACTTGTCCGGAGAACGAGCCATGCCGAAGCACGGTTTGCCGTCTTCGTCGAAGACATTCTTCAGGCTGACGGCATACTCGGGATCCGACGGACAGAATGTGATCTTCGGATCCGTCATGTATTCCGGATACATCGCGAACGAATTCGGACCCAGGTCGAAATACATCGTATCCGCCACCCTATCCGGCCATTTGGGGAAAATTCCCGCCTGCACCGTCGGGAACTTGTTGGCGCCAGATTCGTTGCCATACATCTTGAAGATGATGCCCCATTGTTTGAGGTTGTTGGCGCAACTCGAGCGCCGTGCCGATTCGCGCGCTCGCGCCAGCGCCGGCAGCAATATCGCTGCCAGGATGCCGATGATCGCAATCACCACCAGCAATTCGATTAACGTGAACCCTTTGTGCTTCATGTCGTATTACTCCTTGTATTTATGCCACCACTTACGCTCGACCCTTTCGAGCGCATCTATCCTATATCACGAATAGCCTAAATTGTCAATGAAAAAATCATTGGACCAATTTGGCCAAGCGATAGACATATAACACTTCATGGGAACAGAAGGCGGCTTTTCATCGGTCCACCAAGGGCTTGTGAAGAAATCGATGTCGTGCAGCACCGCTACCGCTGGCTTCAGCCGGTAGGAAAACAGGCGCAATCTCGATACAAATGGACACCGGCTAAAGCCAGCGGTACTTCTGTGCTGAATTTTTTCGCCGCTTTTGGCTCCAACTTACGTCTTGCGTGGTCTAAGAAGTGTTTGACCCCGATGCTGCTTATGGGGTCTAATCTCGAAACGCTGGTCATGGGAGACGATTTCAATGATGAGGTATGCGCTTGTGTCCGTTGTAGTTGTTGGAACCATATGTGGTCTGACCGTTGCGGAGGATTCGACGCCGGGGTTGCGGGCAGGATTTTCGGCAGATACGGTGAATCCGCCCGACGGCGTGTTTCTGGCGGGCTATGATCTCGGTCGAAAATGCACGGGTGTCCACGACGACCTGTACGCGAAGGCAGCCGTGTTCGATGACGGCAGACAGGCCGTGGCGTTGGTCGTCATCGACGCGATCAGCCTGCAGTATGACACGGTCAAGGCAATCCGCGAGGCGGCGGCGAAGCAGGTAACCGGTATCTCTCTCCCGCCGGAGCGCATCATCGTCCAAGCCACGCACACCCATAGCGCGCCGGATACCATCGGCATCTATGGCGTCGACGAGACGCATTGCGGGCGCGACGCGGGTTACATGGCGAAGTTGGTCGAGGTGGCCGCGAAGCAGGTCGCCCGCGCTACGAAGGCGCTGCAACCCGTCCAACTCGCCTACGCGGAGACCGAGTGCAAAGGCTGGGTCGACAACGACAGCGAGCCGGGGCTTCTCGATAGTTCGGTGACCATTCTCATCGTGAACGACGCGAAGGGCGCGCCGCTGGCGACGCTGACGAACTTTGCGTGCCACCCGACGGTTCTCGAAGACGAGACGAAGACCGGCGCGGACTGGATTGGTTATTTTTACAAGGCGATGGGCGCGCGGCCCGGCCTCAACATGTTCCTGCAAGGCGCGATCGGCTGCTGGGTCCAGCCGCATACGCCTGAACGAACGTACGCACTCGCGCAACGGGATGGCGAGGATTTGGCCAAAAAAGTTCTCGCGGCCCTCGATAAACCTACAGCAATCAAGGAAACGGCCATTCGGTTCGCAAACAAGGTCGTCCTGGTTCCCGTCGCTAACGCGAAATTCCAGGCCATGAGCGCAATGGGGCTGGTCGTGCGCCCGTTCACGGAAACCGTCGAAACCGAGGTCGCGTGGTTTGCCATCGGACCGGCCCAGTTTGCCACGCACTTCGGCGAGACCGCGCCCGAGTACGAATTGCAGACGAAGGCGTTGATGAAGTCGAACCCGAAGTTCGTTTTGGGACTCGGGCTCGACCACTTGGGCTACATCTGTCCCGAGCGCTATTTCGGCGAGTCCAAAATGGGCTTCGCGGATTACCTGACCAGCATGTCGCCCGGTCCGAAGGCCGGCCCGCTCATGATGGAAACGCTACGGGGTATTATTCCCTGAGCGGTTGTGAAAAAATCGATGGCATGTCGTACCGGATGGATTTTCGGAAACGCCAGCCTTGATTTCGGAGCCAGGCTTATTGCCCTGTTTGGCGCTTCCGTCCGCGCCGCCCGCCAGCGAATAGGGCCGAAACAGAAAGACCCAGTAAGAATACGTCACCGGCGCCTGTACTTGCGGGCAGTGCTTTCTTCTCCGTCGTGTACGAGGCGGTCTGCTGTACGGTTCCGCCGCCGGGAATGTCAATTGTCATGTCCGCCGGAAAAATCCAGGTCACGCCGGGGTTGAAGCAGCCCGATACAGTAGGCGTCGCGTCCGTAAAGTGAATCGTGTGCGAACCGGGCAGAAGGTCGCTGACGATCTCGCCGCTAGTATGCACGGTCGTGTCGCTATCCACGGTCCAACCGGCACCGGCGTTGCGCACGTCTTCAGGCTCAATCGTGATCTGGATCCCGCCAAGCATCTGGACATAGGCGCCGTGGGCCGTCCTGATCTGGCCGGTTTGAATCAAAATCTGCACATCGGACGGCTTCTGCCAACCCGTCACGTCCTTGAAACTCACGGTGTACGAGCCAACATCTAGCCCCGACACTGTATTGCCGCTATTGTGCCAAGCCATACCATTGTCCAAGGACCATTTCGCACCCGATATTACTGCTTCCTGAGGCGTAATTGTTACGGTCACGCCCCCTTCTTCTCCCTCTCCCTCACCCTCACCTTCTCCTTCTCCTTCTCCTTCTCCTTCTCCTTCTCCTTCTCCTTCTCCTTCTCCTTCTCCTTCTCCTTCTCCTTCT
>CAIYET010000788.1 GCA_903925285.1 Candidatus Hydrogenedentota bacterium | reverse complement strand
GACATTGCGAACGACTAGGAAAACCGAGGGGTCATGTCGATGAGGCATGGCCCCTCTTCACGAAACGAGGACCTTCATCATGCTCAACACATGTTACGTCTCAGGCCAGGCGCGGGCCACCATCGATTACCTCGCGCGCGCCGAACGCGATTTTGCTCGCCTGTTCAAGCCAACCGGACTGGCGGAGTTCTGCCAGCAGACAATCAAAGCGACACTGGTTTCTTTCGGCGATCTGTCGCTATCGGAAGGATTCGATCCCACCAAGGCCGTGGCCGCCTTCTCGGACAACATCGATGCCGTCACGGCGTCTCCTTATCTCCAGGGTAAACCCCTCTTCCGCGATTCGGGCGGATACCAGATTCAAACGCGGAAAGTAGCCAAGGACGAGATCCCCGCGCTGCTCAATGCCAACCTTTACCTATTGCGAAAATATCACGGTGGCGTACACCGGAGTTTCAGCTTGGACATCGTGCCACCGTCCGGTGACAGTCCGTTTCAATCGTACGCGGAAGTGCTCGATCTCAACCGGCGCAGTCTGGACGCCATGGCGATGCTGCCCTCACGGATTCGTCAATCCATCTACGCAGTCCACCAGTTCAAGACGCCGCGATTGCACAAGCTGTTCCATCAACTCTTCTTCAGCGAGGGACTCGCAAGCGCCTTCAGCAATTGGTCCGTGGGCGGCATGGCCTCTCAGCGGGAAGCGTTCGCTACGGCCTACGTTCCGTGGGTGCTGCCGCTTATCGAGATCACGCACCATATGAAGAAGCTCGGCAGGTGCGAGTTCGGGTTCCACGTGCTCGGCAACGCCGCCTTTCCCGACGACATCACCAAGATACTGTTCGCGAAGTTGATTCAAGATGTTCACGGCATCCGCGTGACGATGACCTGGGACACCAACTCGTTCTTCGTGGGCTTTACGCAAGATAGCGAGCTCTGGTACGCGGACGAGGAAGAACGCGCGATCAAACACATGAAGATCGACACGAACGGTCTATTCGATTCCGATATCGTTACACGCACACCGGTTGAGATGAAGATGTACGAGCTGTGCAAGGAAGTACTGGTACCGGCGGGTGCAGCACCGGAAGATATCGAGAAGACTCTTCTGCATCACGACCACAGGCCCAACCCCTTCTTTTACGCGGCGTCGATGCTCATCTACTTCAAAGCCCATACACGGGCGACCGAATGGTGTCTTGAAGAAGCTGACGACCTCTATGCCCGCTGGAAATCCGGGGGCGCGCAACGGGCCGAATGTGCCGAGCGCCTGGCTGCTCTGATGACCCGCATGGCCGGCGCGCAGGTAGCGGCGCGAGTTGCGCAAGTGGCCAGGTCACTTGAACTTCTGGAGGCCCTCGACCCGGCCGACGCCGCGCGGCTCATCAATATAGATATGCGTGGGCACGAATTCCCGGCGCTGCTCCGCTAATTCGAGCCGTTTATTTTTTAGCATTATTCAACTCTACGCGCGTAGCCAGCGCGGCATTTGGTCCATATCGGCCCATGTGCCGCGCTTTCGCTCTTATCGCCTCTTGTCCCGGCCCATGTGTCGGTATCGTCAATGCCTCCGCTCCTTGGCCGACATCGGGGGCTACCCGCGTTAAGTGCCCATATCGCGGCAGTGCCGGGTTGTTGGCTGTCGCCTCGTCACACTGCCAACGATATCGCTCTCCGTCTGAACGCAGATGCAATATCCAGTCTCTCTTCAGAAGGGGCTGCGTCATTCGTCTTCAGCATTCTTGGCATCGCCAGAGTCACACAAGAACAAACCTACATACACATGGTCCAACAATTGGAGGCAATCAAATGACAAACGAAACCGCAACCGACCGCAAGGTCGCGCACCCGCCGAGCCTGATTGTTCGGCATACGGAAAGCGGGCGCATATTAGGTCCACCCCTTGAAATTCCTATACCGATACGGATGGCCAAAGGTCCCTACCCTGACTTACGCATCGACACCGCTGCGGCAGACCCCGCTTTCATCGCCGCTGTCTGCGCCATTCTAAAGGGGTTTCACTTTGGGAAAGTCACGAGCGGCGACACTCCCATGCGTAAAACACTGGCGTTGATGAAGTCCAAAGGACTAACGGAGGCTTACCGGTATTACCTGACGCACGTCCTCTTCTGCAAGCCGCCATATACGCTGCCACTGCTGAATCAAGCGGAGCAAATCTTTGAAACGCAGTTCAGTTCCCTGCTGGGCGATTACGTGATGGAGCGGATGACTGCCAAACAGATATCTTCGTTCTTTCCCGCAAACGATTTTGAGTTTCACGCGCATGCCGATTTTCACAGCATCGAGGTCCGCTTTATCTCTTTGGAATCGTTTCCCCTGAGCACGGAACATATTTACTTTTCATCGCAACGCTCCACTATCCTCATCGAAGGTAAGCCCAAAGTAGTAGCCTTTGGCCGGCATGCAATGGAACGAATGCAGCAACGCATCTACGCCGGAACACTCGATTACCGGAGAACCGGGAGTCTTCACCAGCGACTCCAGGACGACCATGTATTTCAAGCGTGTACCCTGTACAACGGCCAGAGCGCATTCGCTTTTTGGGCACGTGCAAGGACTGGCGTTCTTTACTGGAACTCGAATGGCATGCGCTATCTCCGTGCACTTCTGCCCACAATAGATACACGAAAGAAGCACTGGTATCTGATGGGCTACTGCCCAGTGACTACGCACCACGGCTTTGCGGTAGCACAGACCTTTCTTTATCCCTGCTTCAAGAATACACCCGAATACGGCTTGATAATTGCCTCGGACCTGTCCTTTACGGAGAAATCGCTGATGTTGGAGCGTGTACGCGCGTGGGAACAACAACGCGATGAAGCGCAAACGGATAT
>CAIYET010000787.1 GCA_903925285.1 Candidatus Hydrogenedentota bacterium | reverse complement strand
GCTTTAGGCTGTAGGCTGTAGGAGGTAGGATGGATTACCGCACCTCCTACAGCCTACAGCCTAAAGCCTAAAGCCTCTTCTTTCTACAGTCTACAGTTTTCGTTATCTATGGCGGAGAAGATCATGAATCGAATTGTCGACGACTTGAATGCGAAACGTGTGCTGATTTCCGACGGGGCGTGGGGCACGTTCCTCGCCGAGAAGGGCATGCAGCCCGGCGAATGCCCGGAACTGTGGAACATTGAACATCGCGAGGCGGTCGCGGACATCGCGCGCAGTTACCGCGACGCAGGCTCGGACATGGTTTCGACGAACAGCTTCGGCGGGACCCGATTCAAGCTCGCTCATTTCGGTTTGGCGGGGCGCGCCGCCGAGTTGAACGAAGCGGCTGCGGCCCTCACGCGCGAAGTCGTCGGGCCGGACTTGCACGTTTTCGCGTCGATGGGTTCGACGGGCAAGATCCTCATGATGGGCGACGTCTCGGAAGAGGAGATCTACGAGGCATTCAAGGAACAAGCGATGGCGCTCGAACGCGGCGGCGCGGACGCCTGCTGCATCGAAACGATGATCGCCATCGACGAAGCTTGCCTCGCGATTCGTGCCGCGCGCGAGAATACCCAGCTCGAAGTCATCTGTACGTTCACGTTCGACAAGATGGCAGACGGTTCCTACCGCACGATGATGGGCAACACGCCCGGAGACGTCGCAGCCGCGCTGCTCGACGCCGGTGCTACGATTATCGGTACGAACTGCGGCCAAGGACCGGCAGGTATGGTCGAGATCGCGAAAGGATTGCGCGCCGCCGCGCCTGCCGCGCCGATCATGGTCCAAGCCAACGCCGGATTGCCCATCCGCGTCGACGATCACGACGAGTTCCCCGAAACGCCCGAAATGATGGCCATGCGCGTCCCCGACCTCATCGCCGCCGGCGCAACCATCATCGGCGGCTGCTGCGGCACGACGCCCGACCACATCCGAGCTATCGCGCGCGCTGCCCGGAGTTAGCTTGGATCGGGTTTGGCGTTTCCCCATAACCGTTCAGCAAGGGCTTCTGCTTCGGGATTGGCCTTATCGTGTTCTGTAGCGGCGGATCTGGCGCTGTCCGATCAGGCCGAGCATCAATACACCCAGGGCCACGAGAGATGCCGATGCCGCAGGAAGCTGTCCGGCAAGCACCACCATGATCTCGTGCGGCGTCGAGGTTGCCGGGCCTAGCGGTCCGCCGAAGCCGATGCGGCACACATAGACGCCGGCGTCTTCAACGTCAGCGGGATCCAGTGTAAGCATGTTCGTCGTGCTGCCCTGGATGCGTTCGTCGTCGATCAATGCCACGCCGTTGCGCAGCCACTCGTAGCTGCGCCCTCCGATGATCGCATTGAACGTAATGCGCTTGCCCTCTTCGACATAATACCCGTGGCTGCAGGTGATTTCGCCGCCATACGTCGCGTCGCCCACAAAGGGCGCACCGCTCTTAAACTTGAACAGGTCGCCCGTCCCGCCGTCCAATACCAGATCGAGCGAATATACGCTACCGCTCTCATTCACCAAGGGCACATTCTCGACCAACCCCGTGTCCCGGCTCATCCGTTGCAGCGCGGTAAGGCCGCTCGCGCCAAAGTTGAAGGTCAGATGAATGCGCTGCTTCGTGTTGGCGGCTGTGCCGGTGACCTCGGGCGAACTCAACCCGTTGACGACCATGAAGTAGGCCTCGTTATTGGCGGACGTCCCGTCGAAGCTCTCATCCAAGGTGCGAAAACCACCCAGGAGCACGTTGCCTTCCAGCCCGTAATTCTCGGTGCACAGGTTCGACGCAGAAACGGCTGTCAAATAGGGAACCGTCTGGCCCGCGCTCCACGACTGCATGTCGAAGAACAGCGGAATCTTGCGAGCCGCTTCCCCCGCCGAAGGTTTGTAGCGCCCCAATACAAACCGGATGTCTGTTGTCAACAGACGTACCAATGCCGGTCCCAGATTGCGGCTTTGCCGATTCAACTCGGCAATCTGGTAGAAAAGAGGTGTCGGTGCCGCATCACTCGGACCTTCGAAGAGGATGGTTTGCAGGCCCTCACCAGTGGTAGCAGGGCGATCATAAATGAACGCGTTGATGAACTTATATCCATAGGCCCATGCCGAAAACTGGTTGAGCCGGGCCTCGGACTCGGTGACGATGTGTCCCAGCACCAAATCGGACATCGTGAAGGTTTGTACATGTACTCCTGTTGGAATGGGCCGCCTTCCGGTGCCGTCATGGCCCGCCAGTCCGAGCTTGCGATGGGCGTCGAGGCTGACATAGAGCACAGATGGACTGCCGCCGGGAACGAAGTCGATCAGTCCATTGAACGGATACGAATCAAACATCAGCATATCCGGCTTGGCCGCTTCCATATAATTCAGCATTATCGCGTCGGAGAATTGGAGTCCAACCTGGTTCGTAAAAACGATCGCGTGCGGATAGCGGTCCTGCCACGACTTGATAGCGCTGACCGCCTGGGCCAGCACGCCGACATCTGCCAGATTTTGTTCGTCGCCGAATTGGACACTCACGAGGTTGGAAGCATACGGTATTTCGCCCGGAGCCAAGTCGGAAGCCCACCCGGCTGTTCCCCATGGGATCCCCGGGGCAAGCCCTAAAAACGGGTCGGCGTCCCCAGCGTTGTCGATGAAGGTCGGCGCGGTGAAATGTGACGCAGCCCACGTGTCCAGATTGAAATCGCCGTTTGCCCCCGGAAAGGCCCACGTCTGGATTTGCAAGCCATGCTCGATTAGCAGCCGGTGCCCCCGGTCGAGCGTTTGCGCCTGCGTGTCATGAATCCATCCCATTGCAAATACAAGAGATACAGCATAGATCAGCGACACCCTGCCTATCACGGTTCACTCCAGGGTTGTGAATAAAGTAACTGTTCACCGGATTATGGCACAACGAATTGAGACAGTCAACGCTCCGAACGGCGAGCGTAGCGCGCAGGGCTTCTGCGACTGGGATGAAACCCTCTGATGTCGCACGCGGTCAAAAAACATGATGCGTTTCTTACGAAGCTTGGTGGCTGCCGGGATCGTCGCGGCGGTTGTGCTGTGGTTCAGCGTTCAGTTGGTGGCGCCGAACCTGCCGCGGATTGTTGGGCCGCCGCAAGTCCATGAGCAGCGCGAGTTTCGCTTGCCGTCCGCGCCGTCCGTGCATCTGTGCAACGACGACGGCGCCGTCCAGGTGTATGCCACATCGGGCGTGGGGATCCATATCCAGGCCAATGTACGCGTCTACGCACAGAGTTCGGCCGCCAAGCTGTTGGCGCAGGTGTATGCCGCTTCGCTGGTGTACACGACTGCGGATTCGGACGTTGTCAAGGTCGTGACCGAGCCTCGCGAACGGCCGGACGATATCGAGGTTCGCGTGGATTACAACCTGCTCGTGCCGGCGGGGACCGATGTCAAGGTGGAAGGCTCGAACGGGAACGTCTGGGTGTCGAAAGGTTGCGGACGGGTGACCATCCAGGGTAAGAATGCCGATATCGACATCGCCGAACCGTCCGGAGCCGTCGACGCCCGCAGTACTAACGGTCGCATTCGGTTGGTGGACGCCTCTTCGGACGCCACGCTTCAAACCGTCAACGGCAGCATTTATGCCCATGTCCTCGGCGGCTCGCTACGTGCGACCACAACCAACGGCGCCATCGTGGCGCGCGTCCTCGATCCCCACGTGAAAACGTGCGATCTGACCACGCAAAACGGCGGTATTACCGTCATCATGGATGAGCGCTGTTCCGCGCGAATCAATGCCGCGACGGGACGCGGGGCGATCACGTCGGACTTCGCCGTGGCCACGCCGCCGGACAGTCCGAAACGGCATCGCTTGCGTGGGCTTATTGGAGAAGGTAAAATAGGGCTGAACATGGCAACGTTGAATGGCAACATATGGATTACGCGAAACAGCCTATGAGTACTGAAACAACCCGTACGTGGGATGAGGCGTCTGAGACGCCGGACGGACGCGAAGCCGATTTCGTTCTCGTTCAGCGCGCCAAGCAGGGCGACGCGGAAGCCTTCTCGCAATTGGCCGCACGGCATCAACGCATCGTCTACAATCTGTCGTATCGCTTCATGCGCGATGCCACGCAAGCCGAGGACATGGCCCAAGAAGCCTTCTTGAAAGCCTACCGCATGCTCGATGGTTTTCGGGGCGATTGCAGTTTCTCGACATGGATATACCGCGTGACCGCCAGCGTGTGCCTGACCGAATTGGCACGCGGCAAGCGGCGCGCGGAAATCGAGGCGCAACCCTGGCATGAACCGCATGCTCCCGTCAATCGCGTGGATTGGCTCGACATGCCCGACGTGATGCGGCGCTGCATTTCGCTGCTGCCCGAACGCTACGCGAACATCGTGACGCTTTACTATCTCAAAGAGCGCTCGTACGAAGAGATCGCCAACGGGCTTAGCATACCGACGGGCACCTTGAAGACATGGATGCATCGCGCGCGAAACCAACTGCGGCTGATTCTGGAAAAGGAGTTCTCGTTGCGTGGCCTCCTTTGATCCCAACGATCTCGACCGTCTTGTCGAAGCCAAGCTCAAGGAAGCGCCCATGCGCCCGGCGCCCTTGGGACTTTGTCGCGAGGTCCGGCGTCGCGTGACCGCCGTAGCCGTCGCCAAACGTGAACGCAGACGATTCCACAAACTAGTCAACGGCTCCTTCCTTGTCTTTACTGTCGTAGCGGCGTTGCTGGCCGTTGCGGCCATCGTGCTTGATCTTCCGGGGCGCATGGCCTTGGCCATACCGGGAATTTTGGGTTACTTCGATTACGTCGGCTCGGCCGTCGGCCATTCCTGGATGTTGGCGGCGGCCTTCGGCGCGCCAATGGGGTTGCTTGTCGTGGGGGCCGCGCTATGGGTTGGATTACGTAGTGCTCGATGAAGACAAGAATGAAGGATGAAGGATGAAGGATGAAGGATGAAGGATGAAAAAGAACACGGCTTCGCTCCTGGTTCATCCTTCATCCTTCTCTTCCGATGGATTCATTCTCGTACGCGACGGCGCCAAGACTGCGTGCGTGCAGCAAGCGGAATCGCTGGCCATTGCCGAGGCGCTGTTATACGGCGTCGGATGCGAACCGGCAGGAATCGGGGGGCGCGGGACGCTTCGGCGTTTTCCTTGTGGGGATTCAAACGGAATTATCAGGGTATACCAACGCGGCGGGGCGATGCGCCGGTTCCTTCGCAATCAATACCTGCTCCGAAACCGCGCCTTGCGCGAACTTGAAATCCACCAATTCGTCTTCGCCAACGGTCTGCCCACACCCGAACCGCTCGGCGCATGCTGGGCAAGGTGCGGGCTGTGGTTTCGCGGGGCCATCGCGACGCGTGAACTCGACGCCGTCACGCTCTTGCAGTATCTCGGTGACGGACGGGATGACAACGAAGTCGAAAAGGTTAGGCTGGAGGCTGGAGGAACTGCGACTTGTATTTCTTCCAGCGTCTTACTGCAATCATGCGGCAAAGCGTTTCGACAAATGCACGACTTGGGCGTCTACCACGCCGACCTGCACGTGGGCAACGTCCTCGTGAACGCGAGAAAGAAGCGTAGTCGGCGCGCCTCCAGCCCGAACGAAGTGTACGTGATCGATTTCGACAAGGCATTTGCCGCGAAACGTCTAACGCCGCTTCAGCGCGCGCAGAATCTGTTCCGCTTCCGACGTTCGCTCGAAAAGCACGACCTGCCGCTGACGCTCTTCGAAGCGCTCTGCGAAGGATATGGTCCCGCCGCCTTACCGGGATGGATGAGCCGCGTGTATCGTGCCAAAGGCCGCGTCTCGGACCTAGCCGCGCGCCGCTGACGACAGGTTCGGTTACCCAAACGCGGCCTCGAATCCGGCGAAGGATTTCCTCGCGTAGAAGAATATGGTATGAACAACGAGTACATCCCTGGCCTGCCCGATATCAAGGCGCGGGAGGAAGGGCGAATAGGGCAGCGAGACAATCATTCAAATGACTGGCGATGATATCCGCTTTGCGCTCGACTCCCCTCGCGTACATATGGCAAATATCACTCATATAGTATAACCCACCGCCAATATTCTCGTGCACCGGAATATACAGCATCTTGTCCCGTTCGCACAGCGCGCGAATTCGCATGTTCAGCCGTCCCGCCATCCGTGCATAGAGGTTTATCGTGAGATTTGGTGCGCCCCAACACGTTCGCGCATTGTAGTCGAAGTACTGGCGCTCCTGCTCCGTTAACGCGGCCGGATCAGGAAAGGCCAGGCTGCATACGGCTACAGGAATGCCCCGGCAGGCCGCTGCGCGTCGTATGCCGTGGATATTGCGGATCGGTAATTGATCCAGGCACGTATCGATCTTCTTGGTGGAAGGAAACGACAGTCCGGGCATGTACTGGCGAATGAAGTTCGACCCGTTTACAAACTCGACGAACCAGTGCGAGAGTTCCTGGCAAATGTCGTTCACGCCCTCGTAAACGATTATAAGGTCCGGTTCCAGTGCGAAGTAATCCGGAAGCAATGTGACACTGCCCGTGGTGGTCTTGCCCGAAACGCCGCAATTGACCACTTCGATATCCCTTTCCGGAAACCGGTTTCGCAGGCGTCCTTCCAGGAACTTGGGATAGGTCCCGTCCTTGTATCCTTCCTCCGTCGTCGAACCGCCAACGCAGATGATTCGGAATCGCCCCTTGGGCTTTGGCAGCACGACATCTGGACCTCGAAAACCGAAGTTATTCGTTTGGTTGTGAGCTTCACCCATTCCGGAATACGTATCGCTCAAGTTTTTCTTGTACTTGAGAAAGGGGATTTCCCAAGGAGAATTCGGAGAAAGCGTCTGCGTCAAGCGTTGGCGGAACAGCTTGCAAAAGACATAGAACGAGTGTTCTGCGGGTACGTACAGCATGTAGGTCCGGCTATTGGGCGCTTCCTCCGCAGACTCGTAATGCGTAGCCCTTGTCTTTGCCGCGTTGGCCAGGAGCTTTCGGTAGCGAGGTAGGAGAGCCGCCGCATCCAGGTTGTACAACGCGCGGATCGTTCCCGACTCGGTCAGTTGTATCACGGCCTCCGAGTGGATAGTCGCGCAATCGAGACGATCTGGTTCGCTAAGAGAGGGAAAGACCTCGCGTCTGCGTTCGACTTCCGCTTCAGTCGCTGTGTCGGACGGCGTCCCACAGCGGCAGAAACTGTCACTTCCGGAAGGATTGGCGATGACGTCTGTAACCCACGATACCGGCGCATGCGGTCCGAGTACATCCGCCTTGGGAGGAGGAGAAGGGACATGCTCGTTGGAAGGCACGCGCCCCTCGGCCCGAAGAGGGCCAATGTAGGGATTCGTTCGCTCGATCGTACGCAGACGCCAAGTCGCAAAAACCTCTGCGGCGGTCCCCAATACAACCAACCACAGAACGACGATGAGACTCCAAGACAGCACTTTAGGCGACATCTTCATCATTCAGCCTCTCAAGGGAAGATGGTTAGTATAGCATACGATGCAACGATTCAACCCTGTGCCTGTTGCCCAGTTTTGTGGTTTCACGCCGTTCGCTTTTGTTAGAATTTGAATCGTTGTGACTCGCAGACTGAACGAGTCATCGGAAAAACAAAAACATTGAACGGGAAGTTGTGTTGCAGACACCCGGGAAAAAGAAGCGTTTCAGAAGTGTCTTTTGGGTAGGCGTTGTCGTTTCATGGTTGATTGTCGTGCATGTGGGGCTGGTTGGATTTGACAAGGCCGAGATCTGGTGGATCACGACGCAGAATCGCTACTATCTTGCCACTCAGGGCAAACTTGGATATCCGTTTCCGCCTAGTCCCCCCGACGTGTCGCATGTTCCCATTAAGGTTAAACCGACTGTCGTTTCCTGGGAGGCATCGCGTCTCAGGACGCCGTTTGCGGCCGATTGGGCGGTACACAAGGAAAACGAGCACCCCGAACAGAAGCGTTTGCGGCGGACATTGTTTCCCGAACTCTCCGACGAGGACCGCCAATGGTTTGCGATCGGCAACGGTGAGACGGTGTTGGTTTTCGATGCCCGAGGACTTGAGAAGGTTTATGGCGATGCCTTCAAGGGGTACTGCATCAAGTTGGGGAACATGGGATTGAAGATCGGTCTGCCGATTGACGAGATCCGCGCGAAGGCTCAAGAGGCGCGACAGCAGGGGCAACCGATACACGCTTCATTCAACTTGGCGCCTGACAAGAGAGCTTTGGGCGAGACGGATTTCTTCTTTCTGCCTGTTTCGGCCAGCGACTTGGTTTACGTCTTTGTCGAGTTCGAGTACCGTCTGCACCAATTAGAGGAAATGGACATTCCGGAATGGTCGCGCTGGGACGTCCAAGGGTTCAGCTACAAGAAGGATCTTCTCGCCAAGTTCGCGTCCGGTTTCGTTACTACCAATCGCTACGGCTATCGAGCGCCCGACATGGACGTGCCCAAACCCAAGGGTACATTTCGGGTGCTCTGCTTGGGGGGTTCCACCACGTACGAAGGCAGCGACAATGACAACACGTATCCGGCGCTTCTGCAAAAGGAACTACGCGCGCTATTCCCGGGGAAGCTCATCGAAGTCATGAACTGTGGCGTCGAAGGCATGAATTCCCGCAGCAATTTCCTGCACGTTCCGGCGTATCTGGAACTGGACCCCGATCTTGTCATAGGCTACCTGGGTGTAAATGATTCCCAAAATGACATCGCGATCATCTGTCAATCCCTAATCTCGCCCGGTTATCGTTGGCTTGACCGTTGGGGGTTTCTTCAACGTAGACTCGCTCGACCCTTCTGGCCATCCGACGATGTAATGCGGAGTTGGTCTCAGGCAATTACCATCACGCAGCTCGAGGGACTGCGCCGCATCTTCGCGCGCAACGGCATCCGCTTCGCGCTGTGCAGTCTTGCGTACGTCCATTACGATGACGCATCGTACGCGAAGCGCACGTGCGTCGATGCCATGTGCGGTTTCACCGGCGCGCTTTTTGCGAAACTGGTCGGACTGCTTAATCCGGAAATCAAGAAGTACTGCGAACAGCAAGGACTGCTTTATATTCCAGTCTGTGAAAACATAACCGACCCGGATTGGCTTATTGACTCGTGCCATCTCTCGCAGGAAGGGATCGCACTCAAGGCGCATATCATCGCGGAATCGCTCAAAGACTACATTGCACCAGCACTGGAAGGAAGCGAACGTTCGAGCCGCTAAGCCAACGGGCCGTTTCGACAGTTGGAATTTGCGAGGGAGGGACTAATGTGCGCGTGAAACTCTGGCTTAAGCGAGGGCTTCAAGGCGGTATTCTGCTCCTGGGCCTCTCGTACATTCCCGTGCTTGATCGCTTGGCGGATCTGTTGGCACGCACCTATGTCCAGAGGCACAATCCCTACATTCTCGCCGATCTCGGTAAAGCCCCGTGGCCAAGGGAACAACCGGCTGCACCGCCTGTCAAGTTGGCGCTTCATGATGCAGCGATCGCGTGGGCGACTACGGCAATCAACGAACCGGTGGCCGACGAATGGGAGGTTCCCCGGAAGGACGAAACGCCCGACCAAGCAACGGCGCGTCGCGCCTTGTTTCCGAATCTCGATGAGGAGCAGCGCTCGATGTTTGCCATCTGTCACGCCGAAACCGTCATGCGTTTCGATTCACGCGGCGTCCTGCTGAATGTGTATTCCGATTGGTTCAAACGCTTGAATATTCTCGACGGGAAAGACTCGCTTCTGCCAGCCGCGGACATCCGCGCGACCGCGAAGCAGGCAGCGCATAGCGGCCAGACCGTGACCGTCACTCTGCCCCTCGATCTCCCTGGCAATCCTGACTGTAAAACGGATTTCCATTTCCTGCCTGTACGGGAGACGGGAGAAGTCTATGTCTTTGCAGGATTGGAGTACGCCTACTTGCGAGCGCAGGTCTGTAACATCCCGCAAGATTCCCGATGGGACGTTAATGCCCTCCGCTACAAGAGGAATCTTCGCTCGCCGTCCCCCCTCACATCAAACCGATACGGGTTCCGGGCGCCGGATGTAACCGTACCCAAACCCGGGAATGTCTTTCGTATCCTCTGCATCGGCGGCTCGACGACCCACGAGGGTTCCGACAATCCGTCGACCTACCCGGCCCTTCTCCAAGAGCGCCTCAAGTCGTTGTTCCCCGGAAGGCAGATCGAGGTGCTCAATTGCGGGATCGAGGGCATCCGTACGCGCAGCCAGTTCCTCTTGCTGGCGGACTACCTGGAACTGACGCCTGATTTGATCGTCGCCTACGAGGGCATAAACGACGTTGCCAACGAAATCCAGGATGTCTGGGAAGATACTCGCCCTTTCCCATACGACGTTCTAAAATGTGCGCCTTTCGTTGGCTACTATCTGCGGCCATTGCTCTGGCCAACCGAGAAGACGTTCCACGGATGGATCAAAGACCTTACCATAGCCAACTTCGAATGCTTGCGCCGCGTTTGCGCCTGCAAGGGCATCCGGCTCGCGCTTTGCAGCAATGCATATCCGAACTATGATGAATTACCGAGAGACCAGCGCCAGTTTTACTCGACGAAGTGGTGGCGAGACGGCAGGGTCTACTCGAAGCTTTTGCAGGCCCTGAATGCGGAAATCAAGCAATACTGCGCCCGGAAGCACTTGCTGTACATACCCGTGAACGAGAACATCACTTCGACCATCGACTACCTCCTCGACTTCTGCCACATGCGCCCGAACGGAATAGCGCTGAAAGCGGATATTGTCACGCAATCCATAAAGGATTACATTGCACCCGCAGTCAACGCATTAAAGTAGCCTTGGGCATGCTCGAACCCCGTCCTCAGTTGGATTGACTCGGCGTTTCGATAGGGATTACCATCTTGTGTTGTCGGCGCTGTGGCTGTCCGATCGGCATTGATCGCCGGATCCCTGCGGAGGCACAAAGGACCATCGCCGCATGGAGGAGAATGAGCCACCCCACGCAAAACCCTTTCAGAAAGGCCCTAATCCGGGGCCTTCTAGTCGTGCTGTGGATTCCGGTTCTGTGGCTGGGCTTGTTCGAAATGCCGTGTATGCTTCGCCTCAAGTACATCGAGCGAACGAACCGGTTTATCGTCCCTCAAAAAACATCCCATGTTGAAGACCTAGCGCCGCCGGAACTCCACCGTGACCCACCGTGGACAGCCCCTTCCGCGATAACGTGGGCAACGGACATCGCCGCGAAGCCTCTTGCGAAGGATGACTTCTGTTCGTGGGGCGCATCCGTGGATGACGATAGCGACGCGGCGTTTGAGAAACGGGCAGCGTGCTTTCCGAGTCTCAACGAGCATGATCGCCTTGATTTCGCCGCCGCTACTATGCAGACCATCGCGCAATATGATACTTCGGGAAAGGTCGTGAACGTCTATGGGGAGGAGTATGGTTCGTATGGCTCGTATCCGAAAAACGATTTCACCGTCCTTCTGAGGGATGGCCCCAAGACATCCGGCATGCATTATAAGGATGTCGCGCCCTCTTTCGCGTTGCGATATTGCCTGCTTTCCGAAGCCGGTGGAACGTTCAGGTACATTTTCCTCGACGCGAAGAAACGCAACGTGGACTTGGCTCCGATGAAGCCGCTGCCGACGGACTCGCCCTGGGAAGAGCCTTTCATCAAGTATAAGCCCAATCTGCGCTCTTCCCATTCCGGAATGGGGGAAATTGGTTTCCGTACCAACAACCTTGGATACCGGGGCGCGGATATCGAAGTCCCGAAACCCAGCGGGGTGTTCCGTATCATCTGCCTCGGCGGTTCGACAACCGAGGAGAGCCACAATGGCGAGTCGTACCCCAGTATGCTGCAAGGCCTTTTGCTTGAACGTTTTCCCGGTCGCCGCATCGAGGTTGTGAATTGTGGCATATCCGGCAAGGCGACCCCATGGGACGTAGCCCTGCTCGGCGACTATTTCAAAATGGAGCCCGATCTTATCCTCATTTATGATGGGATCAACGATGTGTTTCAGCACATAATGGCCCGCCTGAAAGAACAGGCCGGGCTATCGAGGAAGGCCTCGCAATGGTCGTGGTTTGTCCATTATTGCGGAATTGAGTGGCTGTTTTGCACCGAGGCGGAGATCGATGCCTGTATCGACGCCTGCACAATGCGCAATTTCGGCGTGATACGACGTGCGTCGGCCTGTCGCGGCATCCCCATTGCCTTGTGCAGTCAAGCCATGCCGGATCGCAAGGTCCTCACGAAACAGGAACGGGAGTATTTCGATCATAACGCACGAACGGGATGGTCATACCCGGAACTCTCCTTGGCCACGTACTGCCGGGTCTTGGGCCGTCTGAATGTGCACATACGATCCTTCTGCGAACGCGAACACGTACTGTACGTTCCGGTTAACGAGAACATGGGCGGTGGTATGTACTATTTCCGCGATATCTGCCACATGCACGTCCAGGGAATTATGCGAAAGGCGGAGATCGTCGAACGGTATTTGAAAGACTACCTGAGTGGTTACGGTTTTACGCGTTCCTTCTCGAGCGCATCCTTGTAGAACTGGTCGACGCAGCGTTGCAGGAGTTTGCGGTGGGCAGCGTCGGTGGGGTGGATGCCGTCGCCGACATGGGCGTCCGGTGGCATGGGTTTGTCAGGATCGCCGCCGGCGTAGGGGGTGTAGTCGGGCGCTGAGCCGGGCATGGGCAGACCGGTTCTTGGATAGTCGAACGCGCATTGGAGCGCGCCCCAGTTCGACACGTAGTAGCAGCCTTTGGTCCGTTGGGCGATGGCGAGTTTGCGGCGTCCGAGTTCGACGAAGGCGTCGTTCAACTCGCGCGGGGTGACGCCGCCGAAATTGAAATGGGGATAGACCGCCTGTGCTCTCGCGGCGTCGAGATAGTCATAGTCGCTGATGAGAACCTTCATGCCTGGCCGTTGCGCGAGGCAATGGTTGACGATCGTCTGGATGTCGGCTTGGATGGCGTCCCAGAAATGCGCGCGCTCGTCGGGCGAATACGCCGCGATGTTCTTGCCCTGCGCGACGACGTTGAGGAAATCGTTTCCGCCGATGATAAGGTGGACTATACCGATAGTGGGGTATCGTTCAAGTTCGCCGGTGATTCGTTCGAGATTCTCCGGCTTGACAAAATCGCTCGCCTTGCGTCCGCCCCACGCGGTGAGTTCGCCTTGCGTCGTATACGCGCCCAGACCGTTTGCCGCAAGCACGCCGTCGAACGAGCCGAATCCCGGCATACCGACCGCCTGGGTAGCAATGCTCGCGGCCCAACTGTCGCCAACGATGAGAATGCGCTTGGACTGCCCACACGCGGTGCATGAAAGAAGGGTGAGAAGGGTGAGAAGGATGAAGGATTGCAGATTGCGAATTGACGGCAATCCACAATCTACAATCCGTAATCTACAATCCGCAATCGCCAATTCATCTTTCATCCTTCATCCTTGCTTCACGTACGTGGCGGCAGTCCGGCGGTGGGCAACACGAGCTTGTCGATCCAGTTGATGAATTCGCATTGGCGCACGGGCGTGGACAGGATCGTGTCGTCGATGCCGAGTTGCCAGCGCAGGAATTTCTGGTCGGGTTGCGCGTGGAGGGCTTCGAGGCGATCCACGTATGCGACGAGGTCGTCGTGGCCCGAAAAGAATCCTTGATTGGTCAGGCGTTCTTCGCGGGCGACGATGAGGCGGGCCATTTCGTGGACATCGTATTCGGGGTGGTATTGGATGCCCCAGAATGTGCCGCGCAAGTAGGTGACGGCGACGCTGTGGACTTGGCTGAAATCGTTGCTGGCGAGGAGGGTGGCGCAGGGCGGGAGGTTGGTGACTTCGTCGTCGTGGCTGACGAATCCGTCGAAGACGGGCGGTTTGCCGTCGTACATGGGATGGACGCGGCCTGCTTCGGTGAGGCGTATTTTGCGTCCGATGCCCATTTCGCGTCCTTTGGGATTGGCTTCGACTTCGCCGCCGGCGGCGACGACGGCGACTTGAATACCCCAGCAGGTGCCGAATTGGGGTACGCCGACTTCGTACGCTCGGGTGGCGAGGTCGAGATGTGCGATGACGCGCGGGTCGTCGTGATGGTAGATGGTGATGTTGCAGCCTGGCCAGAGGATGCCGGCGTACTTTTCGAGGTCGCTGTTGGTCGGGGTTGACACACCGGGGTCGCTTGATAGCCAGACGTCGCATTCGGCGTCGGGCAGGTATGTCAAAACCATATCGCGATAGAGTTCCCATGCGAGCCGCATGCCTACTTTGTTGAACTCGTCGCGGCTTTCTTTCGGGTAACCATCAATGATGAGAAAACGCGGGACTGCTGACATATATTGTCCTTCCTTTCCTTTGAGGCTTTAGGCTTTAGGCTGTAGGCAACACGACGCGCTGCCTACAGCCTACAGCCTACAGCCTACAGCCTACAGCCTACAATCTATACTTCCATTGCTTTGAGGATACCTTGGAGCTTGCTGTAATCGTCGCAGAAGGCGTCGGGGACGTGCCCTTCGAGGGGGCGGGTCTTGACGACGGTCAGGAGCACGCCGCGTGCGCCGACGGCATGGGGTCCGCCGATGTCGTTGTGCGGGCGGTCGCCGATGTGGACGAGGCCCGAAACGTCGCAACGGGCGGCTTTCGCGGCTTCGTGGAACACTTCGGGCGCGGGTTTCGACTTGCCTGCTTCGTCCGAGAAGACGAACGCGTCGAAACAGTCGAGCATGCCGGCCCCGCGCAGGAGTTCGCGCAACGCGCGTCCCGGTGAGAAGATTGCGTCCGACAAGATAATGAGCGGATAGAGACCATGCAGCGCCTTGAGCGCTTCGACTGCGCCGGGCGCCGGGTCGGGACTGAAGACGAGTTCCATGTCTTCGTGGAGGCGTACGAGTTCGGCGAATTCGTCTTCGGGCAGGTTCCGCTTGAGACCGGCGAGCAATACGCCGAGGCGGTCGCGGACAGACCATGTGACGTGTTCGTCGTGCCAGACTTTGCGGAACGCGGCGTCGGTTACGTCGTAGGCGAGGTTGACGGTCTCGCGCGCGATGGGTGCGTGACGTCCGAGATACTGGTGGACGAGTTCGCGGCGTGCCACGGGTTTGGGCGGTTGTCCGGCCGCGGCGCGCTTGGGTTCGTCGGAATCGTCGATGAAGAGGCAGTCCCACAAATCGAACGTGACTGCCCCGATGGGCCGTTTCGCCATGATATCTCCTTCGAGGCTGTAGGCTTTAGGCTTTAGGCTGTAGGCAACATGGCGCGCTGCCTACACCTTATACTTCCATGTTTCGCAAGTACAGCCGGGTATTCCATGATTACGAGCACAAAAGATGCGTCACAATATTCTTCGCTCGCACCTAATGCCGCCGATTATGGCAAATCGGCGGGGATGCAGGCAAACGTTCGCGAAACGCGTGGAGTCTGTTTGTTACACCGGGTGTGTCAGGCTATAATCCGTGAAAAGGAATTCGGTATATGACGCGACGAGTGCTCAAGAGCCTGCACGAGGATCTTGCCGATGCTATCGAACACATCGAGGACGGCGCGCCCGTCCTGCTCGAATACGACGGCAAGCCGCAGGCCGCGATTATCTCAATGACCGATCTCAAGCTGCACCAAGCGTATATCGAGGAACTCGAAGACCGTATCGACCGCGAAGAGATCGAAAAGGCCCTTGCGGAACATTCCGACCCTGTACCGTATGAGGAGTTCCGCAAGGAACTTGGCCTTTGACGTACATGGACGTGACGATTGGAAATCATTGATGATGCGGCATGACGCGGGTGCATACTTGCGCAAGGGATCGATCAGCTTTGGGTGCGCGCTTCTTTTGATTGCCGTGGGCGCGCTGGCGTTTCGGTTGCCGGGGTTGGAGCGGCGTCCGATGCACACGGATGAAGCGGTCCATACTGCGAAGGTGGGCGAATTGCTGGATACGGGGCGGTATGTGTATGACCCGCGCGAGTATCATGGGCCGACGATCTATTATTGTGCGCTGCCGTTCGTTTGGTCGAGCGGCGCACGGACATTGGCGGATACGAACGAGTGGATGTTTCGGATCGTACCGGTGTTGTTTGGCGTTGGGTTGGTCCTGCTGTTCGCGGGGTTGGCGAACGGGATTGGACGGTGGGAGGCGTTGACGGGCGCGGCGTTGATGGCGATTTCGCCTGCGATGGTTTTCTATAGCCGTTACTATATTCAGGAAATGTTGTTCGTATTCCTGGGGGCGGGATTGATCGTGTCGGGGTGGCGGTACGCTATTGGAGGCTGTAGGCTGGAGGCTGTAGGCTGTAGGCAGCGCGCCGTATTGCCTACAGCCTACAGCCTACAGCCTACAGCCTCCCGAGCTGGCTGGGCGATATGCGTGGGCGTGTGCGTGGGGTTGATGGCGGCGACGAAGGAGACGTGCATACTGGCGTGGGCGGCGATGGGCGGTGCGCTTTTCGTCGTGGCCGTGTTCGAGCAGCCCAAGGCGGCATTTGGAGGC
>CAIYET010000786.1 GCA_903925285.1 Candidatus Hydrogenedentota bacterium | reverse complement strand
TTCCTGGATATCCCGCACCGTGGCCTGCTCGAGGGTCCATACCGCATCCATAATAACGGATTCCAACTCGGTCAACTTCCGCGAATTCGGTTTGATTCTCATGTCGATTCCTTTCGTAGACTAATCTCTTAGGTATACTTTACCGCAATCCATCCGCTTTGTCAACTAAAAGTTTAGGTGGTTCGGAATACGGTTCCCTCGTCGCCTGGAACTACAAAGTACCCAAATATCGACTTCGCCGGAACCGCCGCACCCTGACCCCAGGTCTACGGCAACTTTACGTCTATTGGCGTGGGTTGGCCGGGGACGACTTGGACGGAAATGACCGTGTAGCGGCCTTCGTTGATGGACAGCAGGACGTTGGTCGCGTCCATGGGTTGCCCTTCGGGAATTGCGACGACTCCGAGGTAGTAGGTCCCAGGAGCCACTTGCATGTTGAGGGGTTCGTCGGCATTCAGCTCCCTGGAAGACAAGACGTTGTTTTTGAAGAAGTCCTCGTCCAGGATCGGAAGTTGGGAAGGATCCAGTGAGCCGGAAAGCAAAGCTACACCGGCGCGTTCGCCCGGGCGCAGCCCTGTTATGGTTCCCACAACCGGTGAGAACTGCAGATCAAAGTCGCACTGGGCGGTTTCGCCTGCTTTGATATCGATTTCGATAGTTTGACGTACGTCCTTATCCGGGACGTCTGCCGTCAGCCGATAGTGTCCTTCCGGCAGTTGATCGGTAAAGAAGCGCCCCTCGGAGTCGGCGAACAGGGTAAGAATCTCCCTTTCACCTTCTGCGTCGAGCGCCACGATGTGGATATTGATGTAGTTTCCAATGGGCCGCTCGCCGTTAATGAGCGCATGACCCTCAAGCACCGTGCCCGAGGTGTTCAGTTCAAAATTGAGCGTTGAAGTCTCATCCGCCGTGACGTCGATCGTCTCAGTACGTGTATCCATCTTACCTGTGTTGTTGAGGTCCTGTGTGATGAACTCGACAGGGACCTGTCCCGGGGGTATCGTATGAAGGTAATAGCGGCCCTCAACGTCGGTTGTAACTTGCCCGCAATAGTTGGAATTGTTCGCCTGGACGAATACCCCTTGTAATGGCCTGCCATTGCCGGTTACGACGCCTTCAATAGCCCCATAATCGCTGGTATCCACGACGAGGTGCGCATGTACGGTTCGCCCCTCCTGCACAACCGTGTGTGCGACGGCCAGGGGACCGCTAGTGGCCCAATCTTGCAGAATCTCCAGTTCGTATGCACCCGGCAGCATGGGTCCTGACACAAAGCACCCCCGGCTGTCCGTGGTCATTCGTATATGCGTGGGCGCATCGGATGACCGCAGAACCGGATGAATGGGCTCCAGCAACTGGTTGGCTGAGGAATCCGAAGGTAATGCATCGACCAGCATGTGCGCCATGGGGGTCCCTGCGGCCGTGATGACCTCGCCTTCGAGGTATCCGGTATCATGCAGGAGCAGTTCGTACTCTTGCGCAAAGGGATCGACCGGGCCAAGCCGGGAACTGATACTGCTATCGCCATAAGCCTGGAGGTAGATTTCTTGCAGGTCACGGCTGACCGGAAGGGCGAATTTTCCCTCGGTATCGCTGACCGTTGCGAATTCAGCCTTGCCTTCTGTCGCTCGACCGATAACCGAGGCACTAGGGACTGGCCGATGCGAGGAATCTACGACCGTACCGGCAACAACAGGAAGTTTTATGAGTTGCAGGTCGATGCCTTTCATCGAGGCGCCCGCTTCAATCTTTGGTATCGTCTTCTCGGCTTGTTCGTACGCATCTTTCTTGGCGACTATTTTTACCTCGCCGTCCGGAACACCGTTTAGCACATACGTGCCGTCAGCATCGGATCTCGTCGAGGCGGCAGCTTCCATCGCAGCAACCGAGACAACAGCATCGGGCAGCCCCATACCGTGATCGTTCATGACACGGCCCGCAATCTGCGCGCCGTTGGTCAGGCGAAGTTGCACGCCGGTCGCGGGACGATCTTTCCGTACTTCAACGCGCACCGGTGTGCGAAGCGTATATTGCATGGGCGCTTGGGGGTCGCGGAGGAGCGTCAGATCATAATGGCCCGGCTTCAACCCGGAGATAAGGAAGGTCCCGTTCTCCTTCACATCAGCCTGCGATTCAGAAAAGGGAGACCATTTGCCGTCCGGATCCTTGTTTCCCTCAATGCTGCGCGCATTGACGCGAAATCCTGTAGCGGGTGACCCGTCGGGTGCGATGGCCCTCCCGGAGATAGTGCACCCCATGCTGATTCTTATTATGATGTCGGCGGTTCCGGTTGTAGACGCTTTTGTTTTCTCCGGCAGATAACCCTTCGCACTCACATATAGGGTGAGCGAACCCTCAGGCAAATGCTGCAGAACAAATCTTCCTGCGTCGTCGGTAGTGGCATAGCGACGAAACCATGAGACAGAAGAATAGCCTTCATCTTGGGAATCTTGCCTTGCCAGAACGTCAGTGCCGCCTACGGGCGCCCCTTTGTCGTCAATGACCATTCCTGCAATTGAAAAGGCGGGTTTCAAGACAAGTTCAATGTAGCGTTCCCGAGCAGGTCCGTTCAGACGAATGCGATGTTCTCCGTAGAGGTCTCCCGCCTTTGCCCAGATAACGTCGTCAGCAATACCGGCCTTAAGTCCGGTGGGTATATTGTCAAAATGAAAATGGCCGCCCTGATCTGCCGCCGTAACCAGGTGAAGCTTGCGAACAGGTGCATCGAGGTCCGTTAGTTGGCCTCGACGCGTTGCGGATTCTATCCCGGCCGTATTGTCAATGCCGACTTCGGCATTCGGCGCCGGCTTGCCCGTCGCGTCGACCACGATGCCATTGAGCATCGAATAGAAGTCCGGTTCAGGCACGGACGAGGCCGAATCTTGTTCCTTTTGGACAAGAGCGGCAGTTGGCTGGTTATCTTCCGGTTGTTTAGCCGAGGAAGAGGGCGCCGGTTGAGAGGGCGTCGGCGCAGGCAAATCATGGACTGTAAATTGGCTGGGACCAGTAATATCCTGAGTATGGTGAAAGAAGCGAGCGGAACCTCCGAACAGGAAGAAACAAGATATTGCGGTTACTACCCCTACTGTGGCAACGGCTGCGACAAGCTTCGTCGCCGTAGTTCCTACGACTGCCGCTCCAGCAACCGATATTGATATGCCTGCTTTCCATGGCATGGGCGTGACGGCAATCGCCGACATGATGCGGGCAGCGCGAGCATGATCGGGTTTCTTGCTGATGACTTCGGCGCCCACGGAGGATATGAGGCGGCGGCCCAGCTCCTCGCGGGCGCGCTGGAGCCGTTTAGCGGCGGCTTCCGGCGAGATATCGAGGAGGGCAGCAATATCCTTTGCGCGCTGGCCGCGGAAGTAGGAGAGGATGAGAATTTCCCGATGTTCCGCCTCCAGATTGGCGATTTGGCTCCATAGCGCGGCATGGAGTTCGCGCTGAACAAAATCACACGGCTCCGCTTGTCGCGCCTGATCGTATTGGTTGATAGCAATGGTTTCGATTGCTCGGTGGCGCATGTAATCTGCCACTAAATTGCGCGTGACCTTAACCAGCCATGGCCCCATGGTTGACTCGGTCGATAGCCGATCCAGCCAGTGGTAAAGCCGCAGAAATGCCTCTTGCACCGTGTCTTCCGCGTCAGAAGCGTTACCCAAACGGGCATAGGCAAGGGCGTACAGCATACCGCCGTAGCGGTCGATCAAAATTCGGAAATCTTGGGTGTGTGCCCGCAGTACACGCTTAGCAATATGCTGGTCAGTCAGCAAGTTCTCAAGCATCGTTGGCGTCTCCTCATGCCATGCTCCAATTGACACCATAATAGACGGATGAGCACGAAAAATTGGACAAATCTCTTCTTGAAAAGCACGGCATGTCGTCTCTACAATCTGTCAGGCTCTGATTGACGCGTGTCCTGAACGTTGTTCCATGGTAAGCGAAAGTCCTGCGCCTGAACCCAGAGATTCAGGAAATCCGCGTCACGATCCAGCGCCACCGCATATGAGATCTCCTCTTTATGTTGTCTTGAGTCTTTGAGACGACAGGGTAATTCCCTGCGAATGGCCTTGATTTCCTCGGAATCCAAGCCCTCGGAATCGAGGAGTTGGCTAACGAGTGCGTGTGCGGAACCGGCAAAGCAGCGGTTCATGACGTCACGAAGCAAATGACCGCTTACCTGTTCACGCGATACGGTGGGACGGTACAGGTCTGTGCGCCCCTCGCGGGTGCTGCGGAGGAATCCCTTGTCCCGCAGAATGCCCCTCATGGTCAACACCGTGTTGCGCGCCATGGGCCGGACCGCTTTGAGGTGTTCCTGGATATCCCGCACCGTGGCCTGCTCGAGGGTCCATACCGCATCCATAATAACGGATTCCAACTCGGTCAACTTCCGCGAATTCGGTTTGATTCTCATGTCGATT
>CAIYET010000785.1 GCA_903925285.1 Candidatus Hydrogenedentota bacterium | reverse complement strand
GGCTGCGACGCCGCTTTGGATGGATGATACGCCGATGCGAAAACGGAGCCAAAACGGCGTCGCAGCCGCCGCACTCCAAATCGGGCCGTTCTCGAAGCGTGCCGCTTGCATCGGTAATAGGAGAGCTGCACCCCTAAAAAAGGCCGTCGGACTTCAGAATGATCGGAATGTGGGTCGTTGGTATTCTGAATTCTGTATTCTTATTGCCTATTCTAGTTTTTTACGTCCGGTGGAAGTTCGCCAGTGAAATGTGATACCATTGGCGTGACGCAATGAGTGCAACATAAACGAAAAGGAGATTTTCCATGTTCGAGAACATCAACATCCACAGCAGTATTGCCGTGTACGTCCAGATCGAGAATACGGTTGCGTTCGCGGTTGCATCGGGCCGTTTGAAGGCCGGCGACCAACTTCCCTCGGTGCGTGAAGCCTCGGAGAAATTGGGGATCAATCCCAACACCGTTGCAAAATCCTATCGCGACCTCGAAGTCATGGGGATTGTCTATACCCGTCGCGGGATGGGCGTCTACATCAACAGAGGCGTCGAGGCGAAGTGCAAAGAAGAATCTCGCCAGCGGATCGTTGGGCGCTTGCATGAAGTCGTCTCGGAAGCGAAAGCGGCCGGTATGACGGCGCAAGAGATCAAAGCCATCTGCACGGCAAGTTGTGCGACCGACGCAACGCCGTACGGCGAGACGCCCGACGCACTGTTGGCCATGTCGAAAGCGAAGAAATAGAAATCGCGCGCGCTCTAGCATACGTGGTCCTTCGTGGCCGGTTTAAGCGCACGGGGTTTTGAGGTGCCCGTATCCGGTTGCATACCCAGTTGCTATTGTGTTTTCGGAGAACGTCTATTCAGCCTGCTTCAGTAGGCTAAGAATAAACCTTGCGCTTATCCTAGCGCGATTCGTTCGGACTAAACGGCAGTTGACACAGGCGATACTCGCCTGTGTCGACTGCCGATTTTATGTTTATTTGTCGGCCGTCTCAGCAGCGCATTCCGCGGATTCTTACGAGGCGATTTGCATCGCTACGGCTGAATGGTCAGAATGACTCTATGCCGAAAGCGCGCACGATACAGTATGGATGGTTGCGGCCGCTAATGACGTTGGCGTTTGTAGTCGTCTTGGCGACTATCTTCTCGCCGCGGGTGGACGGGCTGCCGATTTTCTGGCGCGCGGACAACTGGGCGAACGTGCTTCGCCAGATCTCGGACATCGGGATTCTGGCGATGGGCATGACGTTGGTGATCATTTCGGGGGGAATCGACCTGTCGGTGGGGTCGCTGCTGGCCTTATCGTGTACGGTGTTCGCCTACACGTTCGCAAACGTAACGGGTACGTGGTCGCCGGTCATTGGGATTGCGCTGGCGGTCGGGGGCGCATCGCTGTTCGGACTGTTGGCGGGGGTAGTCGTCGCGCGGTTGCGCATGCAGCCGTTCATCGTGACGCTGGCGGTCATGATCGGCAGCCGGGGCCTTGCGAAATGGCTCGTGGGCAACGCGACGATCGCCATCGGGTACGACGACCGGACCAAGGTGCTGGTCGATTTCATCGGACAGAAGGCGTTCGTGGTACCGACCTTCGTGGTCGTGACGCTCCTTGCATTGATCCTGTTGAACGCGACGCGTTTTGGCCGTTACCTGATAGCCGTGGGCGGCAGTGAAGACGCCGCGCGCCTGTCGGGCATCAACGTGGCATGGGTCAAAGTTCGCGTATATTTGTTGTCCGGGATGATCGCAGGCGTGGCCGGCGTCCTGTATTGCTGCGAGACGCACCAAGGCGATCCGAAGGCGGGCATGGGCTACGAATTGGACGCCATTGCCGCCGCAGTAATCGGCGGGACGAGCCTGGCGGGCGGCAAAGGCGGGATCGTCGGTACCGTGGTCGGCGCGCTGGCGTTGGGCATTTTGTCCAACGTGCTCGGATTGAACAGCGTCGATGAGAATGTGCAGTGGATGCTGAAAGCGGCTATTATACTGGTCGCCGTTTGGTTGCAGCAGATGGGCGCAAGACGGTGAAGGGAGATGGAAATGAGACATGGAATCGTGCCGGTTCTTGCGGTTGTACTTACCGCAGTCCTAGCGAGTTGCGGCGGCCAGACGGCCCCGGCTGCGAAAAAGATCTTCCGCATTGCGTTTTCGCAGTGCAACAGTGCCGAACCGTATCGGACGGCGCAGAACAATATCATGAAAAGGGACATCGCGAAGTATCCCGATTGCCAGTTGACTATCCAAGACGCGCAACAGGATAACGCCAAGCAGATCGCCCAGATCGAGAATTTCATCCAGCAGGGTATCGACGTCCTGATCGTGGCGCCCAACGAGGCGGCGCCGTTGACCGAAGCGGTCAAGAAGGCCAAGGCTAAGGGCATCAAAGTGGTTTGCCTCGAACGCAATCTGCTTGAACCGGTCTACGATATTTTCGTCGGGGCGGACAACGTGAAGATTGGCGAGATGGCTGGGCAGTTCGTCGCGGAGTACGTAAGCGGTAAGGGTCTCCAGAACCCGGTCGTGGTCGAGATGAAGGGACTGCTCGGCACCAAGCCGCAAGATGAGCGCCACAATGGCGCGCGGAAGCACATCGACGTCATTGCTGGCGTGAAGATCATCGAGGACGTCGCGAGCTGGATTCAGAATGAGTCGCTCAAGCGCATGGAGACGATCCTTCAGGCAAACCCGAAGATCGATGTCGTGTACGCCCACAATGACCCGATGGCGGTCGGGGCGTATTGGGCTGCAAAGAATGCTGGCCGCGAGAAAGAGATGATCTTTGTGGGCGTGGACGCGCTTGGCGGTCCGGACGGCGGCATCAAACGCGTGCTCGATGGGATGCTGGCGTGTACGTTCTATTATCCGACATGCGCCGCCGAAGGACTCGAATTCGCGGTGAAACTGGCGCATGGCGAGTCCGTTGTAAAAGAAAAGATTCTCGAACCGGCGCGGATCACGAAAGATAACGCGCAAGAGTGGTATGACAAGGTTACAGTGCAATAGGGCGAAGGATGAAGGATGAAGGATGAAGGATGAAGGATGAAATGCCCGGCGCGCAACCGAAGAGTTTTATGGTCGGCGCGGAAGCCTTACGCGCGCGGCTTGTGCGCGGCGCACGGAATGTAGCGGTGTCCTTTTTCATCCTTCATCCTTCATCCTTCATCCTTTGTCCTTCATCCTTCATCCTTTTCTTGAGCCTGTTTGGTTGCAGCGAGTCGCTCCACGATACGGTGCATCGTCGCGATGTCGGTTTGGCGCAATCCATTCTGGCGCGCGATCCGTCTGCGGTGAACGCGCGCAACCGTCTGGGCAAGACGCCGTTGCATTACGCGGTGACGTATGGTCGGCCTGAATTCATCGACCTGTTTATGGCGTGCGGCGCGGATGTGGCCGCTACGGACAAGACGGGCCTGACGCCGATGCATGTGGCCGCGATGCTGGGCCGCGTCGAGGAAGCGGAACGGCTTATGGCGTTCAAGAGTCCCATCGAGGCCCGCGACCGCTACGGAGATACGCCGTTGCATCTTGCGGCGATCTTCGACCGGGCCGATATGGCGGCGTTCCTCTGCAAGGTCGGCGCGGACGGGACTGCGCGCAATGGCGCGGGGCGCACGCCGCTCGATTGCGCGCGCGCGTATCGCCGCGAGGAAGTGGCGGCGGCGCTGGAAACATGGGAGTCGGCGGATGATTGAATCGCCGCAGGAAAACATTGATGCGGTGGTCGTCTACACCGATGGGGCGTGCGAGCCGAATCCCGGATTCGGGGGCTGGGCCGCCATTCTCCAATACAAGGGCCGTTGCAGGGAACTGTCTGGAGGCGAGCGCACGACGACCAACAATCGGATGGAAATGATGGCCGCGATCAAGGCGCTCGAAGCGTTGACACGGCGTTGCGCGGTCGTCGTGAGCACGGATTCGGAGTATCTCAAACGCGGCATCACGGAATGGGTTCCGGTGTGGCGGCGGCGCAACTGGAAACGGAAGGGCGGCGAGTTGAAAAACGTCGATTTGTGGCAGCATCTGGATGAATTGACCCGGCAGCACGACATTCAGTGGCGCTGGGTGCGCGGCCACGCGGGCGACCCGCTCAACGAGCGTTGCGACGAACTGGCCACCCAAGAGGTTGCCAAACAGCGGAGCCACACGACGTGAAGCGCAATAGCCAAATGAAGCATTCGCCGGAACGAATTCTCTGGTATCTCGTGCCGATCCTCATCGGGCTTGGCGGCGTTCTTTTTTCGAACGAGTTCGAGAGCGCCATGATGCGGTTCGCGGTGATCCTGCTGTCGGTATCGGTACCGCTTTTTGCAAGCGGCAACATGCTGGCGCGGCGCGGCGGCGCGGCCACGGGCAAGTTCGTGCTTTTGGCAGGCGTGTTGCTGCTCATGATCGGCGCCGCTGCCAGCCTCTCGGAGTTGCCCGATACGATGGCGCAACATGAGATCTTTTCGCTTAGGATTGTCGGCATTTCCCGGTGGCTAGGCTCGTTAAGTCTCGTGTTGGGACTCTTCGTCGTGTCGTGGTCCGTGCTGCGGACCGGCGAGGCCGTAGTCGAACTCGGCGAACGATTCCGGCATCTGGCCGATCTCATGAGCGAGGGGTTCATCCTGTCGTCGCCCGATGGGATCATCGTTTTGGTCAATCAGCAGTTTCTCGACATGCTGGACTTGACCGAAGAGCAGGTCGTGGGCGAAAACGCCTCGGAACTGGTATCGCGCATGGAAGTGAATGCCATACAGGAGCACCTGGACATGCGGGCCAAGGGTCTGGCCTCGGAATACGAGATCGCTTGGCACGTTCGCGGCGAGGAGCGGCAGTTTTGGGTACACGGCACGCCGATCTTCGACCGACACGGGCGACATGCCGGTACGCTGGCCACGTTCCGCGACATCACCGATCGCAATCGCATGGCCAAACGCCTGGAACGTTACGCGAAGGGTCTTCAGGAACTCGTCGAGGAAAAGACCCAGAAACTTATGCGTTCGGAAAAACAGTTCCGCGACTTGTTGCTGTTCATGAATGAAGGGTTCATCACGGTCGATTCGTCCTATCGAATCCAGTTCGCCAACAACCGGATATGCGAACTGCTGCGGATCAGTCCGCAGACCATCCGCGGGTGCGAGGTGTTCGATTTCGTCGATCCGCCGGGCCGCATGAAGCTGATGGAGTTGTTGAAGGCAGGCGACGCGGGCCGCGCGCTCGATGGCCCGAACGAGTTCAGCTTCGTGTGCATCGACGGTACGTTGGTAACGGCGGTCGTCGCCGTGGCCCCGGTGCAAAGCAACTCGGAGACCGGAGCGCGCTATTCGCTCGTGATCACCGACGTGACCGAGTTGAAGCGCATGCAGCATCAACTCGAAATGCGCGCGTCGGAACTCGAAGCCGCGAACGAGGAACTACGTGCCTATGGTCGTGCCAAGGATAGTTTTCTATCCAACGTCAGCCATGAGTTGAAAACGCCGCTCAGCACGATCAACGGCTATATCGAAATGCTCGATTCGGGCAGCCTCGGACGCCTCGAAGTGCCGCAAGGCAGCGCGCTCAAGGTCATGAGCCGCAATGCGAAGCGTCTCGTGGGCCTCATCAACGAAATGCTTGAATTCAGCCGCATGGAGATCCGGGGCATTCAACTTGCCCGCCGACTGTTCAACACGGGCAATCTCGTGCGGGAGAGCATCGCATCCATCCAGCCTCAGGCCCTCGCCAAAGATCTCAGTATCGGAATCTTCGCACCCGAAAACATCCCGCCTGTCTGGGCCGACCGCGACAAAATCGGCCAGGTACTGGGCATTCTATTGTCCAACGCCGTAAAGTTCAGCCATGAAGGCGGCATGATTCAGGTCCTGGTAGCCGAGCGTGCGCACTGTACGCTCGCCATCACCGTCAGCGACACGGGCATCGGCATCGCCCCAGCCTATCAGGCGCGGATCTTCGACAAGTTTTTCCAGGTGGACAGTTCGATGACGCGGCGCTACGAAGGTACCGGAATCGGCTTATCGATCGCCAAGAGCATCGTCGAAGCCCACCACGGCACGCTCGAACTCGTTAGCGAACTCGGCAAAGGCTCGACGTTTACGATCGTGTTGTCCGGCGCGTTGTTCGACTCGAATGCGCCGCCGCGGCTGCGCAAGGGTTTCGAGCGGCTACGGGTGCTGATCGTCGCAAACAGCCGCACGTTCCGCAGCGTTATGGAAGAGGTTCTGGCCCAGTGCGGCTGCGCGGTCGAAGAGGCCAACAACGGTTATGAGTGCCTGCGCCTGGCCGAGGAAACACGGCCCGACCTCATCTTGTTCAACGAAATTCTATCGGACGTCGGCGGCGTGCCGATGATTGCCAGCCTGCGCCACAATCCCGAAACCATCGACATCCCCGTGCTGATCCTGTCCGGAGAGGATCCGTCGAAGGTCGAGGAGGTTTGTAACACCGCCAGCGGGGTCTACTTCCTGGCGAAACCATTCAACGCCCGTGGACTGATTGGCGAGATGCGCGCGATTTGCCTGGGTGAGCCGGTTGCGCGCGAAGGCGATGCGGCGGAGCCTGCGCACTACTCGTTTCGCGTGCTGGTCGTCGATGCGGACGCCGATTTGCTCGAATGGATCGAGTTTGCGCTACGGCACAAGCATATGATGTGTTGGAGCGCATCGAGTGCCGCGCACGCACTCGAATTGGCCCAGCGCCATCATCCCGACGCGATCCTGCTCGATGGCGACGCGCCCCCGCCGATCCTGCAAAACACCCTGGCCGTCTTGCGTGAATCCATCGTGACGGAGGGGATCCCCATCTTCTTGATGGGGGGCGGGATGCCGACCATGGTCCCCACGAAAAGTCCCGCCGTCGTTATCAAGAAGCCGTTCTCGGTCGAAGACCTGGTCCAGCACATGCAAGCCGCGCTCGAAGCGCGAACGGCCCCGGTCTGACAGGCGGCGCAAATATTAATTAGGAATTAGGAATTAGGAATTAGGAATTGGGTATTAGGAATTAGTAATTAG
>CAIYET010000784.1 GCA_903925285.1 Candidatus Hydrogenedentota bacterium | reverse complement strand
GTGGGCTTTGCCCACAACCCAGTATAGTTGAAGTATCCCTCAATATGAAAAGATGCGCCGTCGTATCCCATGATGTGTTTATCAACTCATCACCATGAGAAACGAGCGGCGACGATGAACCTATTTGTAACGAAATGCCGGGATGTTGTCAAGGGAATGCTCACGGGATTTGACCGCATCGTTTTCAAGGAGTCCATTCTCCCCTTGATGTATACCAAAAGGCGCGATGAGTTATTGCCGCGCGCATGGGATGGGTGGGTTTCTCGACGACGTTTTTCCGGCGCGAGATGTAGGCGCGACGCCCTTCCTCGGCATCTGCTTCCGGGGAAATGCCCAAGTTCGCGCATGAAACCCTCCACGGCCAGTTCATCCAAGAACAGTTCCATTTGCTGGTCCCATATGTTCCATGACAAAACGACATCGAGATCTTCTGCAAGTCACAAGAATTAAGTATAGCCTCCCAAGGATTATGGTGTTCCCAGAATTAAGCGGGAATAATTGATTCGGTTCATCTGTTACGCGAGATAGAAATTAGAGGAGGATAAGCCAATGTTTCGCCTAGCTGTTATTTTGTGCCTATTTTCTGTCATCTTGTCGTTCGACTCCGTTGGGCTGACAAGTACCGTCGATTCCGCCATTCATCGACTTGAGACGGTTCCACCGACGCTGCCATCGGTTTTGGCGGCTACGGAACGCCGTCTGACAGTCACATTTAGCGAGCCAATGCTGAGTCCGGGTGTCACCACGCAGGGAAACTACGCGCTAACAGGCGCGGGAATGGGCACGCTGAACCCCGTACCGACGAGTGTCGGCGGGACGGGTCCCTATGCGCTTATGTGGCCAACGGGCGAAATGCGAAATGGCGCGCCCCTCACCGTAACAGCCACGGGGGTACGGGATACCGTGGGAAATCCCATTGACCCGGCGCATAATTTCGCGTTGGGTGTGGGATTGGGCATTCCTCCTTTCTTCAATAACCTTGCGGTATCGCAACCGCAGGCAGTAGCCACGGAACACGTCTTGATTACCTTCACCCCATCGGAACCGCTCTCGGGCGATCCTATCGTCACCGTCAACGGCCATGACGCCACCTTGAACGCGCACACCACAAGCTATACCTACGAGTACGTTGTACTAAGCGCGGACCCGAATGGCATGGCGGATATTTCCATTTCGGGTTTCGATATCGCGGGCAATCCAGGCTCAGTCAGTAACAACAGTCTGCTCGAGATTGTGACGCCGCAGACGACGCTTCCGCTTTACATTTGGCCTGCAGGAATCGTATTGCTGACAGCGGGGTTAGTCATCGTGCGGCGGCGGCGGCTGGGTGTGGCGTTGCTAGTGCTGGCAATACTGGCCGCCCCCACAGCGTTGGCGCAAGGCCCCGTGCTGTCGAATGTCACGTTCGCGCAAGGACCGAGCCTTACAGGCGGCACGCAGGTGGACATTTACTATGACATCGTCGCACCCAACCCGTGTTCGATCATCATTTCGCTTTCCAAGAACGGTGGCGCCGACGGATTCGTCCATCCCATTGCCAAGTACAGCGGCGACATTGCGGGCGTGACCACGGGAACGCATCGTCACATCCTGTGGGACATTGCGGCAGATTATCCTAATGAGGACATCCCGTTGGCTGGCATCCGTTTCACGGCCAACGATGCCAATGTCCAGCACACGTTGAGATATACGGCCGGGGCGAACGGCACGATTTCCGGGCTAACGCCGCAAACGGTGAGCCACGGCGGCACCGGCACGCCCGTCACGGCGGCCCCAGGCCCAGGGTATCGTTTTGTCCAATGGAGCGACGGAGTGCTTACAGCGACCCGGACGGACTCCAACGTAACGGTAGACATTTCTGTGACGGCGACATTCGCAGCCAGCGCCAGTTCATTGACCGTCAACATATTGCCGGCTGCGGCCAACACTGCGGGCGCACAATGGATCTTGGATGGCGGAGCGGCACATGCCAGCGGAGCCACGGTAACCGGACTGACCCCCGGCAGCCATATCGTTTCGTTCAATGTCCTTGCCGGCTGGATCAAGGCGGTCAGCGAACCGGTTGTGGTTACCGCCGGTCAGGCGCTGACAAACACATACAGTTACACCAAATTGTTGACATCAAATTCAATGGTCGTTTTCGGATACAGCGAGTTGGGCATGCACTGCATGAACCAAGACTTCTCCGAGCTTATGGTCCTGCCCCCGTACAACACGTTCCACGCCCAAGTGATCGACCGCAGTCACGGCAGTCCCGAAATCGTGCGTAGCGGCGTCACCGTCAGCTATACGCTTCCAGGCAACACCACATCCGCGACGAAAACCAACTTCTGGATGTATGCGTTCCAGTTGTTCGGCCAGTCGTTCCCGCCGGATGTGGGCCTCACGGGCAGCCACCTCAGTGGCACGATGGCGCCGGATGCAACCCCGCGCACGGACTGGGTCGTTACCGGCATCCCGATCACGCCCATCGAAGACGTAGGCATCGAGAATCCTTACTCGCTCGCGGTAGTCACCGTCGCCCAGGGCGGTCAGAACATCGTCCAAACGCAGGCGGTCGTGCCGGTATCGTGGGAGATTAGTTGCGAGCTATGCCACAACACGCCCGGCATTACGCCCGGCACGGACATCCTGCGCAGACATGACCAAATGCACGGAACCACGCTGGAGGCCAGCAAACCCGTCGCGTGCGGCCAGTGTCACGCCCAGCCCGAACTTGGGATGCCGGGGAACGGGACCAGTCACAACCTTTCGCGCGCCATGCACGGCGCCCATGCTTCACGCATGACCGTGCCGCTGACGGTCGCGTGTTATGCGTGCCACCCCGGGATACGCACGCAATGCCTGCGCGATATCCACTTCAGCAAGGGAATGACGTGCACCAGTTGCCATGGCCAAATGACCGACGTCGCCGATCCGTCACGGCTTCCGTGGCAAACGGAGCCGCGCTGCGAAACCTGCCACGCGGCAACCGCACCCGCGGGATATCAGTTCGAGCAGGCCGGTACCCTTTTCCGGAACTCGAAAGGCCACCACAATATCATGTGCGCGACCTGCCACGGCAGCCCCCATGCCATTACGCCGACCATCAGGATTGAAGACAACGTTCAGGCCATCGCCATCCAAGGCCATGCCGGCACCATCAACACCTGCTCGGTATGCCATTCCGAAGTGCCCGGCGACCCATTCCCACATAGAATTGGCGGAGGAAAATAGAGGCGTTTGGTAAAAGGCAGCCGGAACAACCGTTTGAGCGAGATGTGTAAGGTAGGGTTTGTTACCTTGGCGGCGCTTCCGGAGAGCACCCTTCTCGGGGTCTGGAATGACGTGGCGTTCAAGCACCTCGCCGTAGTAGGGAAGCCGCGCCCGGCCTTTTACGGAGTCGAACTGCGAATGCGACGCATAACCCGCCCTCTGCACCGCTTGGAATAGGGAATCACATCCTCGGTGAGTTCCCTTCAGGATCTTGCGGGTGGCGGTGATACCAAGGCGTCCATAGCCATCTGGAATGGGCGTGCAGGACACGGCTTCCGCGCGTTTGCGGTCCAGTTTCGAGGCTCTCCCTCTTTTCCGATTCATGCGAAAAAACGGCTCCCTCAAGCGATATCGTCTTGCGGATCCGGTCAAATGTCACTTCGGCCTTTCCGCTCTTCCTTTTCTTCGGCTCGCAAGACACGAACAGAAGCCGGTCACGTTCATCAAGCCGGAGCGGTCGTCCTTTCAACGTCCGAGGGTCGATGACCTGGAAGTTGTTCAATTCCCCATAGATGCGGAAGCGTTGCACGATGGGAGCGCCTTTGACGCGCGGTCTTCCGAACGATCAAATGATATTAACGTCGCGAATCTTTAGAGCCTTCTTTTTCGCACCAAAGCAAGCAAGGAGTTCTTGGGACAGGCCGACGGTGGCTTGTCTTGGAAAATGAAAGGACGGGGCAGATATTCGCATGGGCAAGGGGCAAACGTGGGAAGGGTACGAAGCAAGCTTCAGGGGAGGAATCGCATTTGGACGTTGCGTTGGATGGCTTTTTGGGTTTCTAGGGTTGCGCCGCTGTAACGCTGCCCGGTTAGGGCGTCGAGTAGCGGGGTCATCGCGCCGTCGTAGGGCAGGCGAATGCGGGCTAGTCGTTGGGTGCAGACGAGCAGTTCGGCGTCTTGTCCTGCGAAAGCGGTTGCGACCTTTAGCACTTCTTTCACGCGGTCTTCGCCGCCGGGTTGTTCGATGGTAATCAGGATGTCCTCGGTGGCGCGGGTGCCGCCGACGGTCATTGTGGCGGCGATTTCGAGGTCGACGGCCATCTTGGTGCAGGCGTCTTGGAGTGCGGCGTCGGCCCCTGCTTTCGGATCGACGCCATGGATCACTGCTTCGCTGGATAAGTCGTCGGCCAATTTTCCATCAGTGGTACGGAAGAGACGCAACGTCACGTGCGCGGTACTGGTGACGAGGTTGAGACTTCCGGCCTCGGCGGCGTTGGCAATGTCGGCATGTCCGAGGATGGCCACGTCTGCGAAGCGTTCGCGTGCGAACCGGGCGGCCACGTCGTTGTCGCCTTGCACGGCGGTCGCGATTTCTTCGTCGCTGTGACAGGCGCGGACGACCTCCGTATCGACGAGGTCGAATCCGCGATCTTTGAGCGTTTTCGAGAGTGCCTTGGATGCCGTATCGGCGTCCGCGACGCCTTCTTTGGCCTCTTGCAGCACGATGACCAGCGCCGTGGGTGGAACGGGCAGGCGTGGCAGGAGCATGGCGGCCGCATCTTTCATGAGGTCCGCGCGTTTGACGTAACATTCGATCTCGACGCGGACGAGGCCGTCGCGGAAATTGCATCGCATTAGTTGTGTAGTGCTGATGTAGCGCGGCGTCTGGTCAAGCAACGATTTGACGCGAGCGAAGTGTTCGGACGCGAGCGCGGATTTGAGGATATCCGCCACGATTTCGACTTGTGCCTGCCGGATGGCTTCTTCGCGCGCGGCAGGCCCGGTATCCGGGGCGGACGCCTCCATGCGCGTCTTGACGTATTCTTCGCGCGCGGCTTGCGCCGTCCACGCGAGCATGACGGCCAGTAGGCAGGAAAGGTACTGCCACCGCGCATTCGATGGCTTCATCGGAGAAAATACCCCGCTTCAGTTGCGGCTGCGCGACATCAGAAGCATACGGATCAATTGCATGATCGCCATGGCGGCGGCGGCCACATAGGTCATGGCAGCGGCGGTCAACACTTTGCGCGCGCCGTGCAGTTCGTCGGCCGTCAAGTAGCCGCCTCGTTCGAGCGCGGCCAATGCGCGTCGGCTGGCGTTGATCTCGACCGGCAGCGTCAGAACCGTGAAAAACACCGCCAGCGTAAACAGGAGGATCGCGAGTTGCATCAGTATGCCGACGTGAATGAAGAACCCGATAAAGAATAGCGGAAACGCCAAGGTCGAACCGAGGCCGCAAACCGGGTAGATGATATTGCGCAGGGCGAGCGGTGCGTACATTTGCGCGTGCTGAATGGCGTGGCCGACCTCGTGCGCCGCGATACCGAGCGCCGCGATGTTCTGCCCGTAGTAAATGTCCTCGGACAGATTCAGGGTGCGGGTGCGCGGATCGTAGTGGTCGGTCAACACGCCGGGAATGGCGGCCAACGCGCACGCCGCGTTACCGGGGTATCGGCTGGGATCGTCCGATATCGCGATGTTCGCATCCTGTAGGATCCGTTGTGCCACATCCGCGCCGGTCAATCCCGACCGGGTCGGCACTTGGCTGTATTTGGCATAGGTACCCTTGACTTTGAACTGAGCCCACATCGCCAACAGCATCGGCGGGATGAGCAGCACCATCGTCCAATCCATATAGAACATAGGTTATTTCTCAGTCCTCTGGGCCGGCGTTCGCATCACACACCGTCCGTTGAAAGTCGAACCCTCTTCGATAACGAGTTGTCTAGCCTGTATATTTCCCTCGACCCGGCCCGTGGCGCCCAGCCGAAGCAGGCCGCCGGTGCTCACGTTGCCGAAGATCTGACCCGCAATGACGATACGCTTGCCTGCCAACGCGTCGGCGTTCAAACGGCCCGTTTTTCCGACGTCCACTTCCTGCGAACATTCGAGCTTGCCTTCGACCAAGCCTTCGACCCGGCACGATGTTGCGCGGACGTTGCCCGAAATAAGGGCGGTCTGACCGAGGAACAATTTGCCGTCCACGACAACGTCGCCGTCGACCCGCCCGCAGATCTCGGTTTCGGAGCCGCTGGTCATGGCGCCGCCGATGATCACGCCTTCCGGCACAACCATCCGTTTCGGCGTCACGTTCTTCGCGCGCCGGATCGCGATGTCGTCCGCCGAAGCGAGGCCTGCGTCCGAAACGTCGAGTTCGGACGGTTGCGGCCGTTCGCTGCCCCGGCTTGTTTGGAGCATGTCCTGGAAAGAATTACTGATTCGATGGAGGAACGAATCGCCCTTCGCGGCCTTTTCGAGGTCCGCATAGGAGTCGTCCTTGCTGCTCGAAGCAGGTACATCTACGTCGAGAGCCAATGGTTTGCGGCGCGCTGTATCCGTCATATTGCCACCCGCCAAGTCTTTTGCCATAGTTAAACGTATCCCAGCCGGTTTGCAAGGTCCGCCACGCACGTCGAGACTTTTTGCGTCGGGTGGCTGACCACGAACGGCGTTCCCGCGTTGACACTTTCCGATACGCAGTTGTCAAAGTAGATGAAACCCAGGTTGACCGGCTCGATGCGCAAATATTGCCGCGCATACTTGGCCAGAATATTGGACGCGATCTGCGCTTCGTAGGCATTGTGAGCTTTGTTTACCACAATTTTCGGACGCAACGACTGGGCGAGCGCAGTCATCTCGCCGCAAACCTGGTCGCGTATTTCCGGTTCAAACACATCCGACACCTGAATCGCGTCGAGGAAATCCGATAGCGTTTCATTTCGCTTGAGTAACTGCGCCACATCGGGCGACTGGTAAAACCGCTCGATCCTGCGAAACAGTGCCGCGCGCAGAAATTTGAATGCGTTGTCGATGCTCGTCTTCTCCGGCGTAATCACGAGGATGCCGTTCGTATCCGTCAGCAGGAAGAAATCCAGCGTGTTCAAATGCGCGCCGGCATCCAAGTCGACGATGACGAGATCCGCCTCGAGTTGGCGAAGTTCCCGGATCAGCGCCAGTTTCTGCTGGTACTTCGGATTCGCAACGTCCAGCAAACCCGTCGTGCCCGGCACAAGCCGCAGGTTCTCGTAGGGCGTTTCGCAAATCACCGCGCCCAGATTCTTGCCGCCTTTCTGGTAGAAAAAGTCGTCCAGACAGCGGCTCGAACGTGTACCGAGAAAAGTCTCGATGTTCGAACAACTCAGATCCGCATCCACCAGGACGACCCGATACCCTTTTCGGGCAATTTCGACCGCCGTGTTGACGGCAAAGCAGCTCTTACCGACACCGCCTTTACCCCCGCCAACAGCGACGATTTCAGGGGTCTTCCGGGGGACATTCTGTTGTGAACAGAGATACACGCCCAAGATCTCCGAGTTCCGTTGGATGCAGCCCTGCATCGCATTCGGATATTGAGAGTCACGCTACCACACCTATCCTCCACGTGTCAAGGCTTCCGTCGAGTCGAGCACGGGCCTGCGTCAAAGGGGCTTGTTGGTTTCTGCGAAGAATGGCGTCGTTTTTTGTTAAGGGTGCAGCTCTCCTATTACCGATGCAAGCGGCACGCTTCGAGAACGGCCCGATTTGGAGTGCGGCGGCTGCGACGCCGCTTTGGCTCCGTTTTCGTATCGGCGTATCATCCATCCAAAGCGGCGTCGCAGCCGCCGCACTCCAAATTTCGACTGTCTTCCGTAATCTGTTGCATCCACATAGATGCGAACAAATTATTGGACGCTACGGTAAAGACAGAACTGCACCCTTTGTCAACGGGTGTCAACAATATACGTGTCTTCTTGGAACAATGCATGTTCCCGTGTCGTTCGTGACGCCTCGGCGTTTCGCTTCACCAAGGAGAAAAGGATGAAGGATGAATCGCCCAGACGCACCGTTCACTTTTCATCCTTTGTCCTTAGGAGCGCGGGTTCGGCTTTGACGATCAATTCCGCAGGGTGTCTGTTTTCTTTGAGGTAGGCGTCGTACTGGTCGAGCCCCTTGAGGTATTTGCCGAGGAAGGCGGTCGCGTACCCGTTAATGAGGGGGAATATGACGTCCATCGGGGTGTAGGTGACGGGTTCTCCGGAGGCGATGCGTTTGCCGGTCCCGATGCCGTCACCGAAATCGGGTTTGAACTGGTACATCTCGGTAAAAGAGAAATGGCCGGCGTTCTTGAACTCGATGAAGTACCGGGGGCCTTTCGAGTCTTCGTAGTACTTGCGGATCCGGTCGTTTCCTTCGAGTCCCATGGTCTTGTCTTCGGTGGCGATCATGATCATGGCCGGGCAGGTGAAGTTGGTTCGCTCTTTGGCGACGCCGGCCATGGGGATAATCGCACGGACGCGGGGATCCGTGTCGGCGAGCCACGTGCTCGTGTAGCCGCCGAACGAGTGGCCGCACACCGCCACGCGGCTCATGTCGATCCGCGCGAGAAAGCGGCTGTCGACGCCATTCGAGAGCCGTTGAAACGTGTCGATGAGGAACCGGATGTCGATAGGACGATCCTTCGCGGCTTGGTCGTGGTCGGCCTCATTGAAGGCGACCGGCTGGCCGTCGACGTAGGTGACGGCGGCGTTACCGGTGTGATCGGGCGCGGCGACGATATAGCCGTGGCTGGCGAGGTGTTCGCATAGGAACGCGTTCTGGAAACGCAGACCGCCGTTGCCGTGCGAGAACAGGACGAGGGGAAATGCGCCGTCGCGGATACGGGCGTCGCGCACGGAGAAGTCGCGAAACGTCTTGTCCAATTCCTTGACGTCGACATTGAAGACCGCCTGCATGAGGATTGGCAATGCAGTGTCGGTTCCACGCAGGAAGAAATCCAGCAACCGGTTCTTGGGCAGGTCTTTCGCGTCGTCCGTGGCGGGATACCAGATCTCAGTCAACAACGATCGCGGCTTCTTCGTGAGCGAGTCGATGCGATCGTGATCGGTGAACTGCATCGTCGTCACGCCGACCGGATACGGTCCCGCCTTCTCCGGGTCGGGTGCAGCGGATTCGTCCGCGCGCGCGGCGACTGCGGCAAGCAGGACAACAACCATCAGTACATAGGAAAGTGCGTGTACAACACCGGCTAAAGCCAGCGGTACAGTAGCGCCGGCTTCAGCCGGTACATGGAAACTGCCGCGAGTAAACATGGCCGCGATCCTCTATTAGCCTTTCTTCTTTCCGATGCAATACAGATGCGTGGGCGTGCGCAGGTAGAGGCGGTTTCCGGAAATGGCGAGAGAGGACAACGTCTTTCCTTCGCCAGGCAAAGTGTTGGTGGCGATCACGTTGAATTTTGGGCCGGCTGCGAACACGGTTGTGACACCGTCTTCATTCGTGAGGTAGACCTTGCCGTCCGCGAGCACCGGCGACGTGCTGACGATCCCGCGCGCGGTCCGTTCAGGCCCGTAGAAGACCTCGCCAGTCTTGGCGTTGAAACACATGATCGCACCGTGATCGTCGGCCATGTAAAGATACTTGCCGTCGCATGCGGGCGTCGGCACGTCGGGTCCGTTCGGCTCGTCCCATGACCACGCGAGATGGCTGGCGGTAACATCGCCCGTCCCACCGCCGCGCAACGCGAGAAACGGTCTCCGGCTCGAACAGGCGTAGACCATGCCGTCAACCGCCACGGGCGATACGATAATCCGGTTCTTCGTCGAGCCACGCGGATTCAGACCGCCCGCGCGCCAGACCTCGTTGCCCGTATCCGGGTCATGTCCGGTGACGCAGTCGCCGCCCGAAATAACGATCACGGTCTTGCCTTCGCATCGGAGCGGGACGGGCGTGGTATACGCGTCATGCGATTCGCGCAGGGCCGTCGTGGGCCGCTCGACCCGCCACAGCACTTTTCCGGTCACGCCGTCGAAGGCCATGAGATACGAGGGGGCCTCGGTTGTGTAACCGTGGAGCACTTGTACTATTAGTTTGCCGTCGTACAGCAACGGCGAAGACGCGTATCCGAAATTCAGTCCGAATGGCCCGTATTCCTTCTGGAGGTTGAACTTCCAGACGACCTCGCCGTCCATGGTCAGCGCGACGACCGCGCCGGTGCCCGTGAGCGCCCACACGTGCGTGCCGTCGGTCACCGGCGACGGCGACGACGCGTTCTGTTTCGAGTTGAGTTTGTTGCCCGCGTCGAGGTCGCGTTCCCACAGCGGATGTCCGTCCTGTTTCGCGATGCAGATCAGCAACAGCCGCGAACCGCCTTCGGACTGTCCCGCATCGGCCTCCGAAGGAGACGTGACGAAGACGCGATCGCCCCAGATGATCGGCGTGCCGCCGCTCCACGACGGCAGATGCGTTTTCCAGACGATATTCTCCGTCTCGCTCCAGGTCTTGGGCAACCCCTTCGCGTCCGCAACTCCGTTCAGATTCGGCCCGCGCCATTGCGGCCAATTCTCGTCTGCAAGAACAAGGTTCGCGGCCAACAAACCGCAAAGCATGAAAAACGGACGGATCGTCATGGCAGACTCTTAAGCGATTTCGTGGCGCGCTCGCGAATGCCGCTGTCGGCGCATTTGTCGATCACGGCCTGGAGCGCTTCCGACGCACGCGGCTTGTTCGCGGCCAGTTTGCCAAGTTGTCCCGCGACGGCTGTGATGGCCACGCCCGCCTCATTTCGCACATCCGCGTCGTCGAGGTACGGCATCAGCACGTCGAGCGCCTGCAATGTCGCCACGGCGCCCCAACCGCCCAGCACAACCTTTTTTTCGTCCGGGCGCTTGACAAGGGCCATCGCGTCCACAAGCATTTTCGATTTTGTCTCGACCGAAGGCTCGATCCCCGCAAGCCGCACGTAACCGCGCAGACCCAGTACCTGACGTCCGAGATCCGCGCTCTTGGCCAGTTCGAGCAAGACAGGCGCGGCATCGAGCGACGGCCATTCCGAAAGCAGCCGCACGGATTCCTCGGCAATCGGGGCTTCGGCGCTGCTCAGAGCCACACGTACGGCTTCGAGCGCCCCAGCGCCTCCAACGCGTGCCACGACACGCAGCAGGACGACGCGCGATTCAACCGTCGCGCCATTCATGGCATCGAGGAGCGTGGGCAGTAAACCTTCTCCGGCACGCGAGGCGATGCCGCCCAACGCCTTCGCGACGGACGAACGCTCCGAATCGTCCTTGGCCTTCGCAAGGACTTCGAGGAGCGCAGGAACCTGCGCCTGCGTTCCCAACGGCGTCAACGTGCGTAGCGCGGCGATTCGTACCGCCAACTCGGCATCGGCGAGACTCTGTGCAGCCAACGGGACCGCCTCTTCCGCCCTGCGCTCCGTAGCCAAGTCCAGCAGCCGCGCGCGGATGCCGCTCGAGGCGCCCGCAAATGCCGCAGCAATCGCCGGGTTGATATCGTCGCCTTTCAACGCAACGAGCGTACCCAACGCCGCTTTCGCCATCTCGACGTCATCCGAAGCGAGCAGCCCGGCAAGCGCGGCCACATCTTCGCCGTTCCCAAGCGTCGCCAGCGCCTTCACGACAGCGAGTTTAACCTCCGCATCGGACGTGGTAATCAACTTGACCACCGCCGGACGTGCAACGCGATCATTCCGGTCCGCCAGACCCCGCAGCATCGCCACTTGTCCCTTACTAGGGAGCTTCTGCAAACCTTCGACAAATACCGGCGTCAAATCCGTACCCTTCGCCTCGGCAACGATTTGCGCCGCCATGTCGCGCAATGCCGGCTCCTTACCTTTCATCGCGCCAATCACGAGTTCCGGCATCTTGCCCTTCTCGCAGTAAACCAATCCACGGAACGCGCCCATACGCACATGCACGGGCCACTTCTTCGTCTGCAGCAAGCGGTAGATCTTCACGGCCTGCTCTTCCTCGCCAGCCTTCGCGAGATGTTCTCCAGCCGTGAGCAGCGCCTCGGCCAGCGCCGGGCGCACGGCTTCTGGCGCGTCGCATCCCATCAGCGCGTCTACCGCTGGGACCGTGGCGATACGCCCAAGCGCGCCCAGCGCCGCACGAGCAACATCCGCGTTGGCATCCTTCATCAACGAGATTAGCAACGGCACGGCTTCGACATCGCGCCGGACACCAAGGCTTATGGCCATACCTGCCTTCAACGCCCCTTCCGTCTTGCCCAACGCATTACGCAACGCCTGCCCGGCTTCCGCAAACGGCATCGGTTCCAAGGCATACCGTGCAGCATGCGAAAGCTCCTTGTCGATCAACAATGCCGCCAGCGCCGGCACAGCCGCAACGGTACTTTTCTCACGCAATGCCCTGCACGCGGCATCCTTCTCCTGCCATCCGGCGTTACCCTGCAATACGCCAATCAGCGCCGTTTCGTCCGGTACGTCTTGCGCCGCAGCCATCCCAGCGCACGCAACAAAAATCAGCGTCCCAACACAGAACGCAATCTCATAACCAATTCGTGCTTTCATCATTCAAACCCTTTCGCTTCAACCCAAATCAAGGTGGTCAGAATCCAGTAGTCAGGAGTCAGAATTCAGAATGTTAGAAACGGCAGACTTGCACACGAGACGTTGCCATTCTGAATTCTGACTCCTGACTCCTGAATTCCTTACTGCTCACAGATACCAAGGTTCGCGATACGCACGCGAGCGCAGCCGGTTGGCTTCCTCATCGCCGATACATTCTTCTTTGATCGGATCCCATTTGACGGGACGGTCGAGCCGCTTGCAGATGTTGGCGACATGGCAAGCCGAAATCGAACGGTGCGCCACTTCGGCGTTCGAGATCGTCTGCTGGCGTGTCTTGACGCAATCCAGGAACGCACGCACGTGATCGTCAGCCGGATAGCCGCCAAGGAATTTGCGCTCGCCCAAAAGCGATTTCGGGAACACCTCAATTTCGCCCGAATCACCCGTCTCGACCCAACCCTCTTCCCCTTCGATGCGGACGGGACACGAACCAAATCGCAGGCCGGTACGGATGACGAGTTTCGCACCGTTCGCGTATCGCCCGATGAATCGGTCCCCTTCGCGCCAGTACTCGATGGGACTCGTGTCATCGCTGTTGTTGGCCCACTGGCATATGTCGACGGTGTGACTACCCCACTCGGTAATCGAACCGCCGCTGAAATCCGTGTGCGCGCTCCAGAATCCGCGCGTGTAATACTTGGCATTGTACGGACGCCATTGCGCGGGGCCTAGCCACCGGTTCCAATCCATCTCCTCGCGCGGCGGTTCCGTCTCGGCAGGAAGCGTCGTGTCGTAAAGTTTCTGAAGCCCGCCCGCCTCTTCGGCGTGCAACTCCTTCAGGCGGCCCAACTTTCCGCTCCGCGCAAGATTGGCCGCGAAAACAAAATTCCCGACGCTACGCCGCTGCGTACCGCACTGAAAAATGCGGCCAAACCGCTGCATCGTATCGGAGACGGCCCGCGATTCCGAAATGGCCACACTCATCGGCTTTTCACAATAAATGTCTTTCCCAGCCCGGGCCGCCATGATCGACGCCTCGGAATGCCAGTTGTCGCCCGTGGCGATCAGCACGATGTCGATATCCTTGCGGTCGAGGAGCTCGATCATGTCGATATAGGCCTTGCAGTCCTGGTTCCCATACGTCTTATTGACCATCTCCTGCCCGCCGATACGCCGTGACTTGATAACATCGCAAACCCCTACCACCTGCACATCGGGGTGCGACAAAAACGCGCCCATGACATACCGGCCCCGGCCGCTAAGGCCGATAGCGCCCATCACAAGCCGCTCGTTCGCAGGCGCACGCTTCGTAGCGCCCAGCGCCACAGACGTAATCACGTTTGGCGCGGCCACAATACCCGCCGCTGCCGCGCCCGCACGCCGGATAAACTCGCGGCGCGTCCAACCCTGGCTCCCATTCCATTCCTTCATTACATTCACCTCAGCCGCCCAACGCGGCGATGTTGTCCGGAGCGGCCAAACCCGTTCCATGTGCATCGTACCAATACTGTTCGGAACAATCCACTTCGCGGACTTCGTCACACAACGCCGGCTTGTGATATAGTCCAAATGGAATCGAGTCTCCACGATGCAGGGAAGTCGTTATGGTGGACGAAGGCACATTGCAGCAGGCCGCAAGCACACTGGCGAGACGTTTTCATCTCTCGAAGGTCATCCTGTTCGGTTCTCGTGCGAGAGGAATTGCGACCGAGCGGAGCGATGTCGATCTGCTACTCGTTGGCCCTCTGCGCCGTCCCCGAAAGACTCTCTTGCTGGAGATGTATCGCGAACTTGGGGGACTCGAATTCGGATGCGATTTGGTGTTGCTGAGCGAGGCGGAGTACGAGATTGACCGCCTCGTTCCCGGTACGGTTGCGCGTCCCGCAGACATCGAGGGAAGGGTGCTCTATGAGCGTTCCCAGCGACATGCTCATTCGTAAAGCCGGACAATGGCTGGTTCATGCTGGGGAAGACCTCGTGCTGGCCCAGCACGCGTTTTTAGATTTTAGATTTTGGATTTTGGAGTGCAGAAATCCAAAATCCAAAATCCAAAATCCAAGATCTAAAATGATGCGAGTTTCTGCTTGATGATCTCGCTGGCCAGTTGCTTGACCGGCTTGTGCTGTTTTTTTGCGGTGTTGCGCACGGCGATGAAACATTCTTCGTCGACCTCGATCTCGAAGTGACGCCGATTGACATTGAC
>CAIYET010000783.1 GCA_903925285.1 Candidatus Hydrogenedentota bacterium | reverse complement strand
GGCATGATGAGTCCAACCACGCGAACGGCCTCAAAGACTAACCCGCTATATTTTCCATTGAGTCCCGCTTGTTTTCCGGCAACACTGATGTCCGTACACGGGAATCCGAATGTGATAACATCGCACCGCCAGTCTTCGGCGGGAGTCGGCGGAAAGGTTCGCACGTCGTCCCATCGGCCAACGTCGGGCCAATGCTTTTTGAGGACCGCTTGCGCGTACGGGTCGTTTTCGACTTGCCACACTGTCTTGAATCCACCTGTCCACTCCAATCCTAGTTCGATTCCGCCGATACCAGCGAAGAGACTACCGACTGTTAGCGTCCTTCGCACGTTTCATCCTCGATTCGGTTGCACAGCCGCCGGACCGCTCGCGGCCGGGACCGCACGACAAACACCCGCGCGTCCGTGCGCACGACGTAATTCGTTTCCAGCCGGCGGCGTTTCGGTTTGCATCGCATCGGCTCGGGTGCCCGCGTCAGTTCGCAGAACAACACGCCCGCCGAAAAGCCCATGACGACGGAGAGAATGATGCTCAGCATGGCTTTTCCAATAGTTCGGTTTGTTTCGGCTGCGGCGGCTCCAGCAGAGGGAAGCGGGAATCCTCGACGCACCTGGGCGAATACCAAAGCGTTTGGCATTGATTTACTTGACCCACCACGATAATTGAACCTCGAAACGCAAAATGAACCCAATTTACTTTTTCTTACGCTTCTGTTTTCGCCTTTTTCCCACTTCCGTTTTCGGAACCTGGACGAGCTTACGTGCAAGCTCGTCAAACGCTTTCCAACCCTTGGGCTTCGTCGCCTTGTGCATCCTTGTCGCTCCGTTATTCGATTCCCATGTAACCCGCGTCACCAATCGAGAAGCATACGCGGTAGGTCAGTCGTTTACCTACGACTTGAGACAACGCTTGAAAGAATCGCCGGAAGTCCGACTTCTTGCGATTGTTGAACCGAAACTCTTGTTCAGTCACGTAGCGGCCAAGATGGAACGGCGCTACCGCAACGTATGTGCCCTTGATTGCCCGTTTCAAGAGGGTCCAGAAGTTTTCCGCCCCGTTGGTATGGGCGTTTCCCTTGACGTAGCCCTGTGTGTGATCCACCGCTTCGTGGGCGTGCGTCATGCAGAGCATCCCGTAGGCCGGGGCTTCGTCAGTATAGACGTTGGCCCCGTAGCGGACGTTGCGGCGGACATCAGACAAGAGACTTCCGGCTGTTTCTTCGCTAATGACCGTGGCCCGCATTTGACTCGGCTTGTCGCCTACCGTCCGCTGCAATACGCCATGAACAGCGGCCTTGCCGGATGGCCCACGGCCTTGAATGGCGTAGGCCCGTCGCTTGGCGTGCATGTTCTCGGCCTTACCGCCGACGTAGGTTGTATCCGCTTCGGCGGGGCCGTCAAATTGGTCGAAACTCTCAGTCTTTATTGCCTCTCGTATCCGGTGAAGCATGAACCATGCCGTCTTTTGAGTTACCCCAATGGCTCGGCCCAATTCGTGACTACTGATCCCATTGCGGCAATTGGCAATGCACCACATTGCCACAAACCACTTGTCCAATCCGAGAGGCGAATCCTCAAAGATCGTCCCGACCTTGTGGGAAAACTGCTTGCGGCACTCTCGGCACCGCAGCAGGTGGCGAGTCTTGATTTCGCCGATCCGATCCGACCCGCACTCAGGGCAGGTAATCCGGCCCTTGGGCCACTTGATGTGCCGCATGTATTCGTTGCACACGTCAAGGTCGGCGAAGTAGCGAACGGCAGAAAGCAGAGTTTGTGGGTTCATGGTAAATCCTCATCTCCCCAGCCATCGACGCTGGTGTGTGGATCAAGATCATCAGTCGCGTCGGTCGCGTTTCTGTCCCAGACAATCATGCCGCCGTCATTCCACAGGATGTCAAAGTGGCCGCATCGTGGGCATGAGACCTTGATTGAATCAGGCCGTGTAATCGCTATGGCACGCTTGTATCCACACGATTCGCATGTCACCATCTCTCCGCAAGATGGGCAAAAGGCTGCCGGTGGTCTGTTTTTGTCGTGCATGTTTCAGCGATCTCTCGGAGCTAAACAACATTCTTGAACAGCCACTTCACAGGTTTTCAATGCTCTCATATCGGGTGATTCCGCGTGCATCCGGGCATATCCCACGCGATAATATGGAGATGTAGCTTCCATCAGAACTGCCTGCGCTGCTTTACAGAAAGTCAAGGCCCGATGAACAATTTTCGGTTCCTCATGTTCGGGACGGTCGCCATCGAAAAACTCCCGTTTGAGCGAACCGCACCGAGGACACCAAAACACACCAATAGCTGCAACCCGCTGCATTGTATGATCGCACGTTTTACACGCCATGACTATTTCTCCTTTTTCAACTGCATTTCGCGGATTGCCAGTTTTTTGGCGGCTTCTTCCCGACCATTCAGGGCAACACCAAGGCTCTTGGCAAGTGCGATCCACTTCTCCAGAGACAATTGGCGGATAGCGTGGAGGTGGGCATGGCATTTTTCGTTGAGTTCAAGTAGCGTGTCCATTTTGCACCAGGTCGTTGTACTTGTTTTCCACACAAAATTCAGTTACAAGAAACCTTACCTTGGCGGGGTCATTAAGCCTTTTAAGCATGGTGTTAATGCGCTCTGCCAATCCCTCCATCCATGTTTTGGTATTTGTCAACTTGGCAGTTGCCGCATAAGAACAGAGCCATTCTGCCTCATAGAGGGTGCTGCCGAGTTGGTCGATTGTTCCAGACCATACCGTAGTCCTGGTGCCATCGGCATTGACGCGACGGAGCTTGACGCGGAGGTCCAGATATTCGGGGCTTCTTGCCAGTCCCTTGTCATCGCAAATAGTCACGGCGTATTCTGGGTCGGTCATCGCTTTTCCCTTCGCTTGTTCTACCTCTATTCTACCATTTCGGCCCGGTGTGTCAAGTGCCTAGCCAAGATTCCAGCAAGATTTCCAAAATAGTTCCCGTTTGGGTGGTGTGTCATCTACAAAATGGGGGTTGTGATCGTGGTGCGTCAAGTAAATCAATGCCAAAGCGTTTCGTTGTGGCGATTCGCGTCGTTCCCCTTGCCGTTGCCGACGGCGGTTGACGTGCCGTAGGCTTTCGACGCCGAGTAGCGGTACAGCCGCCAGCTATCGGGCATGGCGTCTTGGTGTTCTTGGGCGTACCCCGCCAGCACGATCCGGTAGCGCGGATTGTCGCCGTTGGCAATCGCCCAATCGCGGACCTCGATGCTGATGGTGTGGTCGTCGCATGAATACAGGTCGGCAGTTCGCACGTCGCCAAGATACGGCGGGTCAAGGAAAATGCCGACCGTATCGCCGTAGGAAAGCGCGCCGTTAGTCACGACGCGGCTCCAATCGCCGCAACACACGCGCACCTTCCGCAGCCGGGCGGCAAGCTGTTGGAAGTAGACGTAAAGCTGGCCTTTGTCTGCCGCGCGGGTCGTTGCTTGACAACTCTTGTCGCCGCTACATTCCGGTCGCTGGCGGTTCACACCCTGCCCGGCGTTGCCGAGGTGCGGTAGCTGGCGGTTCACACCCCGCCCGGCGTTGACCACCTTGCCGTTGACCTTCTGCCACGGCCCTTTGCCGCTGCACCAGCCCGAGCCGATCCACGCGTTTATGCCCCACACCCACCACCCGGCTACCTTCGCATCGAAGAAGTCCGGGTCGGCGTTCATCGCGGCAATTCGGGCGCGTCCCTCATTAACCAACCACAGGTGAATGGCGAACAGGTCGGCCTCGTTGACTGGTCTATCCGCGTAAGCCGCCACGGCATCCGGGTCGTGTTCCAATGCCCGCCAGAAGTTCGCAAGGAATTGATCGGCGTCGTTGACCGTCTCATAAGTCCCTTCGTGCCACGCCGGCCGTCCCAATAGCACGGCCAGCGAACCGGCGAACGGCTCGACGTACTGATCCACGTCGCCCAGCGCAGCCCAAACCTTATCGGCAACGCGGCGCTTCCCGCCGAACCAGGGGAACGGGGCTTTTGGCGTGTCGGCGGTTTGCCAGGTGGGTTTCATGCCGTAATCCCCGTAATCCAATCTCTCACATCCTTGCCGTGCGTTTCCGTTACCTCAAAGCCCATCGCTTCCGCCTTCACGAGCCGTACTTCGCCGGCCACCTTCGCCGCCCAGGCGGCCCACTTCGCGGCCCCGGCCTGCCCGGGCACGTCGGCGTCGCCCACCACCACCACGTTCCGGCCGGCGAAGAGGGCTTGCATCCACGGCTGCGGGTTCTCTTGTGCCCCGCCGCTGTTGGTCAGGACGAGGTGATTGTCGCGTTTCTCTGGCGGGATGATTGCCCAGAGGGCCAAGAGGTCCGTCGGCCCCTCCACTTTCCAGAGCAGTTGCCGGGCTGGGTCGGCGCCGGCCGCCGTCAGACGGTCCAGGGCGTGCTGGCCAATCAGGCCGCTCTCACTGCCGCCGGTGGTTTTCATCTTGGCCCACGTCGGCGGTTTTCCTTTTCCATGCCACACGGGCAGGTCTTTGCCGGTCGTGTTCCACAGTACCCAGCCGATCGGATCGGCGGCCGTCGTGCCCGGGCCAAACACGGGAAGGCAAACTACCGTGTACTGATCACGGTAGCGGGCCAATCTTGCCCCGTTCGCTCTGAGAGATTCGACCGATACGCCCGGTTTCGTTCGACACCAGAGAGCTGCCAATCCATCATTCCACGGCATGAAGTCCAAGTGAATTGCTGGATCACGCAACGGTTCCTTCGGAGAGGCAACCCCTGCTTTCGTGGCGTAGTGCTCGCGTGCATCAGCCCACTTGCCAAATCGCTTTAGGTGGACGGCCAAGTCCCACAGACTGAGCGAAAGTCCCTCTCCTCCCAAATCTCTATATCGGCCCGATTGCAGGTTTACGGCCGCACTAGGGTTTGTGTCCTCTCTTCCAAATGCCCTGCACTCGGCCCACCCGTCGGCTTTCTCTCTTCCGTTTATGATTTCAATTCCCAGCGCTTCAAACTCTGCCCGCAAGTCCAGCGCGGCAAGAATGCGTTGGTTGTACTGCTGCCAATCAGGAGCTTGTTTTCGTTTGGCCATTTTCTACGCCTCCTCTTCCGGTTCGCCTTCTGCGGCAACTTCCGTCTCCGCCACTTCCGCCAGCGGGTGGGCCTGCCAGTAGGCGTCCATTGCCTCTTCGATTTTCTCCGCCTTGGTTTTCCCGATTTTCTTTAGGTCACTCAATTCGTAGTCTTCGCAATGGTCGGCAATCTGCCCCATCGTTTCGATTTTGTTGTTTTCGCGGAGCAGCTTGCAGATTGCCGGCGGGATGCCGATTTCTTCGATGGTGGCCGCCCGCCATGCCTCGGCCGATTCGACCGGCGCGTCCGGGGCGACTTCTTCGTCGGCGGGAACGAGCGTCTTTCCCAGGAACTCTTGAAGTTGGCCGACTTTCATCGCATCACCGCCGGTCGCGTCTTCAATTAACGTATCAAACACGGGCGTGGCCCGGTCGAACAGCGGCAACCGCACCACCCCGAGGGCAAGATGATCCTCCAACTCACCCGTGACGGTGTTCATCGCTTCGCGGTTGCATTTCACGGCGGCCTTGAGCCGGACCTGTTCGATGCTCAGCTTGCCAAGCTGCTCTTCCAACGAGTGCTTGCGGGCGTCGTAATGCCGTTGGGCCTCGTCGGTCACGGCGGGGGCGGCATCGACGGCGGGCGTTCCCTCGGTCGCCGCCGGCTCCGTCGGCTCCGTTGCACATTCAGATTTGGGTTCGGGATCGAAGATACTTTCGGCGACGGTGGCCGCCGAAACGAGTTTGCCGATCCAATCGTCCAGCCAGGTCAGGGCGGCCTGCGCCAATTCGTCGTCATCGTCGCTGTTGAATTGCAACCACTCGGCGGCCATTTCGGCGGCGACCATTACGGCATCCCCGAGAATTGCACAACCCTCGTCGGCCGCTGGGTCGGTCTCGGGCAGACATTCGCCCGATTGCTCATGCGGGGATGTTTCGTAATCCCGCGCGACGCGGAACCCGCTGCGATAGCGGTCGTCGCCGCAGTGCTGCACCAACAGCGTCACGGCCGTGCCGCACTCCGCCGGCAGGGCCAGTGTGATAGAGCGGATGGGATCGAAGGCAATGGCCGGCGGCGGCGCGTCGACCGGTTCCTGCCGCTCTTGCTCTGGGGTCAACTCGTTTTCATCCTGGATTTCAGTCGCGTCAAGTACGGGGCTCACGTTCGTTCTCCTTGGTTGGGGTACGGGTATCGTGTATGGCGTCCATCGCGGCGGCGCAATGCCCGGCCGCGATGGGTTCGCCCAAAATCCAAAGTTCTTGCTCGATGCGGGCCAGCTTGTGGGCAATGTGCCGGCGGGCCTCATGCTCCCGCTGGCCGATGGTCAAGACTTCGCCGGTGCTTTCGATCATGCTTCCATCCCCACGAGTTTGCGTTGCTTCTGCCTCCGTTCCTTGGCGTGCCTCGCCCAAAACTGCTCCATCATGCGGAAGGCGGTCACGGCCGCGAGTTGCTTGTCATCGCAAAATATCCAGGGAACCGACGGAAATTCTTGCGACCATGAAAGGAAAGTACCGAGAAGATAGACTGCGTTTTCCGATTGCGTTCGCGTTCCCCACGACGCATCGCACGTTAAGAAGTTCTCAAAGGTACATTCAACAATGACGGCCTTTGTTTCGACTTCCGCCAGCTTCGCCAACTCTCTCTTGAATCGTGCCCGACGGTCTACGTCTACACTCCATCGGCCGGCTTCCACTTCATGCCGCCAGCCTAGTAGCGTTCCTTGAGCATCCTCACGGCTCTTTCTCTCAATCTGAATCCTTCCCTGGTATTTTTCCAGAGAATAGTCACCCATGCCTATGCCAAGCCACCGGCGTTCGACACGCGGCAGATAAATCCGGCGTTCCTTGTCGATGAATGACCGTGCCCGGAGTCCGCTAAAATCCCAGGGTGCCTTCTCTGCTGTGTCGCAGAGAATGGTGAATGGGCAACGCACAAGCCCCGGGCCGGCTTCGAGGATTTCAGCGGCGGATGCTCTAGCCGTGCTAGCGGTAGCGGTTGCCATGATGTTGCTTCCGTGCTTGTTGGCGTGCTTGCTGTTGGGTTTCCTTTCGCATCGCAAATTTCTCCGGCGGGCCGTAGCCGACCTCGCCGTCGTCGCTGTCGTCAAACTCCCGCTGGCAGCGGCGACAGTAGAACGTCCGCGGCTGGCCGGCCGGCTGGACGTG
>CAIYET010000782.1 GCA_903925285.1 Candidatus Hydrogenedentota bacterium | reverse complement strand
GCCATTGACGTTGAGCATGAGTGCGAACGTGGACCCGGTCCGACCCGGGGAAGAGATTGTCTACGCGATGACGGTGACGAACCGGGGCACGACGGACTTACCGGGCGTGACGCTGAACCTGGTGATACCGGCACATATTTATACCTACGGCATGGGTGGCAGTACCTTCTATGCCAATCCTGGCGCGATTCTGAGCTGGGATCTCGGGACGCTTCCCAGAGGCCAGAGCCGGACAATTGCTGAAGGGATGAATCTCAGAGGAGATTCCCTTGCGCCCCCCGATGGTGTGATCATTCACGGCAGCGCGACGGTCAATTGTACGGGCGGCTTTGGCGCTGCGGCATCGGCCAATACCGTTGTGGATGCATCGCCAGAAGCGCCCTTTGCGCCGACGGCGGAGTTTACTGCCGACCGCACATCCGGAGCGGTTCCTCTTACAGTTCAGTTTGCGGACCAATCCATGCCAGGCAGTTCGCCCATTACAAGCTGGCAGTGGAATTTTGGGGATACAAATACAAGCACTGAACGCCACCCCATCCACACGTACAGCGTAACCGGTACTTACACCGTTTCGTTGTCGATTTTCTCTTCCGGTGAATTCTCCGACACGACAACCAAGACAGCGTATATCACGGTTCTTCCCCCCGAACCGCCCGAAGCTAATTTCTACATCCTGAATGCGTGGGGCCGTCCACCTCATGAAGTCAGTTTCAGAGATGCTTCAACAGCAGGGTCTTCGGAGATCTTTGATTGGTCATGGAATTTTGGCGACGGTCAGACGCTCTCAGGCGAAGAACCCAATCCAACCCACGTCTATGAACACACGGGCGTCTACACAGTTTCATTGACCGTGACCACTATGATCGGAAGTTCCACAAGAACCGCTGCGGGCGTAATAGTCGTGAGTGATCATCTGCCCGTAGCCCCGTGGAGCCTATTGGTTGAGGCAATCACTTTAACCGCCCTTGCGCTACGCTATCGGAAGCTACGCAGCTAGCCACAATCTTGGCGGCCCTCCCGGCCTCTGCCGGGGTGGCAGTAGAGATTTGACATTTCAGGGAGTCTCTATTGGCTTGCGTTTATGGCGAGGAGAAGCATAGTGTCGCGGGCAGGCATTTCTGGTTGGCGGTGGTTTTGTGTCAACGCCGAGCGGGGATGATGGGGCAATATGAGAGCCATTGACGGGTGCGCAAATATGGGCTGGTATACGATCATTATAATGCCATAATTGGACTAGAATCCGTTGTTGGACTCCAACTGAGCCCGGCGGCTGAAAGTGACTGGGTCTCTGTAAGTTAGAATGATTTCAAAGGGGTTATGAATCCTTCCCCTTGTTCGCTTGTAACCCAAAGCCGGTGGTTCTTATCCGGCCCCCGCGAGGTGTAGGGAATGGAACGAGACCGAAATCTGCTGTTTGGCATACTGGCGCTGCAATTAAACAAGGTGTCTTCTGCTAATCTGATCGAGGCGGCCGAATTGTTGGCAAACAACCCGAGTCGCGACCTCAGTGATTATTTGGCAACAGCGGGCTATCTCGCCGAAAACGACAGGGCATTAATCAGTGGCCTAGTTGACGAGGCAGTTAGGCTACATAAAGGCGACACGACGGCGACGCTGGAAACATTCGGTGGCCAGAACAAAGTGGCTGCTATCTATGCGAGAACTCTCACGCTGGCGGAATCGGGTGGCCTTGAATTCAACAGTGATCCGGCCTCCGATCCAAGAGATCTGCCAGGCGTGGTGGAAGCTCCTGACCGCTATTCTCAAATATCGGAGCATGCCCGCGGCGGAATGGGACGCATTCTGTTGGTTCACGACCAGCACTTGGGACGAGACGTAGCCCTAAAAGAACTTCTCCCTGCGCCATCTTCGGATTCAGAAGACGATTTGAGCCCGGTGCGTCAATCGATGCCATTGGTTGCGCGGTTTCTCCAGGAAGCTCGTATAACGGGTCAGCTTGAACATCCCTCTATCGTGCCTGTATACGAACTTGGATACCGCAGAGACGGAACCATCTACTACACGATGAAGTTAGTCCGCGGCGAGAGCTTGTCCAAGAGCCTGAAGAAAAGGAATTCCCTCGCCGAGCGCCTCGACCTCCTGCCTCATTTTGTCAATCTCTGTAATGCCATTGCGTACGCTCACAGCCGGGGCGTCATTCACCGTGACATCAAGCCCTCGAACATAATGGTAGGAGAGTTTGGTGAAACTGTCGTTCTCGATTGGGGGCTTGCCAAGATACAAGGACGTGAAGATTCCATCGAGCAAGAGATGGCCGAAGGTATGCGACTTGTCCACGCAGGCAACATGGAAGCTGCCGAAAAGACGGTCTACGGTCAGGCGCTTGGCACTCCGGCCTTTATGCCGCCGGAACAGGCCTGCGGCCAACTCGACAGAGTCGATGAACGAGATCGG
>CAIYET010000781.1 GCA_903925285.1 Candidatus Hydrogenedentota bacterium | reverse complement strand
TTGATTGAGTTTGATGAGGTTGGATCATCTGTGATTTTTCCCTGCGAGTTAACCTGAGTTGTCAACTTTCGCTTGTCGTTGCCCTGGTCTGGTGCGATCCTGCCGACATGCTCACAAGTTCAACGCCGCCGCCTTTTTCCGAAAAACGTTTTGGTCTGCTGCACACGATTCTGTGTGTGGTTGCCGTGTTTGCCCTGCTCCTGCTGGGGGTGGTCGGCTGGTATGTTTCGGCACGATTGCATGACAATTCGGTGGTGCGCCAGCACGAAGCGCAGGCCAGGCAGCGGGGAGAACCGGTGACCCTTGAGGAACTTGCGGCGGCGTATGCGTCGGTTCCTGACGCCGCAAACGCAGCCCAACCGCTCCTCGAATTGTGGAAAAAACAGGATTCGGGACGATGGACGGCTTGGTTGGAGGGCCAACCCGCCCTTCCACAAGAGAAACCGATGACGTATCCGGAAGGATTGCCTTACCTTGGCCCGAAGACGAAGCCGCCCGAACGGGGTCTGCCGCTGGATCCCAAAGCCAAGACGGTCGTTCAGGAGTATCTCAAGGAACAATCCAACCATCTGGCCGCCGTGCGCGTCGCGTTGCAACGGCCGCGCGGCCGCTTTCCCCTCCGGTTCAAAGACGCTTCCAATCTCTTGCTCCCCCATCTCTCGGAACTAAAGCGCGAGGCGCAGACGTTTCGGATTGAAGCGCTACTCGCCACGGATCAAGGTGAGGCGGACCAAAGCCTCGCAAGCCTGGAGGACGTCATCAGGATCGGCCAACTCCTCAAGGACGAACCGCTCCTGATCAGTCAGTTGGTCCGGATCTCGTGCTTGAGCATAGCCGTGGGGGGCATGGAGGCGTTGCTTTGGCGTCAACCGCTCACGGTGCCACAGTTGGATCGTTTGCGGGAATTGTGCGAGCAGGCAAAGGTCGAAGGTGGATTGCGGTGGGCCCTCTTGGGCGAGCGAAGTTTGGGGCTGCATTTCTTTGAGTCCGCTGGGAATGGCACTGGCTTGGGGCGTGGGGCAGGGCCCGATGATCAGGGGGGACCAGAGACGGAAAATTTGGCTCCCGCCCTGGGTCTCATGAAGGCCTCAGGCCTGTTGGCTTCCGACCGCCGCCTGATGTGGGAGAGCTTCGATGCGGCCATCGCGCTGGCCACGAACCAGACCCCAGAGGGGTTGAAGGGGGTCGAAGACTTGGACCAGTCCGTTCAGAAGCAAGCTAGGACGTTCCCACCCAAGATCATCACCGGGATGGTATTCCCGAGCTGTTCGAAAACTCAGCTCAAATTTGCCTCCTTCGAAGCACGCCGTCGCGCCGCTTTGACCGCCCTGGCGGTGGAACGGTTCCGGGTCAAGCGCGGGGAGTTGCCCCCGGCGCTTGCGACACTTGTGCCCGAATTCCTGCCCGCCATCCCTGCGGATCCGTTCGTGGACCATCCGCTGCGCTATGTTCGATTGCCGAAAGGCTACGTGGTATATTCGGTCGGGATAGACCGGCAAGACGACGGCGGAAAAGAGCGGCCCGTGGGGCGAACCGCAAAGAACTTCGACGAGACCTTCACCGTTGCCCGGTGAACAGGATAGATGCCTCGGGTTTCCATCGAAGTGAGGACGAGATCGCGCGGACACCGCGCGCGGAAGTGCGCGCCGGTGCGGCGCACCTCGGCCAGCAAAGCGTAGCCAGTGTAGCCCCGATCGAACGCCACCAGGTCGAGGTTGGGGGCCAGCACGTTCTGGACGGTCACGAACGGCGCCACCGAGGCGTTGGTGGCATTCTCGAAGTTGATGCGGTAGGGCCAACAGGCTCCCGGCTGCGACGCAATTCTGTGCGCCATAGCCGCCGGGGCCAAGGAGTTCGTTCGGGTCCAGAGGGGGGTGGGTGGTGTAGGGCCGCACATAGGAGGAGTGAGGAAGCATTTGCAGAGATCGGGTTTTGATCACACTAATCAGGAGGAGGAGGTTCCACTTGTAGGCCGCCTGTCCGCACGCGGCGCGGTGAACGGGGCGGTTCTTGGGTTTGATTTAGTCCGGTTTACTCCGGTTTGGTCCGGTTTACTCCGGTTTGGTCCGGTTTGCCCTGGGTTTAGCTGGTTTGGGA
>CAIYET010000780.1 GCA_903925285.1 Candidatus Hydrogenedentota bacterium | reverse complement strand
CTTTCGTCTTGGCTATCACTACAAACGAGTAGGGGTGATGCTGGCCGATATCGTACCGGACTACGCGGTCCAGACCGACCTTTTTGCCGAAAACGATGCCCGCTCTGAAAGACTCATGCATGCCGTGGACCGAATCAACAACGTGTGGGGTCGTGACACACTGATTTTCGCCGCTACCGGAATTGCCCGCCCATGGAAAATGCACCAGCAACGCCTCTCACGCAGGTATACGACCCGCTGGGATGAACTGTCGATAGCCCACGCATTCTGACTTGAGCAACTTTAACGTGCAACCAGTTGCACGTCAGGCAGACGGAGCCGTTGGTGAGGCAACGTGATAAACATTCATCGATTGGGAATGAGAATCGGAACCCGTTTGTTACATCAAGTGACTATGATTGGTGCCGCTCCCCCCGGCCCCCATAGTTCCAGTCTCAAAAAACTGGCTCCCACCATTGGCGAGTGCATTTTGGGTAGTCCCCCCGCTACCCGCACTCGCCTCCTCTTTTTTTATTACATCATCCAAACCTGTGCCGTTGATTGCCGATTGAAAATGGCGGTTCAAGCTCCAAAGGACTTACCGCGTGCCACCGGTGACACGGGAGGCAGACGGGCCACGGATGAGGCGATTTGTGGGCGACACAGGCCGGGTTGACGACGGTAGCGAGACGGGCGGAGACGAAGATGAGATTGATGGAGGTAGAGTAGTTCGCGTAATATGGGGCTGGTTACGCGGCAGCGCAAAGCCTACTGGTGATTGTGGGTAGAGGAGTACTTATGAGCGGTCACAAAGACCAACGCGGAAATCCTATAACCCTCGACAAGCTGATAGAAGAGGTTTGCGAGGCCGTTCTCACCAACATTATGGCGCTGGAGGCTGAAGGGGTGTCCAGAGAGCGAATGAAAATAATCGTTGGCGAAGACGGCGGGACTGTCCTCGTCGGCGAGTTTCTGTTCCAAACGCCAATTGAAAAGAAGTTATCCAAGGCGGACGGTCTGCGGCTCTTTGATGCCTTCAAAGGACTGCTGAAAAAGTATGACGAGGGGAGTCTTGATGAAGGCTGTATCAAGGAGATACGGGAGAAGCACAATTTCCCACACAAGCGCGAGGTAATCCGAAAACAGCGGGGCCATATGAACTAGGGCCTTGGGCGAACTGTGCTCTATGTGAACACAGACGCTAATTGTCGACCATGTGGCCGGGAAGTATCGAGTCCTTTTGTCCAACAAATTACGGGAGAAACCAGCATGGCCATGCAAGTCGAAATCAGGGATAAGAAGCTTTGCATCGAGATTGATTTAGAAGAGCCTACGCCATCATCATCCGGTAAGACATTGGTGGTTGCCAGCACAAGGGGTAATACCGTTACCACTGCCAAAGTTGATGGTAAGCCAATTATTATCGGCTTGAACGCATATATCAAACCCTGAATCCTATGTTGGCCTATCTGGGGGAACGGGCGGCATTGACGGACTGAAGAGTTCGAAACGCCATGGGGGAACTTCTGGCGATGGATGCTGTTCATTAGATTCAATCGCTGTATTACTGTATGCTGATGAATGGAATCATGGCTTTCGGAAACGGGGTAGTTGGATTTCGACTGCCCGTTGACGATAATAAACGGGGTACTTCGGATTATGAGCCATCAGTCTTACGCGCATTCACGACCTGACACGCCGCAAGGTCAATGGCAGCCATTGAGTGAGCATTTGCGGGAGGTGGCGCACAAGGCCGCAGACTTTGCCGCAGCCTTCGAGTCCGCCGACTGGGCGCACAATGCCGGATGGCTGCATGATCTCGGCAAAGCGGATAACTCCTTCCAAGCGTATCTCCTCCGCGAGAACGGCCTGGATGATTCCGGGTATGACGATAGCGGAACCGGACGTGTCAACCACTCCAGCGCCGGAGCCGCACTGGCCGAAGAAAAACTCGGCCCATGCGTCGGGCGCGTCCTTGCCTATCTTGCCGCTGGACACCATGCCGGACTGCCAGACTGGAACACATGCGACACCGGCAACGCAGCACTCCAAATCCGCCTTCAAGAAGGCAAAGAGAACTTGGAACGAATTCGTGGTTATGGCGTAGAGCTTTTCAGGAACCTATCGCTTCCCACACGGCCCCCGGCATTCGTAAGGCCGGACAGTTTCCACCTCTGGATTCGCATGCTCTATTCCTGTCTCGTGGACGCCGATTTTCTCGACACCGAAGCATTCATGAACCCGGAGGAACATCGGAAGCGTGTGGCGTTTGCGAAAATGACGGAACTGAAGAACGCTCTTGACCGCCACATGGCGAAAATGGCCGCGGACTCGCCCAAGACGGCAGTCAACGAGATTCGTCAGGAAATATTGGCCGCATGCCGGCTCGCCGCAACGGAGCCATGCGGTCTTTTCTCGCTCACGGTCCCCACTGGTGGCGGCAAGACATTGTCCGGCATGGCGTTTGCACTCGAACACGCCGTCAAGCATGGCAAGTCCCGCGTCATCTACGTCATTCCGTATACCAGCATCATTGAGCAGACCGCTAAGACACTGGCCGACATCTTCGGTAGCGAGAATGTCATCGAGCACCACAGCAATCTGGACCCTGACAAAGAGACCCAGCGGTCGCGCCTTGCTGCGGAGAACTGGGACGCCCCCATCATCGTCACTACCAATGTGCAATTCTTCGAGTCGCTCTATGCCGCAAAGTCGAGCCGTTGCCGAAAGCTCCACAACATTGTTAATAGTGTGGTCATCCTCGATGAAGCCCAACTTCTGCCGCCGGAACTGCTCACGCCGTGCGTGGATGCGTTGAACCTACTGACGCGCCAGTACGGCGTCACCTTGCTCCTGGCCACAGCAACCCAGCCTGCGCTCCCCAATCTTGACCCTCCACGAGAGATTGTTCACGACCCTGCGGCTCTCTATGAAAAGATGAAACGAACGGAAATCCATTTTCCCGCCGATTTCCAGACACCAACCGATTGGATTTCCTTGGTGGATCAACTTCAAGAACACGAGAAAGTCCTGTGCATCGTCAATACTCGCCGCGATTGCTACGACCTCTTCAAACTCATGCCGGAAGGAACAATCCATCTGTCTGCACTCATGTGCGGCGCTCATCGTTCAGACGTAATCGCAGCAATCAAACAGCGTTTGAAGGATAACAAACCAATTCGCGTTATCAGCACCCAACTGGTCGAGGCGGGCGTCGATATTGATTTCCCCGTCGTTTACCGCGCCTTGGCTGGACTCGATTCCATTGCACAAGCCGCCGGACGCTGTAATCGAGAAGGCAAACTGAACATGGAAGGCCTGCTCGGCCAAGTGCGCGTCTTCGTGCCGCCCAAACGTGCCCCGCGCGGATTACTCCTCAAAGGCGAGAATACCACACGGGAACTGTGCTCACTCTCCGATTTCGATATTCAACAGCCAGATGCCTTCACTCGTTACTTTAGCTTGTTCTATTCCAAAGTGAACGATACCGGCATTCGATTCCACGATTGGTTGGTGAAGGATGTGAATCCAGAGATAGCCATCCATTTCCGCACCGCCGCCACAAACTTCAATCTCATTGACGACCAGGCACAACGCCCGGTGTTCGTCCGTTTCCGTAACAATGATTCGCTGCTATTGCAACTCCGGGTCGTCGGTCCGAAACGCGACATCATGCGGAAGCTCCAACGGTTCACGGTCAATCTTCCCGTTCGTGACGCCGAGAAATTACAGGCGGACGGCCTCTTGGAGGAAATCTGGCCCGGCTTTCTCGCACAGGCGATGCCCAGTTTCTACGACAAAACCATTGGTCTGAGAATTTTCCTTGAAGGCCTGCCCGTTGAGGACACCATTGTATGATGATTCAAGCCACAACCACACGAGGTGAACCATGAAAGGATTCTGTCTAGAGGTAACCGGACCATATGCCTGTTTCACCCGCCCGGAGATGAAAGTCGAGCGTGTCAGTTACGACGTTATCACGCCGTCCGCCGCGCGCGCGATTTTCGAGGCCGTCCTGTGGAAACCCGCCATCCGCTGGCGGGTGATCCGCATCGAAACGCTTGCGCCCATCCGGTGGGTGTCTGTTCGTCGAAACGAAGTCGGCAAGGTGGCCTCGTCGAGAACGGACGGTATCTTTATCGAAGACGAGCGCCAGCAACGCGCTGGCCTCTTGTTGCGCGACGTGAAGTACCGGCTCTTTGCCCGGTTCGACTTCATCCCGCCGGAACAGCGGGGGAAGGTCTACAACCCCGTGCCAGAATACCTGATTGATACAGAGGAAGCCGAAGAACTGCGGAAGGACGATGTGCGGAATGATGAAACAGAAGCAAAGTACGCCGCCATGTTCGAGCGCCGCGCTCGGAAAGGCCAATGCTTCAACCAGCCCTACCTCGGCTGCCGCGAGTTCTCTTGCGCGTTCCGTCTGATTGACCCTGCCGCAGAGCTTACAACTATCCCCGATGAACTCGCTGGAAAGCGCGACCTTGGCTGGATGCTATACGACCTTGACTACACGGACCCAACTGATATCAAGCCGTTGTTCTTCCGAGCAACAATGAGTGACGGTGTCGTTGCCATCCCAGATCGCGATGACAAAGAGGAGGTACGCGGATGATTCTCCAGGCGCTCAAAGAGTACTACGACCGTAAGGCCGCCGACCCAGAATCACAAATAGCCCCGCCCGGTTTCGAGTGGAAAGAAATCCCCTTCGTGCTCGTCTTGAACCACGAAGGAAGTCCTGTCAGCCTAAACCCAACCTATGAAGGGGCAGGCAAAGCCAAGCGTGCCAAGCGCTATCTCGTTCCGCAGGCGGTCAAGAAAACCAGCGGCATTGCCTCAAACCTGCTGTGGGACAATCCTGAGTATGCTCTTGGAGTCCCCCTGAAAGGGAAACCGGAACGGGTAGTTGAGCAACATTCCGCTTTTCGGGAACGCGTTGATAGCCTGGGACAGATTGCTGATCCGGGGCTTGCCGCTGTCAGGCGATTCCTGGCAGTGTCCGACAAGACATCGATTCTTGAACCGCTTGGCGATTCATGGAAACAACTCTTGGATGAAGGGGGAAATCTGTCTTTCCAATTGGCAGGGGAGGCGGGCCTTATCGTCGAAAGACAATCGGTCAGAAACGCGATTCAATCTATCTCGTCCGCCGACTCCGATGGAAAAGGCATCTGCCTCGTCACTGGAGCCACGGATGTGGCCGAGCGGCTTCACACAGCCATCAAGGGTGTCTGGGGAGCGCAATCAAGCGGCGCAAACATCGTCTCGTTCAATCTTGACGCTTTCAGATCTTTCGGCAAAGACCAAGGCGCGAACGCTCCCATTGGAAAATCCGCTGCATTCGCCTACACCACTGCCTTGAACCATCTGCTGGGCAAAGACTCCTCGCAGCGGATGCAGGTGGGAGACGCATCCACTATCTTCTGGTCTGAAAAGCAGACCAAGTTCGAGCAGCAGATTGTGGATTTTTTCGGCGAACCGCCCAAGGAGGACCCCGACCGCAACGTTCGTGCTGTTGAGAGCCTTTTCAAATCCGTACGCACAGGAGCGCCGCTAACGGAAGAAGAGAAAGCCCGGTTCTATGTTCTCGGTTTGTCCCCCAATGCTTCCCGCATCGCCATCCGCTTCTGGATTGTCGATACGGTCAGGGGCATGTCCGAGAAGATATGCCAGCACTTCACCGATACCCGGATTGCGCATGGCCCACGAGACAAAGACACGTTGTCTCTGTTTCGATTGCTGGTATCCACGGCCACACAAGGCAAGGCCGACAACATCCCACCCAACTTGGCAGGCGACACGATGCGCGCTGTTCTGGAGGGCCTGCCCTATCCGCAGACGCTCCTACAGGCTGCCATTCGACGTATTCGTGCGGAACACGAAGTCACCTATCCACGCGCGGCGCTTATCAAGGCATGTATCAATCGGTCAACTCGCAAGAACAACTTAACAGAAGAAAGGGAACTCACTGTGAGCCTCGAAGAATCCAATACCAATATCGGTTACCGCCTCGGACGCCTCTTCGCCACATTAGAGAAAATCCAGGCGGAAGCGAACCCCGGCATAAACGCCACAATCCGCGACCGCTTCTACGGAGCCGCTTCCGGAACGCCCGTCACGGTGTTCGCCAATCTGATGCGCCTCAAGAATCATCACCTCGCCAAACTCGATAGCGTGGGGCGGCGCGTCTCTTTTGAGAAACTGATTGGCCAAATCATGGCCGAGATCAGCGACTTTCCCCCGCACCTCTCCCTCGCCGATCAGGGACGCTTCGCCATCGGCTACTACCACCAAACACAAGATTTCTATACCAAGAAGACGGATAAGAGCGAATAACCCAACTCACGAAAGGAAACGCAGACCATGAGTACCCCTATCAAGAACCGTTATGACTTTGTTCTCATCTTCGACGTAAAGGACGGCAACCCCAACGGTGACCCCGATGCGGGCAACCTGCCTCGCGTGGACCCCGAAACAGGTTGCGGCCTCGTGACGGATGTCTGTCTGAAGCGCAAAGTACGGAACGTCATCCAGATGACACAGGATCCGACCAAGGGATTCGACATTTTCGTGAAGGAGAAGGCCATTCTCAATCAGTTGATTGAAGGGGCCTATCAGACAATGGGGATTGATCTGATAAAGCCTCCCATCGATGAGAAGGACGGGAAGAAGCGCAACAAAGAGGGTTCTGGCCAAGGCAAGGAGGTGGAGAAGGCGCGCAACCAGATGTGCAAGACCTACTTCGATATCCGTACCTTTGGCGCAGTTATGTCTACCGGGGCCAATGCGGGCCAGGTGCGCGGACCTGTGCAGATGACCTTCGGACGCTCGGTTGATCCGGTAGTGACGCTTGAGCATTGCATTACGCGCATGGCCGTAGCTACCGAAGCCGAGGCCGAAAAGCAGAGTGGCGACAACCGCACTATGGGGCGCAAGAACACCATTCCCTATGGCGTCTATGTCGCGCACGGCTTCGTTTCCGCCCACTTGGCCGCTCAAACCGGTTTCTCCGAAGACGACCTCGCTCTGTTCTGGGATGCCATCGTCAACATGTTCGAGCACGACCGATCCGCCGCTCGCGGTCTGATGTCCACCCAAAGACTGGTCATCTTTAAGCATGACTCAGCCCTTGGCAATGCCCCGGCCCACAAACTCTTCGGGCGTGTGAAAGTCGAGAGCAAAGACAAGTCCAAGCCCCCACGCGATATCGCGGACTACGCGGTTACTATCGACGATGCCAACATGCCGAAAGGTGTCAGCATTTTGGAGATGCCGTGATGCACTCGGCTGAGGACCCATTCTATGTCTTTCAGCGAAGATGACCTATTGCCCCTTTCGGGATTGCAGCACTTGGCGTTTTGCGAGCGCCAGTGGGCGCTGATCCATCTCGAAGGCGCGTGGGCCGAGAACCG
>CAIYET010000779.1 GCA_903925285.1 Candidatus Hydrogenedentota bacterium | reverse complement strand
GGCTGGCCTTCAACTCGCCGATGGCCGCGAGTTCGTTGTATTTGTCGCTGCGGATACGCTTCGCTTCCATGCGGTAGAATCCATACCCGCTGGCCATAAGCCCCATGACAATCGCGACGAAAAGGACCGCCCAGATTCGCGTGGATCCAAAGTCAAGTCCTTTTCCAGTTGCCACGGAAATATCTCCTTCCAACGCGGCTCATATGAGCCGGCGATCCATGAATACAGCCCAAGAACACCCTCTGTTGCATAAAATCCAAGCGGGCCACATGCATAACACCATCGTCCGCTCTCGGCAGAGAAGTTCATCCCGTACAATGAACGAGTATCGGCATCGTTGGCATTGGTCCATGCGTTGGCTCTCTGCCTGCGGCATTCGCGACTTGACGAATTCAAAAGCGATGCAATCATCGTAGATTCCTATCCTCCTACGAGGACGAGTTTTGGGGAACCACAGGCGGTCGGTCCTGCTGAACGCCGGTTCCCTCCAGGAGCGATGCTACGGTTTTCAGTAGTGTCTCTTTATCGACGGGCTTGACAAGTACGGCGTCGGCGCCGAGGTGTTTGGCCATGGTCAAGTAAAAGGACGGCTCGATACGCCCGCCGCCAGAGATGGCAAGGACCTTCACGCGCGGAACCATACGCCGGATCGCCAGCATGACTTCAATTCCGTCCTTTTCCGGCATGAGAATGTCGGTGATTGCCAAGTCCACACGACACTGGGCAAAGCACTTCATGGCTGCATTTCCGTCGTGCGCCTCCTCGACCTCATATCCGGCTCCTTCAAGGAGCATCCGGAATGTAGTCCGAATGCGCTCATCATCGTCCACTACAAGTATGCGCGCCATTAGCACCTCCTTAAGTTCACTCATCTCATCAAGAACTGTTCTTTGCTCATACAGTACTCACTAATCGTATCTGCGCCGGTCGAGACGTAAAGCGCCCGTTGAATGTCAGTTCCGCGGCAGTTCGAACCAGAACGTGCAACTTTTTCCAACTTCGCTTTCGACCCCGATGCGCCCTCCATGGGCTTCGACGGCGAGTTTGCAGAAGGTGAGTCCCAAGCCTGACGAGTGTTTTTGGCCTTGCTTGCGAAGGTCGACTTGGCTGAATTTGTCGAAGACTTTCTGGTGATACTCGGACGGAATACCTCGGCCTTGATTGGTGACTTCGGCACGTGTGGCCGCTTCCGTGGAAGAAAGCCGTACGGTGATAGTCGCGCCGTCAGGCGAGAACTTGATGGCGTTTCCAAGCAGGTTGACGAAGACGCGATGGATGATGTCGCGGTCCACGGCATTTTCAGCGGAGTCGCCCTCGACGCGAACGGTCAGATTACCTGCCTGAGCCAGCGGAGCCACAGATGTCACAGCGGTTTGGGCAATTTCAAAGAGGTCCCACGAGATCGGGTTCAAGGGCATTTGCTGGGCTTCCAGCCGGGAGATGTCCAGCAGTGAAGTCACCATATGGATCAAGTCCGATACACCATCCATGACCATTGCACTTAGATTGAGTTGTGATGGGTCGAGTTGCGTCTCCTTCAACAGTTCGCAGGACATCAAGACGCCTTGTAACGGCGAACGCATGTCGTGAATGACCATGTGCACCAAATTGTCGCGCAGTGTCTCCAACTCCCTGATTTTGTCGTACGATTGCTGTAATTCTTTCTTTTGACGCGCGAGTGTGAGGTGGGTCTCAATGCGCGCGAAAACTTCATCGATCTGGAATGGTTTGGCCACATAGTCCACGCCCCCCATGGAAAAGGCCTTGACTTTGTCTGTTGTCTCCGTCATGGCGCTAATGAAGATGACGGGGATTTCCCTCAGCGCATCATCGGCCTTCAATCGCTTGCATACCTCGAAACCGTCCATATCCGGCATGTCGATATCGAGTAGAATCAGGCTGGGCGGATTCTTGGCTGCGGCGCTCAGCGCTATCGCGCCCCCTGGAAACGTGACTACCCGGTACCCCTTGTCATCGAGCATGTCTCGCAGGAGTGTTAGATTGGCCGGTACATCGTCCACGATCATGATACGTGGACTTTCAGTATTGAGGGCGGCTGTTGCGATGGGCGCGTTTTCATC
>CAIYET010000778.1 GCA_903925285.1 Candidatus Hydrogenedentota bacterium | reverse complement strand
TCGAGGCCGATCTCGCCGATTGCCACGACGCCTGCATCGCGCGCGCCGTGCAATCCATCGAGTTGCGTCTCATGCTCGGGCTTGATGTACCACGGATGAACGCCCCACGCGCATTCGACCTCCGGATACCGGTCGGCCAGCGCACGTGATACAGGCCACTGCTCCGGGGTAATCGACGCCGTCACGAGTTTGACCAGTCCCACATGGCGCGCATCCGACAACATGTCGTCGATCGAGTCGCGATACGCGTCGCTTTCGAGGTGGCAATGGACATCGACGAGTTTCATTTAGCGCGACGCCTTTTTATAGTGCCGCTTGAACAAGTCGAAGAATGTGTAGGGATCTACGACTTCGACGTCGATATCGGGGTGGTCTTTGCGAAGCGTGGCCAACGATTCGATAATTGCGGACGGCGGCGTCCACACGATCCGGAAGAAGTAAAATCCGGGCCGCGTGTCGCCGCGTTTCCGGATCGCAGCGAACATGGCGTCGGCGGTCTGTTTTGGATTTGCGAAGTTGCAGGTGTCGTTGAGCAGTTCCGTCACCGGCATGCCTTTCCAGACGTGCGGTTTGGGCATCGTGCCGCCCGTGTGGTGCATGTCATCGACAATCGTCGCAAAACCGTCTGGCGCGAAGCGTTTGAATGCGTCCTTGACGGCGTCGGTGGGCTGGTCCCAATCGAGGACCATGGGCGCGATGGTCATGTCCGCACGTTTGAAAAAGGCCTTATTGTGTTTGATGAACAAGGGCAGATATTCCGGTTTCACGCGGTTTGGGTTCATGTAGCCGGCGGCGCTCGCGTCGCTCGTGAAGAAATCGTTCGGGGACGCGGTACGGTAGAAATGCGCGATGACGTCGGGATAGGTTTCGAGCAGGTTTGGGTTGATCCCCCACGCGAGCGGGAGTTGTCCCCGCGCCGGATCGTTCCAGAACTTGGGCATGAAATCGTATAGCGGTGTGGCGGAATCGTAATCGGCCATGAGGATGCAGACGTAGGCCTTGGACTCGATGCTCGCCCTCGGCGCGGGACGGCGCTGCTTGAGCGACACGGACGGCGCGTGCGAATGAAACGACTGGTTGTAGCAATCGCTCGAAACCGTGTTTTGGTAACAGTTGTACGGCGAGATGAGATGGACCGTTTCCCATTCGGTGGGCACCGGCTCGTGGGCGCTCGCGAATCCCTCGATGTTGCTGTATTTCCAGAACGAGAAGAAGCCGGTCAACTCGGTCATTTGACGTCCTGCGGACTGGCGTAGCGTTTCTTCGAGAATTTTCCGGTACGTATCGAGGTCGGCGCCCAGGGGTTGGTCCGGGTCGTCTTTGGGTTTCTCGTCGCCCCACGGCGACAGGTCGAACACGAAGGCCCGATGCATGACGGCCCAATCGCGCGTTACCGCATAACCGATGGCGCCTTGGTCCCGCACGCGCGAGGCGTCCTCGAACAGGCAAAGGAGATGCTTCGAGCAAAGGCCCTTCGCGAGATACTCGCGGATCGCCCAGCGGTACGCGTCGTTCTTCTTGCTGCCGGAGATTGTGCCGTCGAAGCGGTTTCGCAAGTCCTCGATCACGGGCAGGTTCCAGCGCGGCAACGCCCTTTCCGCCATTTCGGGACTCAGCACAACAGCGTCCTTCACGCCCGCGATTATCGTGGCAACGTTCAACGTCGCGGGTACCGCCGGGTCCCACACGACCGCACCTTTCAGGCGTTTGCCCGCGAGTTCGATCAGTGCATCGAGGTCCGCCAAGGGTACGCGTCTCTTCCCTGCGAGCCAGCCCGGTTCCTGCGAGAGCGTGTCCAGCCAGTACTGAGGCCGGGCGTTGCCGCCCGACAAAACGTAGACGCGCGGTTCGTCCCGGTTGACAATCCCCTGGACGCATGCCGCAGCTACGGCTTCATCGAACGGGCGATCCGGTCGTCCAGCCGTCGCGAGCGTATAGACATGGATTGCATCTTCGGACGTCGTGGCCGCGCCTTTCTTGTCGTCGCCGACTGCCGCGGATATTGAACTCACTGCAACAATACAGAACGATATCAGGATAAGGATTGGCGCTTTCATGCGTTTCATCGCCTCCGCCGATTAGGTGCGATACAACCTGGAAAAGGCAGTCAGAATTCTGGCTCATCCGGATTTAGCGTACTTCATCTTCACTTTCACGGAAAATAATCGTTTTGACTCGGTTTCCCCGAAGGGGAGGAACATGAATAGCCGTGGGTGCAACCCACGGATACAAAACCGACATCCATCGACCCTGGAAGGGTC
>CAIYET010000777.1 GCA_903925285.1 Candidatus Hydrogenedentota bacterium | reverse complement strand
ATCTCCCCTATCATGGAAAATACGATCTATCCCGCGCATGCTTTCGTGATTCCTTTTGAGAGCACGAAGGCGGTGAAAGCCTACGCCAACTTTTACAGCCTGCTTCAGCGTATTCGGCCCGCGCAAGATTTTCACCTACTTCACGTCCTCAACAACCAACACCGCGAGGGCTTGCGCAAGCGCGTCATGGAACGCATGCACGAAGAGCACATTCCCATCGCCCGCACCGAGATTCGTAACTGCGGTTGGCTTGCCCAGGTCGATGAACACGGCGGCTCCATTTTCCGCTACCGTCCACACTCGAAGAGCGCTCAGGACATCCTTGCCCTCCGCGATGAAATGCTTTCGTTGCTCAATAGCAAAAAACGCAAGAAGGTGGTGAACGCATGACCAATAATCAAACCAAGACCGAACCCAGGCCAAGCCGTCTTCAACTCATCAAAGAACGCGGTGCGGACGCGATTCCAGGCATTCCTAAACGCGGCGCCCAGATACTTCCTCTCGCAAGCCTTGTCGAAGATCCCAAAAACGAGCGCAAGACTTTCCAAAATATGGAAGGCATTATCGAGACCATCAAGGCGGTTGGAGTGATCGAACCACTGACGGTCGTTTCTTACGAAGACGATAAATACATGATCGTTACCGGCCACCGCAGGTTCCGGGCGGCCAAGGCCGCAGGCCTCCAGACCGTGCGCGTTGTTATCGCGGACCCTGAGGAGGAGCATGTTCGCCGTCGCAAGAGCATTATCAGCAATGTTCAGCGCGAGGATGTTCCCCCCATTGAATTGGCGGAGGCCCTTCAGACCTTGCTCGACGAAGACTCTTCAATCAAGACTCAACGAGAATTGGCCAAACTCATTGGAAAGCGGGAATCTTGGGTAAGCGACATGCTCCGTATACTGACACTTCCCGCGACACTTCAGGAGGAACTTCGGATGTCCGAAGTTCCTGTTTCTTATGATGCCGTCATGCGTGTTTCGCGTGTTGCGGAGCCAAAGACCCAAAAATCGCTCGTCAAGAACATCATTCAAGGCGAATCGAATCGTGAAATTCGGGCGAAGATCAAGCAGGTGAAAGCCCCTCGCACCTCTCCCGAGAAGGCTCCTCACGCCACACACAAAATCGACACCAAAGCCGCTACGGTTGTCGTTCATTTCAATAAGGCTAACCCGACAAAGGGGGATATTGTCCAAGCGCTTGAAGAAGCGCTGGTTATGCTCCGCCGCAAACAAAGTAGCGATTGAGCGAAGCGCTAGCGTCAGTCGCGAATAGAATCTCACGCCGCTTCTTCAAAAGAACGCCATCACCCAATCAAGTCCATACGCCGCCGGGCTACGCGCCAAGGCGCTACCGGACGGCTACTCCAAGTCTCAAGGTAATTTGAGGCACTGAGTCTCTCAGAATGGCAAGAAGCCGTCATGGAGCGGTGCTCTTCCTGCAACGTCAGGCGATGCGGTCTCAATTCGTTTGAACGGACCGAGCAGCAAACAAGCAATCCGTTTGCCATGCAATTCTTCATCACGTCTGCCGCGCCCAAAATATTGAGCGGACAATCACACTTTTTGCTTGACATCGATGGTTATGTATTATAGAAATGATACATGACACATGCAAAGAAAAAGGGGGCAGATACCGCACATGGACAGAATCAAAGCTATCGAACGCAAGATCGGAAAGGCCAAAAAAGCGCTGGTGGAAATCGGCAACATGCGGCCGGGTTCGTTGTCGCTTCAGCCACGCAAGTGGGGCGGATCGTATGGACAACTCAGCTACACCCATCAAGGCAAAGGGCACACGGAATACGTACCCGAAGAGCGCTGCAAGGAGGTGCGGCGCCAGATCGCCAACTACCGCAAATT
>CAIYET010000776.1 GCA_903925285.1 Candidatus Hydrogenedentota bacterium | reverse complement strand
GCAATACCCGAAAAGGCACCGGCACCTTCTACACGCGTCCGCAGTTGGCTGTCCCCACGGTCCATCGGACATTGGAACCGCTGTGTTATGAGTGGCCGGGGGTCGGTGACCAGGGGCCGGTGAAGAGCGAAGAGGAGAATAAGAATGGCGGTGACAAGTTACGAAGATCTGGAAGTGTGGCAAAAGGCAATGGACCTCGTGACGCTCGTCTATCGACTGACGAAGGGCTTTCCCAAAGAAGAAGTCTACGGGCTGACCAGCCAGTTGCGGCGAGCGGCGGTGTCCGTCCCATCGAACATAGCGGAGGGGCAAAGTCGCCGTTCGACCAAGGAGTTCCTGAACTATCTCTCAATGGCGAGAGGATCGCTGTCAGAAGTGGAGACCCAGGCAGAGATTGCGCGACGGCTGGAGTACATCAAGGAGGAAGAGAAGTTGCAACTCAAGGAACTGACGCGGACAGTGGGCCGCTTGCTCAACGGCCTGATTCGCTCCTTGGAACAGAAACTTCAGGTTTGAATTCAGGCCACCGGCCACAGACCACAGACCACCCAGTTCCGGCCACCGAACACAGGCCACTGGCCACCCGTGTCCCCAAGACGCCGGAGCAGATTCTTGCTCTCAAAGTTTGCGATCCCGCGTGTGGTTCCGGTTCATTCGACGTGGCAGCACTCCATTACCTGACGGACGCTCTCTACGCCGCGTTGTGCCATCACTGCGGACTCGATGATCCGCAACGCGCCAAGACCATCACGTTACCCTATGGCCGTCCGAGGACGGGCGCAACGGATGAAGAGATCGTGCCGTTCCCGCCGGATGACCCGCAACGCGGCGACCAGTTCGAAGACCGCGTCAAGGCGTTGTTACGGCGTCACGTCGTCGAACGATGTATCTACGGCGTGGACATCAATCCGCTGGCCGTCGAGTTCGCCCGTGTCTCGCTGTGGATTGAGACGCTCGACCAAGACTTGCCCTTCACGTTCCTCGATCACAAGATCAAAGTCGGTAATTCCCTCGTAGGCTGCTGGCTCGACCGGGTGCTCGACTATCCCATAAAGGCTTGGGAACGGGAAGGCGGCGATGGCAAGGATGGTGATCGCACGCAACGCATCGAGGAATCTTTGAAAGGCCCCAAGGTAGGCAATCGCCGCTCCGGCGACGGCGCCATCAAGCAAGAGATGCGCAGTCTCATCGAGCAGCGGTTCCGGGGACAGATGGCGTTGTTTCAGGACGACGCCGTGGATATCGCCCATGTTGTGGAACAGGCGCGCACGGATTATGAGCAGTTGCACCAGATGGCCCTGCACGACCCCGAAGCACGCGAGCAGTTCTACGTCAAACACATCCAGAACAGCCCCGCCGTCCAACGGCTCAAACGGGCTATGGACGAATGGTGTGCCGTCTGGTTCTGGCCCATGGACGTGGAATCCGCTAAATGTGCGCCGACGCCGAAGTCATTTCATACGGTCGCGCCTACTCAAGAAGCCGTGCTGCAAAGGCTGTCGGGTGAACAGCGGTTCTTCCATTGGGAGATCGAGTTCCCCGATGTGTTTGCGGTTGGGCGATTCGGCTTCGACG
>CAIYET010000775.1 GCA_903925285.1 Candidatus Hydrogenedentota bacterium | reverse complement strand
TCATGCGGGATCATTCGGTCGTCATGGATGTTGACCCGCTTCCACACGATAGGCCAAACGCGACATGGATTCAAATGGACAACCCCACGCGTCGGCGCGCGGAACAATGAGGGGGCGCCTGTATCGTTTTCGTTTTCAATACCTTACCTGTTTTCAGGCGTCTTGCGCGCAAGGGGGGCCTGTGATATACTTTTTCTTGCGAGAGACCTCCACGCCTGCCTTGCGGATGCCTCTCGCAAGGGTTGTGTGCGTGCGCACTATAAACGAGTATAGCGTGCGATTTTTTACCTTTTACTAGGGCCGTAAAGAGATCACCGGTTATGGCAGACATTCTCAGTCAGGAGGAAGTAGACCTCCTGCTCAGCGCGGTGGTGGAGGGTGAACTCGCCGGGGGGCGTCGCGATGATCAGACCCTCGATGGGCCTCACCATACGATATACGATTTCCGTCGTCCCGAACGGGTGTCGAAAGAACAGTTGAAGGGACTTCAAAGCCTTTTCGAGGCGTTCGCACGCGAGGTGAGCATCATTTTCCCGCCGTTTCTGCGCACGGTTGTGCGCGTGGACCTCGTGAGCATCGACCAGCTCACGTACGACGAGTTTATTCTGTCGGTGGCGCGTCCGACGGCGTTGACCGTTGTGGACATGTCGCCGTTGGAAGGCAGCGCCGTCATTGAATACAGCCCGACGATGGTATTTCCCATTATTGATCGATTGTTGGGGGGGCGCGGGGCTGCGCTGTCCGAGCCGCGCGAACTGACCGAGATCGAGAACCGCGTGATGGCGCGGATCACCATGATGATGCTCGACAGTCTACGACGTTCGTGGGATCAGTTGGTCGAATTCCAGTGCAGCATCGTCAACCAGGAAAGCGACCCTTTGATTGTGCAAATCGTGGCCGGTAGCGAAATGGTGATCTTGGTGGGCTATGAGATTCATATCAGCGACATCGTCGGCAGTATGAATATCTGCGTGCCGTTGATGTTGCTGGCGCCCGTCTTGGACCAAATCTCGCAGCAGGCGCATTTCATGCGCAAGATGGCCCCGGAGCTGGCGGCGTTGACGCGCGAGACCATCACGCATACAATCCAGAAGGCCATGGTGCCGATCGACGCGATCCTGGGCGAGACCGTGCTGCCGCTGTACGAAATCGCGCGACTCCAAGTCGGCGATATCATCCAACTGGATTCAAGCCCGGACATGCCCATCACTGTGAAGGTGGGCGGCGTGCCGCGCTTTCTGGTCGAGCCGGGGCGCAGGCGCGAGCAGAGTGCGGTTCAATTGACCGGTTTTATCCGAGACTAAAAGGAATTATGAATTATGAATTATGAATTATGCCGGCGCGGAAGCCTTGCGCGCGGCGGTCGGGCGATAAACGGCCTTCGCTCATATTCATTCATAATTCATAATTGGAGGTTTTGCCCATGAATGAAGCGTTGTCGCGTATCATCGCGCAAGGATTTCTGAAGGGGGCGTTCGACGTGTTCGATGCCATGCTTTCCCTTCCGTTCTCGTACTCGATTACGGGACTGGCCCCGCTCGACGAGGCGTCTCTTCGCACGCACATCGAGCAAACGCCGGTGGTATTGCGCGCGCGCGTGAAGTCTGGCGGGGCGGTCGCTCTGTTTCTGACGGTCGGGGAGGCGGCGCGGTTTGCGGCGCTGGTTCTGGGTAATCAGCCCGTCGCTAAAACGGCGCTGGACGCGGACGATCTCGGCACGTTGCGCGAGATTGCGGAGCCTTGCCTGGGCGGCGGCGTCACGAATCTCATGGAACGGTTCGGACGCAGCATCGAGTCGCCGGAACAGGTCGAGGTCGAATCCGTAGAGATGGGTGATGCGGCAAAACTAGTAGCGTTCTTCGACGGAAATCCCGTGGGTGCGCCCTTCCAGTTTTCCGCAGAAGCGATCGATAGCATGGGCCTGTTCGCGTTCTCCGCGCAACTGGAAAGACTCGTGCCCGCGAGCCAAGGCGGGGCGCCCGCCGAACAGATGCCGACCGCAGAAGTCTCGAACGAAGAGGTGCGGGACATCCTCAGCGGCATCGAAGACGATGGGGGCGCGCCCGAAGCGCCGACGGCTGCGATCGCCAAACGCAGTGGGATTCCGCCCAATATCGATATGGTGATGGATATTCGCATGGTTGCGACGGCGCGACTGGGCCGAATCGAGATGCCGATCGGCGAGATTCTCGCGTTGGGTCCCGGCTCGATCATTCAGGTGGGACACCTTGTGGACGAACCGGTCGAATTGCTGGTCAACGAGAAACTGATCGCGCGGGGCGATGTGGTGGTTGTGGATGAGAAATTCGGACTTCGTATTACCGAGATCGTCAGCCCGAAAGAGCGCATCGAGAGTCTGCATTGAACGTTCTGGATGAAAAAGCGTTGTGGCGTCGCTGCAAAGAGCAGGGGGATGACTCTGCACGCGAACAACTGGTGCTATATTACGTCCGAATCGTCAAGTACATCGCCGGTCGCATGGCGCTTCATGTCCCGTCGAATGTCGAGATGAACGACCTCGTCGGTTGGGGCATGCTGGGTTTGTTGGATGCGGTGGACAAGTTCGATCACCGGCAGGACATCAAGTTCACGACATACGCATCGATACGTGTGCGTGGCGCGATCATCGATCAGATCCGGTCGCTGGACTGGGCGCCCCGGTCGTTGCGCACGATGGCGCGCAAGGTCGGTTCCGCGAAGGAAAAACTCCGCCACGAAAAAGGCTGCGAGCCTTCTTCCGAAGATATCGCGTCCGAGTTGGGTGTCAGCGAGGACCTGGTCGACGATACGCTGATGCAAGTGCAATCCGCGCATATCCTGTCCCTCGACGATTATATCCCGTCCGAGGAAAACGGCGAGATGCGCAAACTCGAAGTTACGCCGGGCGGGACGGTGGCGAGTCCCGAACAGGGCGCCCTGGACCGGGAACGGCAGGAAGGGCTTGTCGCGGCCATTCTTCAACTTTCCGATCAGATGCAGAAGGTGCTAAACTTGTATTACTATCAGGAATTGACGTTGAAGGAAATTGGCCTCGTCCTCGAGGTTTCCGAGTCGCGCATTTGCCAGATTCACAGCGCCGCGATGAAGCAACTTCGGAAGGTGATGCAGGGAAGTAGGAATTAGGAATTTAGGCTTTAGGCTTTAGGCTGTAGGAAGAAAGCCTACAGCCTAAAGCCTAAAGCCCAGTTAAGGGAGGCGCATAATGCCGCAACCCATAGACCTTCAGACTGGACTTACGCAGATTACGCAGGCGGAGCGTGTCCAGCAGATCGCCGAGCGCGTGTCGCTTGCCGCGCAGCAGCGTACGGCGACCGAGACGCAGGAGCAACGCGTCGCCTCGGAAACCGAAGTGCAGCAGACGCATGCGAAGGCCGATGACGTGGACCAGGAAATGCGGCGTCACAACCCCTACATGGGACGCCGTCGCCACCATGGCCAAGCCGAAGACAATGAGGCCGAGACGAAGCCGAGACCCGTGGCGGACGGCGAGGAACATCATTTGGATGTGGTGATTTAGGCTTTAGACTTTAGGCTTTAGGCTTTAGGCTGTAGGCTTTCTTCCTACAGCCTACAGCCTAAAGCCTGGTTTACCTAGAGGTATTTGTTTTGGGCGGTTTGGCCTATCTGAGCGACTTCTTCATGTTTGCGGGATGCGTCGCCGTGGTGATCGTGTTCGCGCTGCTGGTGGGGCTGTATGCGCGCTTGGCCAAGACGAAGAAATCCGGCCGCTCCGACACGATCTCGAATCTTACGGAAATTGCCATCATGTTCCAGGCGATGCGTAGCGTCTTGCATGATCAGAAGACGCTCGCACGCGATTTCAACAAAAGCGTCGAACAGAAGGCCGCCATGATCCGCCAGGTACTCGAGGAAGTCGTCGTGGCGGCCGACAGGCTGGCCAAGGCGCAAACCCGGCTGGCGCAGCAACTCGAACGCGCCGAAAAGCGCGTGGCCGTGCTCGATCAATATCTCGCGACGCCCAATTCCGAGGTCGCGCCGCCGAGGGCCGAAGAACCGGAACCCGTGCTCCAAATTCTTGCCGCGCCGGATGAGAGCGTGCCGATGACGGGTCTGCTCGATGGATGGAAAACGTTCGACGCACCATTCGACGAATCGATGTCCGAAGACGCGTTCGATGTGCCGCAGGAAGTCCCCGAAGCGCCGCGTGACCCCGAACGTGCGCGTGCGGCGTTCCGCGCGTTGCTGAACATGACGGAGGATTCCTCCGAGAGCGGTAACGGGCGCCGAAAGGCCGAGGCGCTCCGCGCCCGTGTCCACGAATACAACGATGCGGGCATGAGCGTCGCGCAGATCGCCCAGGAACTCGGCGTCGGCAAGGGCGAAGTCCGGCTCATGCTGACCCTGCGCGAGAAACGGGAGAAACCAAGGCTTTAGGCTTTAGGCTTTAGGCTGTAGGCTGTAGGTTTCCTTCCTACAGCCTACAGCCTAAAGCCTAAAGCCTTGGTTTCTCGCGATTCTCGCGCAGGGTCAGCATGAGCCGGACTTCGCCCTTGCC
>CAIYET010000774.1 GCA_903925285.1 Candidatus Hydrogenedentota bacterium | reverse complement strand
TCCGCCTAAATATGCTTCTTTTATTGAAGTTCTAAAATGTTAGCCATTGAGTTTTCAAAGAGGAATATTTGCGAAATGCGACCGTATGCGACGGTTACAATTGCGTATATGCGACTATATACAATTTATTAAATCTATTAATTCAATTGCTACGATTATACCATCGTTAAAATGCGATACTCATGTACCGCGCGCGACAGTCCATCTTCCATCTTCAGCGGGCAACTCGGTGCGGAGTTTCTTCACTTTGCTGAATCGGGATTCGGGCTTAGTGATGTGCGCGGTTCGGATATACTTTTCTGGGATGGGATACTCAGGGGAAAACGCTGGGGCTGCTTTGTTCGGTGAAATGCCGGGGCGACCTGGCGCTCAAGGCGTGTATGCAAAGCGGCAGGGATGCCGCTTCTAGGTTGCAAGGAAAGCTTGTGCGCGTCAACGTAATGCGTTCATACGGCGGCGAATTCGAGTCCTTGTTGCCGCGAAATCCTTGCGGCCCGCAGGACGATCCACACGTTCGAATCCGCCGATCTACCCTGGATTCCCGCCTACGCGGGAATGAGGGCCGGTGGACCCTCGGCGCGCGGGCGTTTGTCGCGTTGCGTGCGCGCGCCTCGTGCGGTAGAATGCTTCCAGTTGCTGTGACCCCGTTCAAGAGCGAGGTGTTTGGTGGATGTCCAGCGAAAGCCGTTGAGACTGTCTGGATTCCCGATTTCGCGGAAATCAGCTGGTGACAACTGTGGGAAAATAAAATTGCCATGAAGAAACCAAGCCACGAAGAAGAAAATAGAAACATCATTCTGAATTCCATCGCCGATGGTGTTTTCACGGTTGACGAAGACTGGCGCATCACCTCGTTTAACCGGGCCGCGGAACGCATTACGGGTATTCCGCGCGAACAAGCCGTTGGCCGCCTGTGCAGGGATATCTTTCATTCGAGTATATGCGAGGCTGAATGCGCTCTAGAAAGAACCATGCGTACCGGACGGCCCATCGTCGACTTGGCGATAGACATCCAGGATGCCGCGGGGCGGCCCGTCCCTGTATCCATTTCCACGGCTATCCTCAGAGACGAGGAAGGCAATGTGATGGGCGGGGTCGAGACGTTTCGCGACCTTAGTGTGGTCGAGAACGTCATTCTGGACTCCATCGCGGATGGTGTTTTCACGGTTGACAAAGACTGGAAAATCACCTCGTTTAACCGGGCCGCGGAACGCATCACCGGTGTGCCGCGGGAACAAGCCGTTGGCCGCCCGTGCCGGGAGATCTTCCATTCGAGCATATGCGAGACCGAATGCGCTCTAGGCAAAACCATGCGTACCGGCTGTCCCATTGTTGACTTGGCGATAGAAATCCAGGATGCCACGGGGCGGCGCATTCCTGTCAGTATTTCCACGGCAATCCTCAATGACGAAGATGGCAATGTGACAGGCGGGGTCGAGACGTTTCGCGATCTTAGCGTGGTCGAGGAACTTCGCAAAGAACTGCAAGACAAGTACACCGTCGAGGACATCGTTGGGCGAAGTCCCGCCATGCGGCGGCTCTTTGACGTCCTCCCGCAATTTGCCCAAAGCAAAAGCACCGTTCTGTTGGAGGGCGAAAGCGGCACGGGTAAGGAATTGTTCGCCCGCGCGATTCATAACTTGTCTGACCGGCGGAACAAGCCCTTTGTGGCGATCAACTGCGGCGCGCTGCCGGACACGCTGCTGGAATCTGAATTGTTCGGATATGAAGCCGGGGCGTTTACGGATGCCAGGCGCAGAAAACTGGGGCGCTTCTCGTTGGCGCACGGCGGGACCCTCTTCCTGGACGAAATCGGCGACATATCCGCCGCCATGCAAACGCGCTTGCTCCGCGTATTGCAGGAAGGCACTTTTGAGCCGTTGGGGTCCGAGAAGACGCTCACTGTGGACATGCGCGTTATAGCCGCCACCAACAAGAACCTGGCAAAACTCGTCCGCAAAGGCATCTTCCGGGAGGATCTCTATTACCGAATTAATGTAGTCCGCGTCGAACTGCCCGCCTTGCGCGAGCGCCGAGAAGATATTCCGTTGCTCGTGGACCACTTCCTGGCCAAGTTCAACCGGCTCCAAAATAAGAATGTCACCGGGGTATCGGGCGAGACCAATGCGGTACTTATGGCCTACGACTACCCGGGCAATATCCGTGAACTGTCCAACGTCATCGAGCACGCATTCGTACTATGCCAGGGCAGCCTCATCAATGCCCAGCATCTGCCGTCCCCTCCCGGTAATGGCAGTGCCGCCGAAATGCCGGAACGCCCAACAACAAGTGCGACGATGCGGGACTTCGAGATGGTGCACATCGCCGATGCGATCCGAAGATGCGACGGCAACCGTGTCGCCGCTGCCCAGGCCCTGAATATGCACCCCAGCACGTTGTACCGCAAGGTCAAACAGCTCAGCATCGAATTACCCACCAAAGATGGGCGGTCGAAAAGAATTAGGAATTAGAGGGTTCCGACAAAAGTTCCGAAACGGGTTTCAGGTTTCGGGTTGCGGGGTTCGCGCCAACCCCGCAACCCGCCCTGTTACCGCCGGTACGCTTCAATGATACTATCCATCGCGCCGCCGGATTGAATCAATCGGATGTCTGTGAAGCCTGCGGTGGCAAGCGTGTCCCGAATTTCATCGAAGGTATAGCAATTGCCGGACGCCGTTGCTACGAGCATATTTACGGCGAAGAGCGCACCGCCGCAGGGCTGGGTCCTATCCGCGTTCATGACATGGTCCCGAATCAGTATCCGGCCTCCGGGCACTAGCGCGCGGAATATCTTCCGATAAAGCTCTACGTTTTGTTCGGGACTGTTCTGATGGATGATAGCCGACAAGAGAGCCAGGTCATGACCGCCCGGAAGTTCGTCCGCATAGAAGTCACCCGCGGTCAGAGTGATACGTGCCATGAGATCCGTTTGAGCCAGCCGTTTCCGGGCAAATTCGATTACCGGCGGGCGATCAAACACCGTCGCGCGCATGGCTGGATAGTGCCTGAGAAATGCCTCCGCATAGGTCCCGGTCGCGCCTCCCACGTCGAGCAGACTCCTGGACGCCTCTGCCTTGCAGTGCTCGGCAATCGATCCCGCGAGG
>CAIYET010000773.1 GCA_903925285.1 Candidatus Hydrogenedentota bacterium | reverse complement strand
GCTGGCATGATAGAAGTCCAACGTCTGATGGTCCGTCCAGGGCTCCAGGTAGCTCCAGTTGTCCGCCGCGCCGTCACCGAGACCGATATACGGCACGTTGGGATACGCCTCCTTCACCCGCTCCACTTCGCGATGGAATTTCGCATGGAACTTTTCTTTCCCATACTCCGGAGTCGCGCCCGCGTAAATCGTATGCAAACGTTCCCCTTGGGCATCGTAAAACGCGATCGTTCCGGCCATCGCCAGCCGCCAACCCTTATCGTGCAAAAGCATACACGTTCCATCGACACCGATCGCAATGGAGGCACACGGACGCTCAAACTTTGGTAATGCGTAACTCCATGTTTCTTCTTTCGCAACGGCATAGGTGCCGACAGTATCGCCAAGCGACTTAACGTATCGATTGGAAATCTTTCGATGATTGCATTCCAGCAAGTCGTCGACAACGGCATCGGCGCCGGTTTCCGCGTATTTGTAGGAGACCAGCTTGGCGAATTTCGGTGTGGCGTTGAGAATCAGTCGAGCATTCTCTTCGAGCGGACAAAACGTGGTGCCACCTTCGGACGTTTGATAGACATGCCGCGGTACGGCGACGCTGCCGTAAGGCGTTTCGTAGGTTTGGACGAACTGACCCTTGCTGGTCATGCGAACGGAACCATATTCAATCGGACTCCCATCCGTATCGAACCGCTGGAGATTCTTTTCCGTGGCAAGCAGGCCGCCTTCGTTGAGAGCATCCTGGATCCCTTCTTCGACCTGAAGCATGGAGCCGGTCAGCGACAAGGTGACCTCGATGGTGATCGAATCTTTGCTTTGGCGGGTGACTTGGGCCGTCATGTCATTTCCTCCGTGAACATTCCTGCGCCGGAACCTTACATTGACACTTGACACGGTGCCGACTCGATAAAATCCCGGATAACGCGACGACAGTATAGCCTATTTATCGAGTTGTGTATACATCAGTTAATACGAGCACCCCTCCTGAAACTACGCGCAGACAGCGACCGGTTCGGAATGGATCCACGTTTCCATCGCTTGCGTGTCACCCAGACGGTCCTTGGCGCGTTCGACTTCTTCCGACGCGGCGTGGAGGATCAGGAGGAATTTGCCGGCCTTTAAGTTCGCCTCGTATTGCAGGATGCTGTCCTTCGGAATGCCGATGCTGGCCAGTGCGGCGCCGAGGGCACTGACGCCACCCAACACGGCGGCGCCTTCGAGCGCGCCGACCATCCAAGCCACAAGCGGTCCGGCCATAACGAGCGGACCAATGCCCGGCACGAAGAAGAACGCTGAACCAAACAGCAGGCCCCACAGGCCGCCCCAGAACGCCCCCAGTTTGCCCCAGGCCAGCATGCGGTCGCCCGCGTTGTAGTAGCCGACAACATGCTCATCGGTGTGGTAATCCTTGCCGACGATCGACAGCTTTTTCATGTCGAAGCCGCTCCTCTGGAGCTCGCGGACAGCGTCCTCAGCTTGGTGGTGAGATTCAAAAATTGCGACCACAGAGTTCTTCTCGGACATGACGGGGTTCCTCATTGGTTAACAACTGGATCTTGGGAAAGAACTAGCACACTGTACGGTCTGATCGCGATCGTTGCTGGTCGAAAACGCTGACCGCTTGCGGACGGTCCCGCATTTCCAAGAACGAAAAAAACCGACGTGTCCGAACACCGTGAGGTATTCGATCACGTCGGCTTACTCGTCAACGAGCCCCCCGATACCGCCGGGTTGCCCTTCATCTAGTCATCCGACAACCTTCAATCAACTTCTGGGCGGAGCGCCGTTCAGGTTCACTGCCACTCCGCACCTGAGC
>CAIYET010000772.1 GCA_903925285.1 Candidatus Hydrogenedentota bacterium | reverse complement strand
TCAAGGCCAACACATCCAGAAAGGGCGGCATTAAGGCAAGACGACTGCAGGCCGCTTGGGACATGGACTATCTCTTGGATACCCTCATGGCTATGTGACTTTTAATGCGATTGCCCTGCTGAAGAAGGTAGCTCATCAAGTGTGCTTTGCTATATCGTGTTACGGTATAAAGCTCTAGCGGGGATTTAAGCTCTGCAGGCGAACCTGCGACAATCAGGTCCGGTGCGTGTCTATAATGGTTTCGATCAAAGTCGAAGAATACTGCTTGAGGAAGCCGCCTGTTAGATTCACACCTCCGGGTGTTACTCTGGTTACATACTACTGCCACGGATAGATTTGATAAAGCGCCCATCACAAGGGCTGTAAACTCCTTTTCGTTCAAAAGTTTCACATCACTACCTTTCCCAATGCCTTACCTCAATGTGACGCTTCGTGTCATATCAGTTGCCGAGCTACGCAAGTCTCGACTTCGCTTGTCCAACTTACACGAAAATGCGTAACCTACGCAAGAGTTCGTTGTCCATTCTCTTTATCCTTGTGCTCTTTCTGGTTGACCTAACCGCAAAGAACTCAAAGAACCCGGTGATGCGGGGCGGGACTCGAACCGATGACCTGTGGGTTCAAGTCTAAGCGCTTGTGAACAAATCACATTCCTGCCTTGTGACACAGGCATCTTGCCTGCAAACCCGTTGCTTTTGGCCTACTCGCCGCAGGCAAGATGCCTGTGTTACGTTGACTCGCAATTCGTTCACAAGCTCTCGGGCATTCCGATCCGGTTCCCCCGTGCCACGTGCTCCACAGCCGGAGAGGCCGGGCGGTATTTCCAGCGATTTCTCTACAAGGCATACTCTCGCGCGCCGGAGCCGGTAGCGGCACTGCGACAGCGACATCGTCGGGCTGCGGCTCTTCGTGGGCCACACCGGACGGCGCTTCTTCTATCTGAGGTACCGCCTCAACGGAAGGAAGCGGTCGTGCCGGATCGGGGAATTCCCGTCCGTCAGCCTGAAGGAGGCGAGGACGCGCGCCCACGAGCTCAAGAGCATGATATCCAGGGGCGACGACCCCGTGGCCGAGCGGTGCGATCGGGCCGCCGTCCCGACCTCCGCAGAGTTCGCCCTGAATCACTACCTGCCGATGGCCAAGACCTCCAAGCGTAGCTGGCGGGACGACGAAATCCGACTCAATAAGAAGCTCGTGCCGCACTTCGGCAGATTGCAGTTGACGGCCATCACGACGCAGGAGATCCAGCAGTTCTACACGGTCAACAGGGCCAACCGCTACCTGTCGCTGCGGGCGCGCATCCTGCAGGTCGCCGTGGACCAGGAGTACATCGACCGCAACCCGGCACTCGCTGTGCACAAGTTCCGGGAGAACAACGCGCGGGAGCGATACCTCTTGAAGGACGAGATTGCCAGATTTCTCGAAGCGCTGGAGTCGCTGAGGAACCGGTGCATGGCGAACGCGTTTCGATTTCTGCTGTTCACGGGCCTGGGCAAGGGCGAGGCGATGACGCTCGCGTGAGCCCGCCAGGAATACGCCGATCACGCGCGCGACCGACCGCGAGGCCGTCCGACTGTGGTGGCGATGGAAATTGGCGCTGGGGTGCGTCATCCCCGACGAGCGGATCGGGCCGCAGATGCCGAGCGACGCGCCGACTCTGATGACTGATCGACGCGAATCCAGATTCGGCCAGGATTCGCGTTGCAGACGCAACGTGCATATGGGTTTCGCATAGCAAATACAGCGATATGCCCCGCGGAGCGTGTGGGAGCCGCCCGCCCGTCTGCGAATGGCCCCCGGTGGAGATCATTATCCCTCACGGCTCATATTCCGTCTAATGGGCCGCCAAGCGGTATCTGTTCCGCCCTTGCCACCCTTCGCGGCGGTCGCGCACCACTCATGTCGACACATCGCGGTAGCGCGATCCATTCCGTTTCGCTGGCAGACCCCGTAGCTCCGTGGGGCGGATAATGCGCGTTCATCGAGTAGCCCGTGGTCCCGACGGAAGAAGGGTCCACCGTTCCACGCGTTCCACCGTTCAGATGACGCATCCGCATTTGCGCCGTTCCTGAATTGGATGCACGCCCACACGATTGCCTAGAAATGTGCGACTCCCGTTTCTCCGGTGTGGACCTTGTGGCATGGTGGAACAGGCCGTGGGCACTCCATCGGAAATCGTATGGCCCTCGCGGCAAATGCAGGTCCACCGTTCCACGCGTTCCACAAAGGAAATATACATTTCGTCGACGCACGCGATATGTACCGAAAGGGGAATCCACTTAAAACGCTGTTGAACGGAAGGCGTTGGAGGAGATAAAGGCCACGCTTGTGCAAGCGGGCCTCTTATAGCAACTGGCAATACTTGTCGGGTTGCTTGAACGGGCGCAGAAGCAGGCCCAAATACTTCCCCGTTTCTGGTTTCGGTCGGCAGGATTCCGAACCGTGGAATTCCGGGAGACAGGTCTGCGGTTGCGGCCGTTCCGGCGGTTCCCATGATCAGGTAAATGTGACGGATTGAGAAGAGGACGGTTATGGAGGTGGCCGTCCTTTTTTCGCTCTTTTTCACAAGTTCTTTTGATTCAGAATGCCAATTTTTGGTATAGTCTTTCTGAAATGACCCGCTCGTGAGAAAATTGAGGCAAGATCGAGACAAATGCAACTCAAAATACGAGAAGTCGCGAAGCTTCTGAGCGTTTCGGACAAGACGGTGTACCGCTGGATTAAGGCGGGCGCTTTGCCAGCTTACCATGTCCATGACCAGTATCGTGTTGACCGAACCGAGTTGCTGGAGTGGGTGACGGCCTGTAAGATGCCCGTTTCCGAGGAGATTCTCAACGAATCCAAAGATTCCGAGAAAAGAATTTCGTTTGCGGAGGCGATTGAGGCTGGCGGGTGTTTCTACCGGGTTGAGGGCACAGATAAGGAATCCGTGCTTCGTAGTGTGGTGAATACTATGCGCCTGCCCGAGGGTGTGGACACGGAATTCCTCTACCGAGTGCTGCTTGCCCGGGAAAATGTGTGTTCGACGGCTATTGGAGACGGCGTTGCGATTCCCCATCCGCGTAGTCCTATCGTATTGCATGTGACGCAACCGTCCATCTCTCTGTGTTTCCTGGAACAGCCTGTTGACTTTGGTGCCATGGACGGTAAACCGGTGCGGGTACTGTTCACCTTGGTCACGCCAACGGTTCACGCCCATCTGCAACTCTTGTCGCGGGTGGGTTATGCGCTTCAAGATTCGGAGTTCAAGTCTGTTATTGCAAAACCGGGAACCCGCGAGGCGATCTTGAGTGAGGCTAGGCGAGTGGACCTTCTGGTCGATGCCCGAATGGGATGCACCAGCAAATAGAATGGCTAATTAGGATGTTTTTGATAATTTTGTGTCTAGTAGTGCTTGTACTAAGCGGCTGTTTAGCTGCCCTCGTGACCGGTTCGCCCGGGTGGTCCACGCGAGCAGGAGTGGCGGGGGCTTTCATGGGCAGCGCGTGTGGCCTTGCCGCCGGAGTCCGAGTACTCCTCACTGGCGAGTCGGCGTCATTCCAAGTTCCCTGGTCCGTTCCTGGGGGCGTCTTTGACCTGTATCTCGACCCGCTTGCCGCGTTTTTTTTGCTGCCAATCCTTCTTCTTGGCGGTTTGTGCGCGGTCTATGGGGCGGGCTATCTGAAAGGACACCCTGAATCGACGGGGATTGGGACTAGTTGGTTCCACTATAACGTGCTTCTTGCCAGCATGACTGTGGTCGTGCTCGCGCGCAATGCGATCCTGTTTCTCGTCGCCTGGGAAACGATGGCGTTGGTTTCTTTTTTCCTCGTAACGTTTGACAGCGGGAAGGCGCATGTACGGCGGGCGGGATGGATATACATGATAGCGACTCACTTGGGCACTGCTTTTCTCTTGGCGTTGTTTGTGTTTCTCGGAGAAAAGGCGGGATCATTCGACTTTGACGCCTTTGCC
>CAIYET010000771.1 GCA_903925285.1 Candidatus Hydrogenedentota bacterium | reverse complement strand
CTTTGTAGCGTTTCAGCGCGCCTACCGTTGCTTCGAGTCTTTCGTCGGACGCATTAAGCAAGTGCATGCCTCCGATGATCGCGTGGAACTGTGTCGCGCCGGTCAGTTCCGCGATGTAGTCGAGCGTATTGACAATCCCTGAATGAGCGCAGCCCAACAACACCACGATTCCTTCTGCGGTTTCCATCCATATTGCCTGGTCGTCCGTGATGGGGTCCTTGACGTGGCAGTCCTCATCCATGAAGAATGGTCCGCCGGTATCCTCGAAGGATGTATGGCGCGGAATGGGTCCCGTAACCCAGAGATGGTTCGTGACTTGTGTCGGCTTGGTGGTTTCGAGCGTATCCCCGACCCTCTTGGAAAGAAGTTCCGCAATCTCGGCGCGCATGCCAATGGGTATGGCCGGTGGCGTTTGCAGGCTGCCATATCGCATTCCCACCGCGTCGGGGTGCATGAAAATCCTGGGCGTTGCGCCCCGTTCAAAGACGTGCGGCAGGCCCCCGGTATGGTCGAAATGGCCGTGGCTGAGCACAATGGCATCCGTCCGGCCAAGATCGACCCCGAGCGCAACGGCATTTCCCCGAAGAGCCATCCCCATGCCGCTGTCAAAGAGGATGTGCTTCCCATCGACGGTTAACCACATCGACAGCCCGTGCTCCGTTGCCAATTCGGCGACATTGGATGCGTTGTCCACGAGTATGATTACTTCAACTTGTTCCGCCATAATTTACTCCTAGTTGTAGAAGGCAATCGCCAAGGGCAACACAACCAGCACGACCAAAACACAGGAAAAACCTAGGAAAAACGCGATACGAACTCGTTGCCATTTTGGATCGCATCCTCGCGCCATTGACCAAATCCACTTTGCGTGCAGCGCAACATGCAAGCACACAAGCCCCAGGAATGTATAGGACAGCCACTCGTGAATTTCCTCAAAATCATGTTTGCGAAATCCGAGAAAAGACGGACCACCATGCCAACCGCGACCCGCCTCACGTCCGTTGCCCACGACTGGCCCTCTATCAAAGGTTGGCGCCTGGGGGGAATTTATGGAGTTGTCATGCCAATGCCTGTCGTGCTGGGCATGTTGGCCGTCTACCAGACGACCTTGCCCCGGAGGTTCGCCGAATACAAATTCCATTGCCAGGCCTGTGGCCGCCAAAAGAGCGAACACGCTGGCAGTAACAGCGCCAACGAGAAAATTGCGTGAGGATGCAGTGGAAAATAACATCATGTTGATTCTTCGGATCCTCACGTTTCTTTTTCGTATGGCCACATGGCGACACCGCCGTCCAATACTCTCACTCTCGAAAAACCCGCTGCTTTCAGAATGAGCGCTGATTCATACCCGCGAAGTGATGCTTGGCAAAAAGTTACAATTTCCTTGTCGTGCGGCAATTCGCCAAGCCGCTTTCTCAAGGCTCCCAAAGGTATCAACGTAGTTTTTGGCAGCCGTACCTGAGCATGTTCCTGAGGCGAACGAACATCCAGAAAAACAAAATCTTCGCCAGCCTCAAGTTTTTCATGAACCGCCTCTGCGGGTATCCCGTCCATGACGCCATCTTGCTTGTTTCGAGCAACATTGGCCGCAGTAATGATATTGTCCATGGCCTGCGAGTAAGGAGGCGCGTAGCACAGGTCAAGGTTGGCTAAGTCGTCCAGCGTCATTCCTGCCGTAATGGCCGTGGCGGCCACATCTACCCGTTTTGAACCATCGCCCGGCCCGACTGCTTGCAGTCCAAGAACCTTGCCGGTATTGCGCTCAGCCACAATCTTCATAAGGATCGACTTGGCCTGCGGCATGTAGTGGGGCTTATCCGGTCCCGGCACGGAGGCGGTTACGATGTCGTATCTCAGTTGGCGGGCGGCTTTTTCCGTAAGTCCTGTGCGCGCAACACAGAAATCAAAAACCTTGCAGACGGTACTACCCAACACACCGGGAAACTTCTCGTCACCGCCACAGATGTTGATTGCCGCCACGCGCCCCTGCTTATTTGCAGTGGAACCCAATGGCAAGAATGCCGGCCGACCCGTTAGTCGGTCAACGCACTCCACGCAATCACCCGCGGCATAAATGTCAGGGTCAGAAGTGCGCATGCGATCATTGACCTTTAGGGCGCCGGTTGTGCCAATTTCCAGTAATGCCTTGCGCGCAAGGTCCACATTTGCCCGGACGCCTACAGCCATAATGACTAGATCCGCGAGGATGGATTCTTTTTCAGTCTTGACGCGTGCAACAACGGCCTCGTCCTCATCTGATTCAAGGGCGAGCGCCTTTGTGCTCGTCAGCAGGCATACGCCTTTTGCCACCATGTGTTGCTCAACAAATCTAGCCATTTCCCAGTCCAGCATGTTGAGTATCTGGGGCAACGCTTCGATCATCGTAACATTGCAGCCTACGGCCACTAACGCCTCGGCTGTTTCTACGCCGATAAGACCGCTGCCAATGATAACGGCGTCCTTAACCTTTTCCGTGGCCAGCATCGTTTTGATGGTTGTAGCTGAGGGAACCGCGTGCAGCGTGAAGACGTTCTTCTTCTCCACTCCAGGGATAGGCGGAATCACTGGCGAAGCCCCGGTTGCGAGCACAAGCGTGTCATACGTCAGCCAGGCATCTTCGCCCGTAGCCAATATCTTCACATGGACACGCTTGCCTGCACGGTCAATCTCAAGCGCCTCGGTACCGCTCTGCACCTTGACGTTCTTCACATTCCGGAAGAATGCGGCATCGCGTACCGCACCGGCGGGCGTGCTCATCAGGTCTTTCTGTTCTTTCACTTCCCCGGACACGTAATAAGGCAACCCACAACCGGCATACGACAGAAAAACGCCTCGCTCGATGATGGTCACTTCCGCGTCGGGCTTCATGCGAACGATCTTCGCGGCAGCCTTGGGTCCTGCCGCGACGCCGCCAATAATCAGGACTTTCATTGTCATTCCTTTCTTGCACCATGCGCTTCTTTATGATGGACACACCATGTGTCGTCGTTACCCATGAAAAGGGCCGAGCGACGCGCGTTACTGCGCACGCCGGCCAGTCACCAAGAACACGGCAAACGTCTTCATCTTCCCACTGGCATCCGGTTTGACGACCGCGGCGGCGCTCCTGTCGCTGATATCGACAAAAGCTGCTCTTGCCAACAAATCCCGAAGTCCACAACGTTCGAAACCAAGATGGAACACACCTTCGTTGTTGCCGTGAAACTCGCCGTGCTCCGGGTCCAAGTCTGCGATGCATAGGTGCCCGCCGGGCTTAAGAACCCGCGCGAACTGTTCGAGGAGCGGCATGACTTCTCGGATGTGATGCAGCGTCATCGTGGACACTACCAAGTCGTACAGTCCATCCAGGACGTCTCCGCAATCCAGATCGACGCGGCGCGGCGTGATATTCTTGATCGGGTACGACTGGATCTTGTGTTCCAGAACGTCCAGCATCCCCTGCGAACTATCGACTCCAGTGACGTGACCCACGCGTTCGGACAACTGAATCGTTACGAGTCCCGTTCCACAGCCAAAATCAAGTGCATCCATTGTTGGGGTCAAGACGATTTCTTCACTTATTGCGCGGAACAAGTCCTTTGCCAGTTGCACGCGGATCGGTTCCTCGTCCCAGGTCGCCGCTTCAATGTCAAAATTACGTTTGCTGTTTTTCAAGTGGCTACTCCTTACATCCCATTTCTTTCGCTCCTCAAATAACCTGTGTCAATCACGTGCAAGCTTCGTTCTTCATCATAGGCGCGCCAAGCGTCGCCTCTAATTCCGCTTTTCTCTTGGGCCGATCTGGCTGTCAGTGATGGCAACGGCAAAACCCTTCGCCGGTCGGAAGAGAACCGGCAAGATAGGCTTCCACGGCTTCCTGTGCGGGCAGTTCCGTTTGCACCATCAGGGGTTCAATGCCGAAAGACTTGAGCGCTTCCGCCGCGCGCCATCCCATCCCGAGACACAGGATCGCCTCACAATCCTTGAGGGCTTCTCCCATGTTTGCATGATTATGCCCGTGAGATTGGCCATCCGGACCGGAACCGTGGCACTCGCCATGCTGCGCCGAACCCGCACCGTTCGCGCGAACCTCTTTCCGCGCTATCCGCCCGTCTTCAACTTCAAACACCATAAAAGACGCACTCCTCCCAAAATGGGCCGCAATACATACCCCGTCGTCGGATGGCACTGCAATTTTTCTCATGATTCCTTCTTCCTCTTCTCGTTAAGCCTGCGTTTGTTCTATGGATTGGCGCCACGATGGCAGCAACGTTTACGAATCTGTCCTTCTCCGCCGTCTCGGCCGCCACAATTCTCGCGGCGGAAGTTGGCGCCCCCGCAATTCGGACACCCTTCCGGGCATCCGCCACCAAAAGGGAGTTCCCATGTATGTAAGCAGTCCTGGCACTTGAATTGCCTCATGCCTGCCATCTCGACTTTGCCGCCTTCTATTCTCAATGCTTTGCCCAGAATCAGCGCCTCGGCGGTCTTTCGCCGCGCGGTGTCGATGATCCGGCCAAACGTCTGGCGCGACACGTTCATCGATGCCGCAGCCTGTTCGTGGTAAAGACCATTCAGATCCGCCAGGCGCAACGCCTCAAACTCGTCCAACGTCAATACAATCTCCTCCAGAAACCGCGCAGGAATGCTCGTCGGCTTGAACACAGCGCACGGCGGTTCCTGGCTGATTCGACGACAACATTGCGGGCGCGACATACGGCGATTTCCTTTCCATCAATTGACGTTATTATGAGCATATGCTCATAACATGTCAAGTCCTCAGTTTGTCCGGATTTGCAGGGATCATGTATACTTGCACCGAGTAACGGGGGGTGGCGAGCAAGAGTGGAAACTCGTGTGCATAGGCTTGGATTGGATTTCGTTGAAGTCATGAGTAAGCGACAGCCCATAGCGGTCAATACGACGGACATCATCATCGAGAGCATCTCGGATGGCGTGTTCACCGTGGACCACGACTGGCGGATCATGTCGTTCAACAGGGCCGCCGAGGAGATCACGGGCATTCCCCGCGCGGAGGCCATCGGCAAACGATGCTCGGAGGTGTTCCGTGCCAGCATGTGCGAGGCCGACTGCGCCCTGCGGCACACGATGGAAACTGGCAAGGCCATCGTCAACCGTTCCTGCTACATCGTCGATTCGGAAGGGCGTCGCATACCGATCAGCGTATCGACGGCGTTGTTGCGCAACACGGAAGGCGCCGTAGTCGGTGGCGCGGAAACGTTCCGGGATCTGAGCATAGTCGAGGAGTTGCGCAAGGAACTCACGGGACGCTTCGAGATCGGCGACATCGTCAGCCGCAGTCCGCACATGCGTCGTCTCTTCGATGTGCTTCCTCAAGTGGCGGCTAGCGACAGCACCGTCCTGATTCAAGGCGAGACGGGCACAGGCAAAGAACTTCTGGCGCGTGCCATTCATCACTTGAGCCGGAGAAAGGATAAGCCGTTCATCGCAGTGAATTGCGGCGCGTTGCCCGATACCCTCCTCGAGTCCGAGTTGTTCGGCTACAAAGCTGGGGCGTTTACAGGCGCGGAACGGGACAAGCCGGGCCGGTTCGCATTGGCCGAAAGGGGCACGATCCTCCTGGACGAAATTGGCGATGTGAGCCCTGAGCATCAGGTAAGGCTCCTCCGCGCCTTGCAGGAGCGCACCTATGAACCCCTGGGAGGAACCGCCACCGTGCGGGCCGATGTGCGCGTCATTACGGCCACCAACAAGGATCTCTCCGAACTGGTGGAGAAGGGATCGTTCCGCAGCGATCTGTTTTACCGCATCAACGTCATCCGCATGGAGTTGCCCCCGCTACGCAAACGAAAAGAAGACATCCCGATGCTGGTCGAGCGCTTCATCGGGCGCCTCAACCGGCTGCAGGGCCGAGTCGTCCAAGGGGTGACGCACGAAGCCATGGGTATCCTCATGGCCCACGACTATCCAGGAAACGTGCGCGAGTTGGAGAACATCATCGAACATGCTTTTGTGCTGTGCGCTTCCAGTGAGAGCATCGGGCCGCGCTGCCTCCCTGAGCATCTTGCAGCACGAGCCTCTTCAGATTTACGACGCAACGTGCGCCCAATGGCCATCAACGCCGCCGTACAAACCGTCGAGGCGCAGGTGATTCTGGAATCCCTTCGCCGCAACAACGGCAACCGGTTCGCCGCCGCCCGTGAACTCGGCATCCACAAGAGCACCCTCTTCCGCAAAATCCACGCGCTTGGGATTGCATTCCCGAGGAAGACAAGCAAAGAACGATAAGTCGCATTATTGCGACTACAATCTCGCAACAGTCGCATAAACGCGACCATAAATGAGTTGCCGAAACCTTCCGCGTATTATCCATCCATCTCGTAACATCCCTCTATAAAACGACTTGCTATGATTACAGACTGCATTGGCCATGTTTGGAATGGTTCTTGCTTTCTACTTGTTAGTTAAAAGGAATCCATGCATGAGAGTCGCAATGACGATATGGGATGGCCGGGTATCACCGGTGTTCGACACGGCGCGTGAACTACTTATAGCGCAAATTGACGGCCAACAGTTGTCGGATCGACAGCGGGAAAGCTTGGGACAACAGTCATCAGCGCAACGCGTGGACCGAATCCTCGCGTTAGATGTCGATACGCTCATTTGCGGCGCGATTTCCCGCCCGCTCGAAGAGATGTTGGTTTCAGCAGGAGTACGTGTAATCTCGCAAATTAGTGGCCCGGCAGAGGTAGTGCTCGGAGCGTTTCTTTCTGGACAATTGGATGGCCCTGCGTTCCTGATGCCGGGCTGTCGGCGAACACAGTCCCCATCTTCGTGCCCTCACGGTGAAGCGGAACGAAATCCCAACATGCATCGTAACAGTAAACCCGTTAGTGCTGGTAAGAACCTTACGAAAGGAGGTGATTGGAATGCATAGACGCTTGTTTGTACCAATCCGTCTAAAGTGCAGACGATACCGTCATATGGGAGGTGCTTGCCTCCCGGCGTTCGCTGTGGGCGCCATACTCGCAAGCATTGGTCTCGCTGCTATCCAGGCCCTGCGTTCCTGATGCCGGGCTGTCGGCGAACACATCCGTCCTCCTCACACCCACACGGTAAAGCGGCACGAAATCTTAACATGGCATCTTAACAGGAAACCCGCTAGAGCGGGTACGAAGGGAGGTGATTGGAATGCGTAAACTCTTGTTTCTGCCATTCTGTCTTATGAGAGGTGCTTGCCTCCCGGCGCTCGCTGTGGGCACCATACTCGCAAGCGTTGTCTATATGGCCTCACGAAGCGCGGAGAAGCAAAGTAGCCCGACCTCGTGACACTCGATGTGTTCGATTTTGCGTGGATGCAGGCCGTGGGCGGGAAGCCTGCGTGAAAAACGCCGCCCCGGTGATGGCTTTGAGCAACAGCAGGATCTTGGTGGCGCCCAGCAAGAACTGCTGAGCGCCATCGGGATCTCTCCGAATTGTAACTACCGAAGGATGCCTTACTCTTCCTGGCGGCCTTTGGAAAAGTGAAAAACGGATCCCTCGCCTATCGTTAGGTAGACCGCTTACTGACGTGCGCGGCTCGGATTGAACGTGTCGTGAAAGGGGCTTGGCGCCAAGTGTGCCGCCGATTGTTTATGAATGGGTGTGTTATCAAATAGGTCGTCACAGATAGGAATGTCTGTACTACTATAATCTTAAAAGACAGGATATGATATCAATGACACGAATCGGAATTGTGACATGCGCTAATGCCACCCAAGACTTGGCCTGCTGTTCGCACCTGTGCCTACGCGACCTCAATGAGGGCCGGGGAATGTTTTCGGCTTACCAAACAAACGACGGGGCGAAGTTGGTGGGAATCGTCAGTTGCGCTGGATGTCCCACTGCCGTGGGCGCTGGAAAAATCCTCGGAAAAATCCGTTCGCTGATCGAGACCGGTGTCGACGCGATCCATTTCGCAAACTGCGTGGTGGCTCTTTGCCCGTTTCAGAGCCAGTTCACGGAAGCGATTAGGGAAAGCTTCGGAGAGACTACGCTGGTCATGGGTACACACGGGGCAGCCGATAAGGACACCATAACGGCGTTCAAAACGGCCGTCGGTGAAATGCTGTGTCAGAGAAAGGAGTCGCTGGCGGACGTAGCAGGGGCCATGTGTTATGTGCCGAATGCGCGTGGCCACGAGCCCGCCCCTGAGCAGAAAGATGAGGCATCATAGTGAATTAGGAATTAGGAATGCCGTCCAGGGGCCTGATCCGAGGTAAGTATCGACTGGAATTCAGGGGGATGGGTTGGTAATCTTGGGTCGCCCCGCACGTAGAATTGCGTCGCGGATCAACTCCTTGGGTGGAACACCCGTTGGCCCGTTGTCTCCCATGTATAAACGACAGCCGTGGCAAGGTTTTTCGACTCTTCGTAAAAGTTCAATGTCCTCTCCGTCGATCTGGATCGACGGTGAACCCAATGATCGCTCTCTTAGAGAAGATTCCAGATCTGGCAGGTCGACCATTTCCACAGCATCGGCGACACCTTCTTCCGCCAAGACTTGGTTTAGGATCTCAGCCGCCCGCGGCCCGGATGGGCAACCTTTGAATGTCAGCAATCGAATATGCACGTGG
>CAIYET010000770.1 GCA_903925285.1 Candidatus Hydrogenedentota bacterium | reverse complement strand
CGCCGGAAATCCGATTCCCGCTACTACCATTTCCTGTTCACCCAATGGGTGAACTCCTTGACTCGCCTGATTCGTCTCCATGTCCAGAATCTTGAGCTACTTCCAACTACCAACGCAAGATCCAAATGCCTTTTTTAGGTTGACGGGAGTCTTCAATCGCCGCGCCCTCCTGGACAGGCTCAGAGCGGAGCTGTCACGGGCAAAACGGGGAGACGGAAGGCTGAGCGTTGGGATGTGCGACCTTGACCATTTCAAGAAGGTCAACGACACGTATGGCCATCAGGCGGGCGATGAGATGCTGGTCGCTTTCACGCAGCGCGTCCAGGCGAATCTGCGGAATTACGACTGCGTGGGGCGATACGGTGGCGAGGAGTTTATCGTCATCGCCGCCGATTCAAGCGGACAGAGCGACGGAGACCTGTATGAGCGGTTGCGCGGGCAGATTGCCGCCGCCGCGATCATGACGAAAGCAGGAATCATATCGATGACTGTCAGCATAGGAGTGGCGCAGGGAACGGGCCAGAGTACGGTTGACGAGCTGCTTGCCGCCGCAGATGCCGCGCTGTATCAGGCCAAAGCCGGGGGCAGAAACCGTGTGGCCTATTCGGGTGGCGATGGCGGGCACGCTACTCATCGAGCAGCACCGCACGAGCTCCCTTGAACCTAAATGAGTCGGAATTCAGACTGCCTTTTTAAGGTGAATTCTTTCGCCTTCGACCGATACCGTAACCTGTTGCCATTCTGTATTCCGACTCATGACCTTATTTTGGATTTTAGATTTTGGATTTTGGATTGGCACCGAAAGTGCTGAGCGTTGAGTGGAGAGCGGCATTGTCGCGAAGGTCCTTGCCGCGTTGCAGCCGTTTGACCAACGAATGCAGACGATCCCGCAGTCATGAACGGCAATCCAAAATCCAAAATTTCAAATCTTTTTGGTTAGGATTATGCCCACACGATGTGGGTGGTTTCGTGTTTGTTTGCAAGATCGCGGTGATTGGGTATTACGCGGACCATGAAGCCTAGGCGGCCGGTCTTGTCGCAGGGAATGGCGCCGGCGAATTGCCACTTGCGCTCGCCGAGGTTCTTGGCGCATTCCATCTGGACGGTCTTGCCTTTTGGAATGTGCCCGGCCAGGTCGACGTCGCCATAGTACAGTTCGACGATGAGGTCGTCTTTGGCGAGTTCGTCGAGGTACACCTCGGCTGTCACGGCGAGTGCGGACCCGTATGGCAAATTGTCCGTCGGACCGGCTGTCACGTTGGTGCATTGGATGCGTTCCCAACAGGCTTCGACTTTCTGTTTCCATGCGGACAGGGCGAGGGAGCGCTTGCGTTTGTCGGCACGCAATACGTTGCGGCGCAAGGTACAGGGGATGTAGAAGCGTTCGGTGTATTCCTGGACCATTCGGTTGGTGTTGAACATGGGGCAGATGGTTCGGATGGCGGTCTTCATGCGCGCGACCCATCGGCGCGGCAGTCCGTCGCGGGTTCGTTCGTAGAACATGGGTACGATTTCTTTTTCGAGGATTTCGTAGAGGGCCTTGCTCTCGACGTCGTCTTGTTCGGCGGGGTCGGGATAGGATTCGCCACGTCCGATGCTCCAGCCGTTCTCGCCGAGGGACTCGGCTTCGCACCACCATCCGTCGAGGACGCTGATGTTGAGGGCGCCGTTTGTGGCGGCTTTCATGCCGCTTGTGCCGCTGGCTTCCATGGGGCGGCGTGGTGTGTTGAGCCAGCAATCGACGCCTTGGACCATGTATCGCGCGACGTTGATATCGTAGTTTTCTAGGAAGACGAGTCGGTTGCGGATTTCGGGCTGGCGTGCGAAATGGATGATGCGGCGGATGAGTTCCTTGGCCTGCGTGTCCTGTGGGTGGGCTTTGCCAGCGAGGATGATCTGGACGGGCTGCTGGTCGTTCGACAGCAGTTTCACGAGCCTCTCTTCGTCCATGAGCAGCAGCGTTGCGCGTTTGTAGGTTGCGAAGCGGCGTGCGAAGCCGATGGTGAGGACCTCGGCGTCGAGCGTCTCGTTCGCGGCGGCAATCTCGGCGGAAGGGGCGCCGCGGTGTTGCACTTGGCTGACGATCCGGCGTCGGGCGAAACTGACGAGGCGCTCGCGTCGGCGTTCGTGCGTGCGCCACAATTCGGCGTCGGGTACGTCGTCGATGCGACGCCAGACGCTCTGATCTTCTGGATTGGAAATCCATTCGGGTCCGATGTAGCGGTCATAGAGGATGGCGAGGTCGCGGGAGATCCAGAAGGGGACGTGTACGCCGTTGGTGATGGATGTAATGGGGGTCTCGTTGGCGGGAAGCCCGTCCCATATCCGCATCCACATGGCGCGGGCCACCTCGCCATGGAGTTTGCTGACGCCGTTGCAGAAGGTCGAGAGCTTGATGGCGAGGACGGTCATGCAGAAGGGTTCGCGCGAGTCGCGGGGGTTCTGGCGGCCCAGGGCGAGCAATTCGTCCATGGACACGCCGACGTCGGCGCAGTATTTGGAGAAGTAGTGCGCGATGGTTTCGGGCACGAACATGTCGTTGCCGGCGGGCACGGGGGTATGGGTGGTGAAGACGCTTCCGGTCTTGACGGCCTCGGCGGCTTGGCGGAACGTCAGCGCTTCGGTTTGAACGAGGTCGTGGACACGCTGCAACGTCATGAAGGCGGCATGGCCTTCGTTCATGTGGTAGATGGTAGGTTTCAAACCGAGCGCGCGCATGGCCTTGACGGCGCCCATGCCGAGCATGATCTCTTGCCGGATGCGCATGTCGCGGTCGCCCTGATACAGGCGGGCGGTAATCTCGCGGTCGTCTTCCTGGTTCGCATCGAAATCGCAATCGAGCAGGTACAGCGGCACGCGGCCTACTTGGCAACGCCAAATGCGGGCCTTGACGATCCGTTCGGGGTATTCGATCTCGATGATGATCTGATTGCCGGATGCGTCTAGTTCGGTCTGGATTTCCATGTTGTAGAAATCGTTCTGCGGGTACCGTTCCTGTTGCCAGCCGTCCGCGTTGAGGTACTGGGTGAAATAGCCTTCGCGGTAGAGCAATCCGACGCCCACCAGGGGCACGCCGAGGTCGCTGGCCGACTTCAAATGGTCGCCGGCCAAAAGCCCGAGGCCGCCGGAATAGATCGAAATCGATTCGTGGAGTCCGAATTCGAGCGATAGATACGCTACGCCGAACCCTTCGGGCGCTTCGGGATTTTTCTCGGCCCAGGAGTTCGAGTGCAGATATTTATCCAGCCGGTCGGCCACGCGGTCGAGATGGGCAAGAAAACTGTCGTCGCGCGCGAGGGATTCGAGCCTCAACTGGCTGACTTGGCCCAGCAACTGCCGCGGGTTCTGGTTGCATTCGGTCCATAACTCGCGGTCCACGCGAATGAATAACTCGATCGCTTCCGGATCCCAACACCACCAGAGGTTGTTGGCAATCGTCATCAGCTTGTTCAGCCGCGGTGGCAGCTTCGGGACCACCGTGAACATCGACACATTGGGCATGCGGAAGATCTCCTTTGTTTCGTGACAAACGCTACCGACTGCTCCCCGTCTACTCATGCCTTCGAGCGTCTATAGTATCCCTTTCCATCCGCAAATGCCAAACGGCGTAAGCTTGAGGCTGGAGGGGCTGGTGGCTTGGAGGGGCGGCTAGGCCGGAAAGCTGCTCGATGCCGTTACTTCTCGTGGGCAGCAGGGTTCAGCGGGAGCAAGCCTACGTCCAACGTTTCGTCGCTCCGGCCGTCGGGGATTTCGGGAACCGTAAGCGGACCAAAGCGTATACCTTCGGGTGCTTCGGCGGCGCGGCAGGGTCTCGATACGGAACGTGCCGTCCTGTTTCATGGCCACGGCAAATGCCGTCGCCGGAAGGTCTTTGGCAGCGTCGTCGACGCTTGGGTAGAGCGTTCTTGGTCGATTCGACCCGTTGACTTCCACCCGGAAAGCCGCTAAAGTAAGACCGTGTTATTGTAGGCAAATATTTAGAGCGTGGGGTTTACGACCGAAGAAAGTAACCTGGAGGGCGGGGTTTATGTCTCGTGTCCTTTTTTTCTCAATTCCGATGGTTCTTGCGGTGTGCTCCGGCGCGTATGCGTTGACGGTCAGCGGCGAGTCCGCGACCGGCGCGCTCGAGACGATACAGCCGAGGCTAAACAGCCTGACGCCGATGTCAGCGTCGTCGCTCGAAGTCTCATTCAGCGAGCCGATGCTCGAACCGGGTGTCACGACGCCGGACAACTACTCGGTTTTCGACTACGGTGTGGGCACGCTGACCATGCATCCTACCGAGGTAACGGGTAGCGAACCGTATACCCTCACGTGGCTCTCAGGCGAGATGTACACCACAACCTTCACCGTGACGGCCACGGGCCTCCAAGACGCCGTGGGCAATCCGATTGACCTATCACATGACAGTGCTTCGTGGATAGGTGGAGCGCCGATTCCATTGTATATTTGGCCGTTGGCACTGACGCTGTTGGGAGCAGGTCTTCTTGTCCTTGCCAGACGCCGCAATCGTGCCGGTGCGTTGCTGCTGCTCGTGTTGGCGGCGATTATCGCCGCGCCTGCGGCGTTCGCTCAACCGACGACGGTCACGAACGTCGCCTTCACGCAAGGCCCATACGCCGGTGGCACGCAAGTGGATATCACCTACAATCTCGGCGGGTTCGTCCCGTGCGCCATCAGCGTAATGTTTTCCAAGGACGGCGGCGCAACGTTCCCCACTACGTTGCCGTTGGCACACCTGTCGGGCGATGTGGGTCCGGGCGTGACGCCGGGGACGAAGCACATTGCGTGGAACATCGCCGCGGATTGTCCCAACGAAGACATGCCTTATGCCCGCATCCGCGTTACTGCCGATGAAGGCGGCGTAGGAGAAATCACCATTCTTCTTCCCGGCAACGTGCCGTTGGTGTTGGTGCGGATTCCCGCCGGGACGTTCCAGATGGGTTCGCCGGACACGGAACGCTGGCGCGGGTCTGACGAAGGTCCTGTCCATACGGTGAACATTGGCTATGACTTCTACATGGGCAAGTACGAGTTGACACAGGCGCAGTGGATCGCCGTTATGGGTGCACTGATCCATACACCGGACTACGGTGCGGGCGACAATTATCCCGCGTACTACATCTCGTGGGACGATGCGCGGAACTTCGTCACGGCGTTGAACAACCACATCACGGCGACCGGCCAAGGTCCGGCGACGATGCGGCTGCCCAGCGAAGCGGAGTGGGAATACGCCTGCCGGGCGGGCACACAGACGCGGTTCTATTTCGGGGATTCGCTGGGCGTGGGCGACGATTGTGAAGACGATGGTACGCGCAGCCAATACATGTGGTATTGCTTCAACAACAACACACCCTCTAGCAGCAAACCCGTGGGCGGCAAACTGCCGAACGCGTTCGGATTGTATGACATGAGTGGAAACGTGTTGGAACAGTGCGAGGATGATTGGCACGTGGACTACACGAGCGCTCCGACGAATGGGACTGCGTGGATCAATTCGCCGACTAGGGCCTCGGCCCGGTTGATCCGGGGCAGCGGCTGGGGCAACGGCGCCAGGAACTGCCGCTCGGCGCATCGGGGCAACTACGGCCCGCCGGGCAGTCGGCAATACGACGTCGGGTTCCGCTTGGCCGCAGTTCGTTAGTTCCTGTCGGGCCAAGTCAGGGTTGGGCGAACCGGTTGCGAGCGTAGGGGCGTGCGGAGCCCCGCTACTGGTTCTCGTTAACAGTCAAGTTCAAGTAAAGCAGGAACTGTGGCAAGGCAGCCCAGGGACCTGTAGCGCAACGGAGCGGGGTTCTCCGTGTCTTTGTGTCACCGTGTGAAAAAGAGTAGTCTCACACAGAGCCACAAAGATCACAAAAGATCGAGATTTGCGAGAATCTTCCACGCGTAACGCCTTTGTGTTAGAATTGACGTGTCGAAATCGGAGTAATGCGAGATGACGTACAAAGGACACGTGGAGAACGGGGCCGTCGTATTGGATGAAGCTGGCCACTTGCCCGACGGCGCTTTGGTCACGATCGAAATAGCGGTAGCCGAGTCGGCCTGCCGGGACAGCGCCAGTACCAGAACTTCTCTGGTCGAACGTTATCGCTGTTTTATTGGCGCTATCGATGGCCTGCCCGATGATTGGTCGGAAAACCACGACGCGTATCTCCGAGCGCAACACGGGTCATGAATCGGGTTTTCGCGGACACGTCGTTTTACCAAGCCTTGTTCAGCAAGCGCGACAAGCATCATGCGGCCGCCGTTGCGCTCTTTGAATCCCTTCGTGCGGAGATCGTGACAACGGATTACGTGTTGGTGGAACTCGCGGCACTCATGTCGCGGGGGGATTTGCGTTCCCTTTTTGTCAGGTTTGTGGAGCGTCTCCGTTCCGACCCATCCACGATTCTGATTCGGACATCTTCCGATCTCTTTGATGAAGGACTTACCCTTTATGCCGCCCGCCCCGACAAGGAATGGTCTCTTACGGATTGCATATCCTTCACCGTGATGCGGGCCAGAGACATCACGGAAGCCCTGGCGTCCGACCATCATTTCGAGCAAGCAGGGTTTCATGTCTTGCTCAATGAGTAACGATGGACCGTCGAAGAGGTCGGCAAGAAGCCCTTCCTGCCCATAGGACAACGGAGCGGGAATTCTCCGTGTCTTTGTGTCTCCGTGTGAGAAAGGGTAGCCTCACACGGAGCCACGGCGTTCGCGGAGAATCGGACGCAGGGGACGTGGTTATGAAGAAAGGGACATGGTAGAATAGTGTATGAGCGATTGGCGACTTGGAGAGTTGGGCTATGCGTGAAGCGAGCGTAGAGTTGGACGAGGCCGTCCTTGAGGAATGCATGCGTATCACGGGCGTGGTGGAATACAACGCGGTGATCGATCTTGCATTGCGCGAACTTGCGCGAAGGGGTACGGCACGACGGTTGTTGGCGCTTAAGGGAGCGGTTGCCTAGGAAGGCGACTTGGACGAATGGCGCAAAGGCCGGGTTGAATGACCATGCTGGTTGACAGTTCGGTATGGATTGACTTCTTCAACGGAACGAGCAACGTGCTCGTGGACAGGCTCGAAAAGGCATGCGGGAAGAGGACTCCATTCAGCCCCCAAAAAGGCAGTTCAAACACGCCGCACGCGCAAGGCTTCCGCGTGCGGCGTGTTTGAAATGCCGAATCTATGTTCAGACATGCGGCATCATTGTCATGGAGATTCTTCAGGGGATTCGTTTTGAAATGCGACGGGGCAAAACCAGCAGGGCAACGCGGGGCTGGTAGCGCGCGATGCGCGAAGGTCCCGCCTTGCCTCCTTACTTGTGCAACTCTTGCAAGCCTTCTTTGGCGCGCCGGTTGTTGGGGTCCAACTCGAATGCCTTGCTATAGGCTTTGGCCGCATCGGTGTTCTGGTTGAGTCGCTCGAGCACACACGCCAATCCGCACCACCCTTCGGCGTTGCGCGGGTTGGCTTGCGTGGCCTTGGAAAAATAGTCGCGCGCTTTCGAGAACTGGTTCAACTCGATCAACGCGTTGCCGGCGTTGATGAGAGCGTCGCCGCAATTGGGTTGCGATTTCAGAGCCTCCTGGAACTGCGTCAACGCATCCTGCGGTTTGCCCATCGCGGCCATCGCATTGCCGAGGTTGATCCGTGCCGCCAATTCGTTCGGTTTCAGCTTGAGCGCCGCCTGGTACTGCTCGGCCGCCTCCGCAAACCGGTTCTGCTCGGCGAGCTTGTTGCCATACTCGTAGTAGTCGTTCGCGGTCTCGAGTTTGGGTTTGGGCTCGGAACTCGTGGTCGCGACGCCCGACTGGAGCAGTTCGCGAAGCTGGGTTTGCGCCAGTTGGTTCCCCGGTTCGAGGCGCAACACCTCGCGATAATGCCGGGCCGCCTCGTCGGGCCGGTTGAGCCGTACCAGCGCGTTGCCCAGGTTGTAATGCCCCGCCGCCATATCGGGTTTCAGTTGCAGCCCGATCTGGTAATGTTTCGCGGCCTCGTCGAACCGGCCCGTTTCCATGAGGACGGTCCCAAAATTGATCTCCGTCTCGGCTCGGTTCCGATGGCCCACGGCGTGATCGAGCGCCACGGTGTAATGCTTGATCGCCTCGTCGTACTGTTTCTTGCCGTATGCGATCAGCCCGAGGGACAACTGGGCGTCGACATGGTTGGGCATGATTTCGACCGTCTTGAGGAACTCGAGTTCGGCTTCGTCTATACGATTTGCCTTCTTGAGCGCGATCCCCAACTGGTAATGTGCAAAATAGCTGTCGGGACAAAGCTGGACTTCGTGCGCGTACAGAACGGCGTTGTCGCCCCAATACCACACCTGGAGCGCGCTCAAACCTGTCATCGCGACGATCGACAGACCGCAAATAACCGCGAGTGCGTGCGTTCGATAGGGGAGCCGAGGAATGATCGCGTCTCCCCCCCACGCCGCCATGATTCCAAGGCCGATCAGCGGCACGTACATGTAACGGTCGGCCATGGCCTGGCTGCCCACCTGCACGATCCCGATGACTGGCGCCAGCGTGCCCAGATACCAAAACCAGCCCACGCCGAGGAACGGACGTCTGCGAATCTGCCAGATAACCAACGCCGTCATGCCCGATAGGAAAACCAGCGCGGTCGCGATTTGCCACCAGGGCAACCCGTCTTTGGCCAGCGGGTAATACGTCGACAGGTGTACCGGCCATACCGTGTGAAACGCGTAGCGCGCGTATGAAACGACCGCGTTGGCCAACCGTTGGGTCAGCGACAGCATGTCCAACGTTTGCACCGCGCCGAGGCCCTGCTGCGCCCGATACGTCATCAGGCTCGAAAGTACTACAAGCCCGAACAGCGGGATTTTCTCGATCAGGACCTTCCACGGAAAAGCCGGTTTGACTGGCTTGACAGGTTTGCCCTTGCCGTGTTTCTGCGGCGCGGGCGGCGGCGTGAACCGGCCCAGCGGCCAGTAATCCAGCAGCAACAGCACGCATGGCAGCGTGACCAGCATCGGTTTGGCCATCAGGCCAAGCGCGAACAATGGCAGGATCGCAAGGTACCGTCCCAAAGACGGTTTCTTGAGATACCCCAGGTAAGCCGCCATCGTCAGCAACCAAAAGAACGTGCTCAGCACGTCTTTGCGCTCGGCAATCCACGCCACCGATTCCACGTGCAACGGGTGCAACGCGAAAACAGCCGCAACGAATGCGCTCGGCCACATCGCGCCCGTCATGCGTTCCAACAGCCAGAAAAGCAGCAACACGTTCATCAGGTGGAACAGTACGTTCACCAGATGGTGCGCGCCCAGGTGCACCCCGAACAATTGGCAATCCAGCATGTGCGAAAGCCACGTCACCGGATGCCAGTTCGCAGCCGCGGTCGTCGTAAATGCCCACCGAGTATTGGCCCAACTCAACCCCGCCTGGACTCGAGCGTTCTCCCCCACGTACAGGTGGTCGTCGACCAAGAGATAACCGTGGCTGTAAACCTGCGCGTAAACCGCCAGCGTCAGCGCCGCCAGGACCAGGCAAATGTGAGTTCGGCGGTCGGAGAAAGGATGAAAACGAAGCGCACTGATAGGTTCATCCTTCATCCTTCATCCTTCGGGTTTCAAGACGACGATATTCGATGACTCGCGTAAGCGTTTCGCATATTTGCCTCGCACCATGGGGCCGCTAAAATCGGACCGTGTGTACTCCGCGCGAAGTTTGACTCCCGACGTTGGTTTAGCCTTCTTCATAGATTTCCCGTCAGTTCTCATTGTTTGATTGTAGCACAGATCCCGCTCGCGCGAGTTTTGCATCCAAGAAACCAGCGCCCCCCGCAAGCTGTCGCGATTGCGCCCATGGGGCCGCTAAAGTCGGTTCGTTTGTACTCCCTGCGAAGTTCGTTTCCAGACGTTTGTTTAGCCCTCTCCATAGATTTCCCGTTTTGGAAGGCGGATGACGAAACGCGTATTGTTGCAGGAGGGATCGAGTGCAATTTCGCCGTGATGGGCTTCGACGATGGAACGCGATATGCTAAGCCCCAATCCAAGTCCATGTTGCTCGAACTTTGTCGTGAAAAATGGAGTGAAGATGTGGTCCGCGATTTCCTTTGGAATCCCCGCGCCGCTGTCCGAGATGGCGATTTCGATCTGTTTTCCGAAGTCGGCTATGTCAAGTTTGACCCATTTTTCAGGCAGGTTTTCGACTGCGTGAAACGAGTTGTTAAGCAGGTTAAGGACGACTTGGCATATCTGCGAGGGGCGGCACTCGATGAGAAGGGAGTCGTCGGGACACACGTTTTCGATGCGAACGTCATGTAGCCGAAATCTTTCCTGGCACAATTCGAGGACATCGGCGATAATACTGACGACGGGAGTAGGAACAAAGGGAGCGCCGGAACCATCGCGGGAAAGCTCGCGCATCCCTTGGACAATTCGCTGGATTCGGCTGGCGTTGCGGCGCATCATTCCCGCGAGCTGTTTCGTCGTAGCCGGAGCCGTGTCGGCGTTCATTGCGAGGTTCTCGATTTGTTCGGCACAACCGGCAATGACCGCGAGGGGATTGTTGATTTCGTGTGCGACGCCACCGGCCATGGTTCCTAGAGACGAGAGGCGGGCGCTTTCGATCATCTTCACGCGATGTTCTTCGATGAGTTCTTCGGCCTGCTTGCGCGCGGTGATGTCGTGATGGAACCCCAGAAAGTACCGTTTGCCTCCGGATTCGATGACATTGCAGCTAACGTCCAACGGGAAATGGGATCCATCCTTGCGATAATGCTCCACCTCGAAGGTCATCGCTTCACCATCCATCAGTCGGCGCAATCGCTCCGGCGCCAATTGCGCGGTTTCGGGCGTGTCCAGGTCCAACAGTCGCAGGTGCTCCATTTCCTGCGGGCTGTTGTAGCCGTGCATTTTGGCGAAAGCTTCATTCACGCGGAGGTGTTTCTCGTCAAGGTCCAAGAACACAATCCCATCCACCGCTTGGTCGAAGAGGGTCCGGTACCGTGCCTCACTCTCTTGGAGCAATTCTTCCGTCCGCTTTTGCGCGGTGATGTCGCGAAGGATGCCGACCGCGTGCCATTGCCCCGAAATCTCGACCGAAGACACGGAGAGTTCGACGTCGATTTCAGGCCCAGCTTTCGTCACGGCCTTGAGCACCATTGTCCTGCCGACCACTGGGCCTTGACCGGTGTGCTGCCAGGCCGAGGCGCCTCGAGTGAATTCCTGTTGCTGACTGGCAGGCGCCAACATTTTGTGCACGGACTTGCCAATAATCTCGTCGGCGCGATAGCCCAGAATCCTTTCTGCGGAAGGGTTCCAGTAATTGACAAGTCCCGCATTGTCCATCACGATGATCGCATCGAGCGCCGACGCACTGATTCCATGCAAGAGCGCCTCGTGTTCACGCAATCTGTTTTCCACTTGCTCGCGGCGCGCAATCTCAGCGGAAAGCCGGGCATGTTCGGCCAGGAGTTGTTGTCTCGATGCCAGCATCGCAACAATCGTAAGAAAGAAGGCTAGTGCAATCAGTACAAGTCCCAAGCCGTTAAGAAGGTTGTCGACCGCACGCAACACGTTGAGCCAATCATTAATGGCGGGATCGTCAAGAAGGCCAATCGACCGGGCAATTCGGAACGATTCGGAGACTGCAATCAACGAAATACCCATGAAAACAAGAAAGGAAATGCGTCGTTCCCTACGGCCCCTGGTGATCAAGTAGCCGACGAATCCGCTTATCAGGATGATGCCTATTCCCCAGGAGACAGCGCTTATCCATGGTATGTTGTGCTTGGTAACGCGCATCAAGAAGTCGGGGACGAGAGACAGGAAGACCACCCAACCAATAGGAACCAGTGCGATGCGGCGCAGGCTCCGAGCATCGAAACGATCTTCAGGAGAGTTGTTTGCTTTTCCCATTTCGCCACCCCAAGCAGAATCACCGCGACAGTTCGTATGACCTTTTATTGGATTTTAGAGCAAGTACTGGAAAGGATACAAGTCACCACAAAATTGGGGTAACACTCAAGACGCGCGCCAATCGCGCCATCACGGTTGCGCTCTCGGTTTGCCGTCACGATTGCGCTTTGCGTATTCTTGTGGGGCTGTTTCTTGGTTTATGCATTAACCGTGCGAAATTCGACGAAGGGAAGGTTTTGAAATGGTTGCGATGGCGTTAGTTGTCGGGGTTGCCGCGTTGGTTGTTGGGTTGTCGCGGAAGGCGTGGGCGGATTCGATGCCGAACGATTGGGAGAATCCGCATGTGTTGCAGCGCAACCGCGAGCCGTCGCATGCCACGCTGGTCCCGTTTCCTAGTGCGGACGCGGCGCTCGATGCGCCCGACGCGTCGCCGTGGCAATTGCCGTTGGGCGGCGCGTGGCGGTTCGACTGCGTGATGCGCCCGGATGACGCGCCGACGGATTTCCATCTGCCGCAAACGGATATTTCCGGGTGGGACACAATCGAGGTGCCGGGCAACTGGCAGATGCAGGGATACGACCAGACGTTCTACATGAACATCGCGAACATGTGCGCGCCTGCCGAACCGCCGATGACGAACCATAAATATAATCCCGTCGGCTCGTATCGCCGGACCTTCGCCATCCCGTCGGCGTGGAAGGGCATGCAGGTGTTTCTGCATTTCGCGGGCGTTCAGTCGGCGTTTTACGTGTGGGTGAATGGCCATGAAGTCGGCTACAGCCAGGGTAGCATGATGCCGTCGGAATTCAACGTCACGCCGTATCTGGCCGAGGGCGAGAACGTGCTCGCGGTGCGGGTTTACCGTTGGTGCGACGGCAGCTATATCGAGGATCAGGACATGTGGCGTATGAGCGGCATCCATCGCGAACCGTTCCTGTTCGCGACGCCGCCGGTCCACATCCGCGACGTGCGCGTGCGGACAACCATCGACCTCGCGCGCGCGACGGGCACCTTCGAGGTCGCGGCGGACCTTCGCAACTACGCCTGCGAAACCAAGCACGGGTTGCGGCTCGCTTGGAAATTGCGCGACGCGGCGGGCGCCGTCGTTGCGTCGCAGGCCATGGCCGAGGAGGTATCTATCGATGCAAACGCGTCGCTCGTCGTCTCCGATTGCGCGTTGGTAAATGGGGTACGGTTCTGGTCGGCGGAAGACCCGAATCTGTATACGCTGGTGGTCGCGCTCGAGGACGCGGACGGGAAGGTCCTTGAAGCGCAGCGTTGCCGGATCGGGTTCCGCCAGGTCGCGTTGATGGACGACCGGCTGTGCGTCAACGGCCAGCCCGTTTGGATCAAAGGCGTGAACCGCCACGAGTTCGACCCGGATCGCGGCAAGGCGGTCACCCGCGAAGGCATGCTCGAGGATATCGTGTTGATGAAGCAGTTTAACATCAATGCGGTGCGGACCTCGCATTACACGAACGATCCGGTTTGGCTCGAACTGTGCGACGAATATGGCATTTATGTCTTCGATGAAGCCGATCTCGAATCGCATCATTACTGGGACCGTTTCACGAAGGATCCGGAATGGCACGACGCATTCGTCGAGCGCGCCGAACGCATGGTCGAGCGCGACAAGAATCATCCGTGCGTCATTGCGTGGTCGCTGGGCAACGAGTCGGGCTACGGTCCGAATCACGACGCAATGACGGCGTGGATTCGCGAGCACGACGCCACGCGGCTCGTCCATTATAACCCGACCTCGGAGCCGCGTTGCACGGATATTATCTCGCCGATGTATCCGAGTGTCGATGAGTTGATCGCCGCGGGCGCGGACCCGAACGATCACCGTCCTGTTATCATGTGTGAGTACGCGCATTCGATGGGCAACAGTACTGGCAATCTCAAGGAGTATTGGCACGCCATCGAAACACACAAACGGCTCCAGGGAGGCTTCATCTGGGATTGGGTCGATCAGAGCATCCGGGTGCGTTCGATCGCGCTTACCCCGGACGCCGTGGATCCGGCACGCAAGGTCGCGGTTGTTGCGAAGCAGGTCGAGGGCCGGTCGGGCAAGGCCATCGCGGACGGTTACGCGGCAGTCCCGCCGGCGTCTGCGTTGGACATTACCGGGGACAAATTGACGCTCGAAGCGTGGGTGCGCCCGGAAAGAAGCGACTCGACGAACCCGTTCATTACCAAGAGCAATCTCCAGTATTTCTTGCGGCAGAAAAACAATGGCGCCATCGAATTCGGCATTTCGGACGGCACGCTGGTCGTAGCGTCGGCCACGCCGCCCGATGGTTGGTTTGGCGCGTGGCATCACATCGCCGGCGTGTATAACGGCAAGGAACTACGGCTGTACGTGGACGGCAAATGCCTGGCGCGCGTCAAACACCAAGGAACGATCGACCACGCCTCGAGCGCGGTATTCGTCGGACGCGATCCGCGCCAGCGGCATTCGTTGCGCGGCGCGATCGATTGCGCGCGGATCTACAACCGCGCCCTCGGCGCGACGGAACTTGGCGCGCCTCACGCCGGGAAGGGCGCGGTGTTGGCGCTCGAATTCGACGCATTCGACGAACGGCGTTTCGAGTGGTTTGCGTATGGCGGCGATTTTGGCGAGATGCCGACCGACGGAATCTTTTGTTGCGACGGCCTGATCGCATCGAACCGTACGCCGCACCCCGCGCTGTGGGAGTACAAGAAGATCCTCGAACCGGTCCGCGTGACGCTCATCGACGCGGCGGCGCGCGAAATCGAGATCGAGAATCGCAACCATTTCGTCTCGCTCGCGTATCTCGACATCGTGTGGGAACTGCGCGCGGACGATCGTATTATCCAGACCGGCCTGTTGCCGCGCCTCGACACCGCCGCATGCGCCAAGACGCGACTGGCCGTGCCTTGTCACGCATTCGTGCCCGAACCCGGCGTGGCCTATTGGCTCGAGCTGCGGTTCACGCTTGCGCAAGACGCCTTGTGGGCGAAGAAGGGCCACGACGTCGCATGGGCACAGTTCGAACTGCCGGATAAGGCGGCGGCGGCGCGAATCGGCCTTGACGGTCTGGCCAAACTGGCGGTCTCGAACGTGCGCAACAACATCGCGGTTACCGGTTCGGATTTCAGCCTTGTATTCGACCGCAAACAGGGTCTCCTAGCGTCATGGCAATACCACGACACCGAGTTGCTCGAAGCGGGACCGCGTTTGGAACCGTGGCGCGCACCGACGGACAACGACGAACTCTCGGACGCGGCGCGTTTGTGGCGCAAAGCGGGACTCCACGCGCTCGTACACGAGGTCGTGTCGTTCGACGTAAGACAGCCCGACCCCCGTATGGCGGTAGTAACGGCGCGGATCGTTTCGCGCGCCGTGAAGGGCGCGGCTGCGTTCGCACAGACGTACACCTACACGATCTACGGCTCCGGCGACATGGCGCTCGAATGCGCTGTGACGCCGAGCGGCGAGATCGCGCATGCGCCGAAAATGGGATTCGCGTGGCGATTGCCGGCGGCCTTCGACACGCTGCAATGGTACGGGCGCGGTCCGCACGAGACCTATCCCGACCGCGAACTCGGCGCGATGATGGGCGTCTACCGCGAATCGGTGCGTGTCGAGGCCCTGCCCTACACGATGCCGCAGGATTACGGCAACAAGACGGGCGTGCGCTGGGCCACGCTGACCGACGCGCGCGGCGTCGGCCTCGCGGTATTCGGCCAGCCGGAATTCCAGGCCAGCGCACACCCATTCGACGTGCGGACGCTCGAAGAATCGCTGCACACGTTTACGCTCGAAGCAAAACCCTACGTGACGCTGCACACCGATTTCGCGGTCTGCGGACTCGGCAACGGCAGTTGCGGCCCTGGGACGCTGCCGCAATACCTCGTGCATCCAGAACCGGCGGTATACCAACTGCGCCTGCGCCCCATCGCGCCCGGCGAATCGTCGATGCAGATCGCGCACATCGAGCCTGACTCCTTTTTCTAGGTTGATTCGTGTCCCTTGAGGTTTCACAGATATTGTGACATACTGTTTCAACGTGTGGGAATCGATGTTTCCGTGCGCATGACGACAGATGGTTGGATATTTACTACCTATATGTTGAAGTAAACATTTAGAGGTCCGCATGAGGCATGTTTTGTGCAGGGTATATTATGCGTAAGAATGGGTTCACGCTGATTGAGTTATTAGTGGTGATCGCGATCATCGGTATCCTGGCGGCCATTTTGCTGCCAGCGCTGGCGCGTGCGCGCGAATCTGCCCGGCGCTCGAGTTGCGCCAACAACCTCAAGCAAATGGGTATCGTGCTCAAGATGTACGCCGGGGAAAACAAGAACCTCTTTGCCCGCGTGCATGCCGATCAAAGTTGGGGACGCAATACCGATGCTCCGTATGTCGGCAACTGCGAGGGTGGCGAGGATGAACCGGCCATCGCGCCAGATTCGCGCGCGATCTACCCCGAATACCTGACGGACCCGAATGTGTTGCTGTGTCCGTCCGATCCGGAAGCCATAGTCCCCAATATCCTGCACGTCGTGCGTGACGCGTCCGGACAGAACTGTCCCTACAAGGGCCAGATTTCGCTTCCCGATGCGAGCTATTTCTATGTGGGCTTCGTTCTGGACAAGGTCGAGGACTCGAGCCCGGTATTTGACGCAACCGGCATGGACCCGCGCTGCACCGGCCCAGCACCCGCCCAAGTAGCCTACTTGTTCGCGTGGATGAGTTTTGACAGTCCGCTAAGCCCGAATCACGCCTTCGGGGATCACGACCCAACGAACGACGGGGTACTCGATCAAGACATCACGGGCGACTCAAACTTGGCGTACCAGGTCTTCTCGGCGGCAGTGCAACCCGCCGGGGCGCGCTTCTGCAACGGCGACGGCACGACGATCTACCGGCTTCGGGAAGGAGTCGAGCGGTTTCTGGTTACCGATATCAACAATCCCGCCGCCTCCGCCTTCGCGCAAAGCACATTGCCGATCATGTGGGATATCGTCGCCCAAGCCAATTCCGGTACGGAGTTCAATCATATGCCCGGCGGTTCAAACACGCTCTACATGGACGGTCACGTGACGTTCAACAAGTATCCGGGAGATTTCCCGGCTTCCAAGAACTTCGCCAATTTCGCCAGCTCCTTCTAACCTCAGGCGTTAGGCTTGAGACTTGAGGTCTCGAGTCTGAAGCCTGCCTATGGGCCGTTTATGATGTTCATCGCCGCCTTGTTATTGACTATGGCCGCGCCGGTGTTCGATTTGGACCCCGGCGCAATGGATGCGTATCTTCACGACCTTCAGGCCCGCGAATCCGATTTCGGCAAGCGCCTGATAGTAGTCGCGCGCGACAGCCTCGGCACGCCGTACGCCGATGGTCCTTTGGGCGAAGGACCGGACGCTCCTTACGACAAAGACCCGTTGATGGACCTGAAGCGAGTCGACTGCGTCACGTTCATCGAGCAGAGCATCGCGCTGGCTGCGTCGCATTCCTACCAGGAGGCGTATGACTCGCTGCAGAAAATTCGCTACAAAGACGGCGTCATCGCTTTCGACCATCGCAACCACTTTATGGAAGCCGACTGGGTGGTCAACAACCGGTTTTGCCGCGACGTGTCCTCCAAACTTAAGACGGCCACCGTCGATGCCACCCGCACAATCGGACGAAAGAAACTCTTCGAAACGTGCAAGGCGCCGGAACTCGGCGCCAATATCCACGACCAGGTACTGACCATAACTTACGTGCCGGGCGCCGAAGCGCGCAAGGCCGCCAAGCGCCTGCCCAACCCCGCGCTCATCCTGCTCATCGGCAAGACGGACTGGCTGTTCGTGCTGCATTGCGCGCTTTTCGTCCGCGAAGCGGATGGTCGGCCCATGCTGTACCAGGCGAGTTCGACCGAAGGCAAGGTCGTTGCGACCGAATTCGCCGCCCCCTTCGAGAAGTCCAACCGCTACCTCGGCTTCACGGCATACGCCATCGGGAAACCGTTCTAGGCTTCAGGCTCCAGGCTTCAGGCTTCAGGCTTCATGACTGCATTGCCTGAAGCCTGAAGCCTGAAGTCTGAAGCCTTGGAGCGAGTTGACAGGAAATGCGTTATCGCCTAAACTTGTTATAGTTTGGAGAGAGGGGCGCATCGGTGCGTCCGCCCAATAGAAGAGGGGACGGTTATGCGAAGAACGCTCGGGTTTGCCGCCGTGGTAGCGGCGTATATCGCGTTGAATACGGTCATCGCACACGCGGAAGATTTCACCGGCAAGGTGACTTCGGTTTCATCGGCTCATATCGTGCAAGTGGAACACGACGGCAAGCGCGAGATCGTTGTGTTGAATGGGATCGCGTCGCCCGATTCCAAGACGCCTGAAGGCAAGCAGGCCAAAGCGTTCGTCGCCAACCGGGCACTCGACCAAGAAGTCAAGGTCGAGGTAATCAAACGTTCCGACCGTATCGTGACGGGAACGGTGTTTCTACCGGACGGGACGGATCTGGCCCAATGGGTATTGAGCGAAGGCATGGGCACATGGAATCGCCTGACCGCGCCGGACAACACCCGGTATCGCGACCTCGAAGCAGGGGCCAAGATGCAGAACCTCGGTCTGTGGGAAATGGACGTGGCGCCCGCCAAACCAGCCGAGCGTGTCAAGCCGAACAAGACGGACGTTACGAAAGCCGAAACGGAACAGCCCGCCAAAGGCAAAAAAATCAAACTCGTCCTGCGCGGCGATCCCGATGTGGCCGAAGCGGCCCACGCCCAGTTCGAGAGAGAGCAACAGGCTGTGGGAGAAGAACGCGCGCGCCAAGCCACCGAGCAGCAAAGGTTACTCATCGAGCAGGAAAGGCAGTTTATCGCCGAACAGAAGCGCAACGAGGTGGCTGCAATCAAAGCCGACCAAGAAGCCCAAGCCATAATGCCGGACGATATGGCGTCACAGGACGGCGACCCTCCGCAATGATGGTGGAGCCGGGCTTCCCCGCCAAAGCAATCAGGCTTTTATCCTAAAAAAGGCAGTCAGAATTCAGGAGTCAGAATTCAGAATGGCAACAGGTTACGGTATCTTTCGACGCGCGAAAGTATTCACCGCGCCGCGCGCAACGCTTCCGCGCCGGTGTTGGGTGAGCGCAAATGTTGCCGAGTCTCGTGTGTAAGTCCACTGTTATTCAACATTCTGAATTCTGAATCCTGAATTCTGACTGCCTTTTTTAGGTTTATATTCTGCGCCTTGTTTTGGCATATTTCTTTTGAGCGGGTTATTTATGCGCGGGTACTAAGACCTAACGCGCGCAGGGCGTTTTCCTTGACGTGCCCTGCGAAAGTCTCCGACGATATCCCTTTGAGCCGCGCGATTGCTTCGCCCACATATTGCACGTAAGGCGGTTCGCAACGTTTACCGCGCAACGGTTGCGGGGCGAGGTAGGGACTGTCGGTTTCGACCAACAAACGATCGACCGGTACGACTGCGGCCGCGTCGCGCAGGCGTTGCGCCTTCGAGAAGGTGACGTTGCCCGCGAACGAGATGTACAGCCCCCATCCGAGGCAACGCTCGGCGAATGCCGCGTCGCCGCCGAAGCAGTGCATGACGCCGCGCGGCCGGACGGGCGCCGATTCGACGAGGGCGGCAAGGTCCTCCTCGGCTTCGCGGCAATGGATAACGATGGGCATATCAAGCCGTGCGGCCAAATCGAGTTGCGCCGCGAACGCCGAGCGTTGTTCATCACGGGGCGAGAAATCGTAATGGTAGTCAAGTCCGATCTCGCCGATCGCGCATACGCCTTCGCGCCGCGCCAGCGTTTCGATCGCTTCGAGCGCCGCCGCGTCCGCGTGCTTCGCCTCGTGCGGGTGGATACCCACCGTCGCATGGACGCGCGGTCCAGCCATCGCGCAACCTTGCTCGCTCGATGCCACGCTGTCGCCGATGACGATCAACCAGTCGAGTTGCGCGAGTGAACGTTCCAGCACCTCGGCGCGGTCGCCATCGAACGCCGCGTGCTGCAAATGGCAGTGTGTGTCTACCCAACGAAATTCCGGCATGTCATACCTCCGCGTGAATTGCAGCATACCGAAGCCGCGCGGGTCAACCGGCGGGCATCTTGAATTCGCGTGATTGCTCGCGATCTTGCTGCTATACTCCATCCGTTTACCGAGTCGCGACTGAGTGTTGTTTGGGGAATCGTATACGTTATGTCAAATTTTGGAAAGCTCGACTGGGCCATTCTGATTGTCTATTTCTGCGCCATCGCGTCGATCGGACCGATATTCGCACGGAGGAATCGATCGACCGAGAGTTTCTTCGTCGGCAACCGGCAATTTCCGGCATGGTTGCTGGGCCTGGCGATGTTCGCCACATCGATCAGTTCGATCACCGTGATTGCGTATCCCGCCGACGCGTACAGGACCGCGTACCTGCGGCTGCTGCCATGTTTCATGCTGCCCATCGGCATTTTCATGGCATCCCGAATCTTTCTGCCATTCTACCGCCGCAGCCGGTGTACGTCCGCGTTCGAGTATCTCGAGGGACGTTTCGGACCCGGCGTTCGCATGTACGCGGCCTGCGCGTTCATATTGGGCCAAGTCATGCGTATCAGCACAATCCTGTATCTCGTCTCGCTCGTGTTCCAGCAAATTACCGGCTCGACGCCATACGCCTGCATTGTCATGGGCGGTGTCGTGATCGCGATTTACACCGTCGCGGGCGGGATCCAGGCCATCGTGTGGGCGCAATTCTTCCAGGCGTTCATACTATGGTTCGGCGCGGGCCTGTGCTTCGTAACCGTCATCCACGGCATCGACGGTGGCATCGCCACGGTAATCTCGACCGCCATGGCGGACGGCAAATTCATGCTCGGCGATCTCAATATGACAACCCACGTGCTCGAACCGGCGCCGTGGTTCTCGCTGCAAGACAAGGCCATCGTCATGATGCTCCTGTGCGGACTCACCAATTGGCTCACCGAATACAGCAGCAATCAAAACGTGATTCAGAAATACGTCGCCGCGAAGAATCCAAAGGAAGCAACGCGCTCGATCTGGATATGCTGTTTCTGCAGCGTGCCGACATGGATCTTCTTCATGTTTCTCGGCACATGCATGTACGTCTACTTCAAGCTCCATCCCGATCCGATGGCCGCGGCGATCCTGACCGGCGCGAACGGCGCGAAAGCCGAATCGATTCTGCCATACTTCTGCGTGCGCGCGATCCCGACGGGCCTCGCAGGGTTGGTCATCGCCGGCGTGCTGTCCGCCGCGATGTCGGCGTCCTCATCGAGCATCAACTCGATTGCAGCCGTGAGCATAACCGACATCTATCGACGGCACATGGCCAAGAACCGCGACGAGCGCCATTACGTCTTCGCAGCGCGCCTCGTCTCCGCGGCCAGTTGCCTGCTCATGATCGGCGGCGCCACGCTATTCCTCCAAATGACCAAACTCACGCTGCAAGACACCGGCGCCAAAATCGGCTCGATCCTGGCGGGCGGACTCCTGGGACTTTACGCGCTCGGTTTTCTGACCAAACGCGGCAACGGACGCACCGTCGCGGTCGGCATCGCAAGCACGCTCCTCTTCAGCGCATACATTGCCGCCATCGAATTGAAACTCATCACCGTCGACGCAATCATGTCGCATCTCGCCGTGTCGCACAATTTCGCAGCGTGGCTCGCCCGGCCCGTCCATACCTACTACGCCGGCATTGTCGGCAATATCGTCATGTTCGCTGTTACCTACGCCATCGCCTCCGCGTTTCAACGCGAAAAACGCGACCTGACGAACCTGACGGTCTGGACGCGAAAAGAAGACACGTGACAATCCAAAATCCAAAATCCAAAATCCAAAATCTCAAATCTCAAATCTCAAATCTCAAATCTCAAATCTCAGTTCTCGGCACGCGTTTACCCATAGCCTGGAGGGTTCAACATGTATGGCGCGACGATCCTTATTCTGTGTCTCGCCGGAACAGCGGGCGATGTGTTGCCAAGCCAATCGCCGCTGGCGCTAAGCGTAGCGGGCATCAATAACACGACCGTGCCCCGGTACGGGTTGTGCGAACTCACGCTTCGTTTGTCGGCGACATACGACAATCCGTTCGATCCCGGCGACATCGACGTATGGGGCATGTTCACGCCGCCCGAAGGACCGCCCATCCGCGTGAATGCGTATCTCGACCAGGATTTCACGCACAAACTCGAAGGCGATCATGAAGTCGACGCGGCATCGGGCGAACCGGTGTGGAAAATCCGATTCGCGCCGCGCCTACTGGGCCGCTGGCATTACCAGGTCTTCGCGAAAGATCGGACGGGATACGTCCAGACGGGTCCGGCAACGTTTCGCGCGGTGCGCTCGGACGATCCCGGTTTCGTCAAGGCTGCCGGGAATCCAGCGCGGTATTTCGCATTCGAGAACGGGCAACCGTTTTTTGCCGTGGGCGAAAACATGTGCTGGGCCGGCAAACGCGGCACATTCGATTACGAGGACTGGCTGCCTGCGCTAAGCCGCGCGGGCGGCAACTGGATCCGCCTCTGGATGATCAGTTGGAACTGCGGCATCGAATGGACCGGAGACGGGTATTTTGGCGCGGGCCGCTACAATTTGATGACGGCGTCGAGGCTGGACCGCATCTTCGACTTGGCCGCGCAGAACGCCGTCCAAGTCATGCTGTGCCTGGGCACCTACGGCGAGTTCACGACCGGCGGCTATTTCAACGAAGGCCAATGGAACGCAAATCCGTACAACGTTGCGAACGGCGGACCCTGCGCGCAACCTGCGGATTTCTGGGCGAACGAGCAGGCGCGCAAACTGTATCAGCGCCGCCTGCGCTACCTCGCCGCACGCTACGGCTGGCGCGCGAACCTCTGCGCGTGGGAGTTCTGGAACGAGGCGATCGAGCCTGCCGCGTGGGTCGCCGAAATGGCCGCATACCTCAAGGGAACGGACGCGTTTGGCCACCTCGTATCGACGACGTACGGCGACAAGGACGTGTGGAAGATCCCCAATGTCGATTTCACGATGACGCACCATTACGGCCAAGGCGACGTCGCCGATAGCTCGCCGGTCATCCATTTCGACGCACGCAACCACGACGCCTACGCGAAACCGCACCTCATGGCCGAGTTCGGCATCGACTGGCGCAACAGCGACAATCCCTACGACCCCCAATTCAAAGGCGTCAACCTGCACAACGGACTTTGGGCCTCGGCCTGTTCGGGCAACGCCGGCGGCGCGATGATTTGGTATTGGGATGGCTACGTGCATCCCGGGAACTTGTACGCCACGTTTACGCCGTTGCGTACGTTCGCGGACAAGACCCCGTGGACCCATGGACGCTGGAGGCGCCTGCGCATCGACGCACCGCGCGTCCCCGCCGGTGACGAGACGTTCCGCGACCTGATTATCGCGCCCAGTTGCGGGTGGAAGCGGTGTCCAACCGAAGAGTTCACGCTCAAGGCGGACAGCGTCCCCGATCCGACGACGTTTCCCAGTTTCATCTATGCGCCTGTCAAGTCCGACATCCGAACCAGGCCCGTATTTCATCTCCATTGCGAACGGCCGTGCCAGTTCATCGTGCACGTCGATTCCGTCTCGCACAGCGCTTGTCTGCAATTCCTGCTCGATGGACAACTCGCGCGCACCATCGCGTTGTCCGCATGCCCGCCGACGGACTCGAACGTCAAACCGGAATTCGAGAAGACCGATTTCCGCAATGAGTACGGCCTGTACCAGGCGATCTTCAACAAGGATTACGCGATCGACATCCCCGTCGGCGAACACGCCGTTCAACTCGAAGTGACGGACGGCGATTGGCTCAGCGTCGGCAACTACCGCGTGACGAATTACACGAGCAGTCGTTACGTGAACCTGCAATGTTACGGCATGACGAACGGCAACACTGCGGTCCTCTGGCTGCACAACGCCGATCACAACTGGAAAAACGTCCGCGATGGAAACCCCATCCCAACCATCGCCAACGCCGAAACGACGATTCACGGCCTGAACCCCGGCCGCTACACAATCGAATGGTGGGACACCTGGCAAGGCCGCATCGACCAGCGCGTACCATCCGCCGCCACCCAAACCGGCCTCGGCATCGCAATGCCGCCTATCGAAAAGGACATTGCCGCCCGCATCGTCCCCCGCTGAATCAACCATGTGTAAGAAAGGGATGTGTCGCTGACGAAACTTAACCGCTACCGCTTGGTCTTGTCCGTAACGTCCACCATGGCGTTGAGCGACCAGGGAGAGAAGAAACTCCTGTCGGGCAGCCGCTCATAATGTGTCCCAAAATAGGCGTTGAAGAGGATCCGGAAGGCGTTTACATTCGACATGTCGTCATAGAACAGCGCGTCGGCGTCGCGGTCGGGCAGGTAGACGGCGCTCAGGTTGCTGAACACTTCGTGCAGGTTTGTCGTTGCCGGGTCGTCGGTCAACCCCATTCTCGAACCGTGATCGCCCTGGATAATGATGACCGAGTTTGGCGTGGCCGCCTGAATCCGATCCACGATTTGGAGCACGCGTTTGCTGACGTAGGCGAGTTGGGCCGTGTATCCGGCGATGTAGTCTTCCGGCGTCATGCCGTAGCCAATCAGGCTGTGTCCATCGAGCATCGAGAACGGGATCTTCGGATACACGGCGTCGCCGTTTGCGTCTAAGACAAATGGCGCATGGGGCGCGGGAACAAGGGCGAAGACGAATAGCGGCGATCCGAGTGTCGCCAGTTCCGATAGCCGGTCCAACGCATGAAGTATCACATTGCGGTGTACGAAGTACTGCCAAGGATTCGGCATTCGGCTCAAGAACGTCCGGAGGGGCGTCTTGGTTATCAGAAGGTTCTGGAATTCGCTCAATATGATCGCAGGTTTTTCGACGACATCCGCGTTCGTTTGTCGTAAGGACTCGGAGCCGGTGTCGAAGGCGATGTACTTGTATCCCCGCTCCTTCAGAAACGTGGAGACCTTATTTGTCCGGGTTTGGTTAAGAATTTGGATGCGGAAGGCGGTGTTTCCTTTGAGGCTGTCGTCGTTCGGGGACAGATAGTCGAGGTTCAGGGACGAGGAGAGCGAAAGGTTCGTATACATGTAGTTGGAGTGGCTTTTGTTCGCTACGAAAAAGCCGCGTTGTCTCAGGGCGGTTACAAACGATGTGTTGTCGTAATGGAAGATGTCCTTGAGTATGTCGGCACGCGCGTACGCATCCAAAGTAATGTAGTAGATGTTGGGCGGCGCCGGTGATGACGGATCTCGGACCGGAGTGGTGGACGCGGATGTGGGCGCGGTGTGGGTATGGAGCGTGTAGTATTGGTACCGCCCCACTTCGACCAGGGCGCTGCAAAGGGCTATCAGGACGACGATCAAGGAAAACTTGTTCAGGAATCGCGTGATCCCATCGAGGCTTCGCCGCGTTCGCATCAACGGAAGAAGGCCCGTTGCAAGGGCGGCCATGCCCGCGCACAGAAGCCAGAATGAGGACACGTCTCGCAACAGACGGCTCTGCCCCAATATCCAGCGCAACCCGTCCATGGCGGGACCGTAGGAGAAGCACAGAAATACAGCTAGAGATACCGCCAGTCCGCGTTTGAATGAGTCGCGAAGAATCGGCCATAACATGAACCACAAGATGGCCGCGCCGGACACTGCGAGGAGAATGGAGGACCAGACGTCGCTTGGGGCCACTGTATCGGCATTGGCGGAAAATAGAGACAAGATGGGAAATGCCGCGAACAGGAATGGGTGAATTACCTTTGTTTTTTTCACGAAACTTTCTTTCCGATTGCGGCGACGCCAAAGACTTGATCGAGTTGCTTCACGGGGTTTTACTCGGCGAACGGCGCTTGGGCTTGTCCCGTGGGTCGACGTTTCCACCCGTGCTCTTCAGAATGATCGCGCGCGTCAGGCGCGGGAAGTGCCGCGACAGTCCGGCGATGAGTTTCGCGTGGCCGGTGATGACCGCATCGAAATGCCGGCGATACAACGCGTCGACGATATCGCGTGCGGCCTTTTCCACCGGTACGATGAGCCCGTTGGGGGCGGACTCCCTGCGGCGTGCTTCGAATACGCCGTTGTTGTCGACTTTGCGGATCTCGGAGGCCACGAAGCCGGGCTGGATGCAGACGACCGACACGCCTTTCGGGGCGAGTTCGTGGTACAGCGATTCCGCCAAACCGTACACGGCAAACTTGCTCGCGGTATATGGCGAACTCGAGGGCATGGCCACGCGCCCCTGAACGCTCGATACGATGCCGAGCCGCCCTTTGGATTCGAGCAGATGTGGGAGCGCGGCATAGATGGTATTGATGACGCCGAATACGTTCGTCTCGAACTGCGCGCGAAACGCGTCCGTGTCGAGCCGTGCGAACTGGCCGACTACGCCGAACCCGGCATTGGCCAGCACGATGTCGATCCCGCCGAACGCCTCGACCGTTTTTCGGACCGCTTCGTCGAGGCTTGCCTTGTCGCGCACGTCGCACACGACTGGCAACGCAACGCCGCTTGCGGATTCGACGCGCTTGCGGACGTCGTCGAGCTTTTCGATACGGCGCGCTGCCAACGCCACGCGTGCGCCTTCACGCGCAAGGGCCTCCGCCACCGCCGCGCCGATGCCCGACGATGCGCCCGTGATAAATGCCGATTTGTTTGCGAAACGTTTGGCCATGAATAAACATCCTGCGGGATTGCACCGGCAAATGCAAGCCGCGCGAAATTGACGGCACGCGTTCAAGTGCCTCGAACGCGTCGAGGGTCGATCTAGCCTAGCGCTGGTTTTTCCTGCTCGTCAGTTTCTTCGCAACCTCTCTGGTATCCGCTGTGTTACAGTAGTCGATAGCACGAACAATAGGGCGGCCACGACAAGCGTTAAGCCGTCGCCTCGCGCACCGGGATCGAAGGGCGTGATCACGCCACAGTTGAAGCAGCCGCCTTCGCCTTCGCCTTCGCCTTCGCCCTCGCCCTCGCCCTCGCCCTCGCCCTCGCCGGCGTTGGGCGTCAAGGGGAAGACGGTAGGCGTGAGAGCGCCGGCTTCGAGCGTGGCTTGTTGGGCCCTCGGCGCATAGCCGGGCGCGGTGACGGTGAACGTGTACATTCCAGGCGACAAGCATGCGAAGGTATAGACGCCGCTCTGATTCGCGGTCACGGCCATGTAGGTTCCCGGCGCGACCTTGACCGAAGCATTCGTAACGCTGTCCTGGGTCACTGCGTCCCACACCGAACACACCGCCGCTGCGGGGATCAGTCCTTGTCCCTGATTCAGGTGAGGAATGAAGGTGGTGTTCGCGGTTACTTTGGTCGCGATGACCGTTTCGTCGTTGGTGTTCCAGTCGTTGTTTTGCATGACCACGGGATCGGGGCGCTCGTTGTTCAAGGCGAGTCCGCCGATCGTCTCCAAGTGGAAGGTGTTGTATCCGGAATTGCCGTCATCGGCCGAGCCGAATGTGCCGTCGTCGGTGGCTTTGTCGCCGGTTCCGGCCTGCACGAGAATCGCGTCGCCCGATATCTCGTCGAACACGCATCGCCGGATCGTCGGCAACGCGTTCGCTATCGAAATGCCGGTGGTCAAATGGATGAAGGTACACTGGTCGATCTGTACGCCCGCGCCGTCTTCCACATCCGCTACCACTCCCGTACCCGCCGTCTCGCCGTTGAACACGACATTTTGCAGCGTCATCGCTACATCCGTGATGGTCAACAGACAACAGCCGGCCTTTTCGAGCGGCTGGCGCAGTTCGAGATCGCGCAGTTCGACGTCCTCCATGCCCACGACGGTTCCTACGACCACCGTGTCCCCGGCGCTCGAACCGGCGATGGTGACATTCGGTTTGAGCGTTCCGATGCCGTCGTACGTGCCCGGCGCGAGCCGTAGCGTGTTGCGGATCAGCGCAGTCGGCGGGATCTGCGCGAGTGCGAACGGAATCGTTTTCCACGGATTGTCTGCCGAGCCGTCGCCGGTATCGTCGCTGCCGCCCGCGAAGTCCACGTAATGGACGGGCGTCGGGGACGAGGCATCGTGAGGATCCGACCGGCCAAGATATTCCTGCAAGTTGGTGAGGCCGTCGTGGTCGTCATCGAAATTGGCATCCGAAGGATTCAACGGATCCAGTACGTTCTCCACTTCCCATCCATCCGGCATGCCGTCGTCGTCCGTATCGGGATTGTGGGGATCCGTATGATACGTGGCGATCTCGATGGCATCGGATAACCCATCGCCATCCGAATCGCCTTCACCCTCACCGTCGCCCTCGCCTTCGCCTATCGTGACAGTAATATAGTTTGGTATCGTCATGTTGCTGCTTCCGCCGTCGGACGTTACCGATAGCTTCACCGAATATGTTCCTGCCGCCTGATACGTATGCGACGGGGTTTGCAGGGCGCTCGTGCCACCATCGCCGAAGGTCCACGACCATGAGCGGAGCGGCGTCCCACGCCCCTGCGAGTAGTCCGTGAACTGGACCTGAAGCGGTGCATTGCCCGATCGCGGACTCCCTGTGAAATCCGCAGATGGCGGCATAGCGGGGTTCACGGTTAGCGTCGCGTTGTCCGACGTCACACAGCCGACCGCATTGCACACGCGGCACGTGTATATTCCCTGATGCATGGTTTGTACATTTGGAATCGTGTAAGTCGCTCCAGTCGCTCCGTCGATAACCCCGTCATCCTGCTTCCACTGATAGCTCAACGCCGGCGTCCCGGTTGCCGCCACCGAGAACGTCACCGAACTTCCGGCTCTCACCGTTTGCGATACCGGCTGAGTCGAAATTGCAGCCGCTTCCCCCTCGCCCTCGCCTTCGCCTTCGCCACCGATGGGCATTTCATACGCGCCCATATCGTAGCCGGCTCCTTGTGGGCGCGGGGCGCCGAGATAGTCGCCCGAAGGCCCTTCGGCATGCGCCGCGTCGATGCAGAGCGACCCGGGCAAAAGGCGCAAGTCGTCTGCGGCGGCGTTCACAAAGAGCGGGTCGATAGCGATGTTGCCAAGGCCCGCATAACCGCCTCGTACGTCCGAGTAGGTCACATTTGCGCTCCCGTGGTCGAACTCGACGCCTGCGCCATCCCAAAAGATGGAATTGACGACCGTGGGTGTACATCCGCTGCACCATGTGCTCATGCCCGGGCCGCCCACAGTAGCGCTGTTGTTGTACAGTGAGCAATCGATGACGGTCGCGACGCCGCCCTGGTAGTTGAAGAATGCGCCGCCATAACGACCCGCAGCGTTCGCGATGAAAACACAGTTCTCGAAAACAGGGAGACCGCCCGCACCGATCCAGACCGCGCCGCCATCCACGGTGGCCAAGTTCCGCAGGAATGCGCAGGCGCTAAAGCGCGGCGTCGAGTCGCCATCGAGTACCAGAGCGCCGCCGTAGTCCGCGTGGTTGCCGCGAATCGTGCAGTGAGCAATCGCCGGGGACGTGCTATTGAACTGTATGGCGCCGCCGCGCTGGCCACGCTCGGAGTCGTCGGGTGCGTTGGCCAAGCCGCCCTGGATGAAGAATCCGTCCAACGTGGCGTCATTCGCGCCGACTACCACGTGATAAGCGGGCGCGCCGCCGCGGGCCACCGATCCGTCGATGATCGCCGGGTACAGCCCCCAATCGCGGGGCGTTTCGGTCTTTGACTCGATCACGTGCGCGAAACCGCCATAAATGTGAACGCCTTGTTTCATAATCAACGCGCCAGGGGTACCGCTCCGGACTTCGTCGTAGACGCCTTGGGCTACGCGTACCTCGCCGCCGCCCGCAGTGAAAGCCGCATCGATCCCCTCTTGAATCGTCACAAATGCGGTATTCCAGGCGAGGCCATCGTGTACCGTCGCGATGTTCTGCTTATCCACGTACCACACTTCGCCTTCACCCGCCGCCACCGTAACCGCCCGCGCAACTGTGTTGTTCGCCTCGTCCGTCTCGTACACGTTGTTGGCAAAATAGGGGTCGTCCGTCCGCACGATCAAGTAATAGAACCCCGGCGACACCTGCGCAATCGACACCGTCTGCGTGACCGTGTAGTTCGCTCCCGCCGCGAGCCCGCCCTCGTGGCCCTTAATTGTAAGCTGGGAATCCGCCGAATCCCACGTCGCATCCGTCGATAGCCACACAGCGTCGGACCAATAGGCCGACGTCGCGTCCCCCGCCCCGGTGTTCGTCACCGTCCAACTCAACTCCACCTGCTGCTGTGTCGAGACCGCCGATGGCGCGACGACCGCCGTCACCGCCAAATCTGGCACGTTCACCGTCAGTATCGCCGTGTTGGATGTCACGCTGCCCACGCTGTTGGACACCACGCAGTTGTATCTGCCCGCGTCCGAGGGTTGCGACGACGCAATCGTATAGCTCGACAGCGTGCCGCCGCCGATCGCCAGCCCATCCTTACGCCACTGGTAAGCCAAGGGTGCCGTACCCGTCGCCGTCACCATGAACGACGCCGAATCGCCCGCGTTCACCGTCAACGACTGCGGCGGCTCAGTTATGGCCAGCACTTCCCCCTCGCCTTCGCCTTCGCCCCCCGCCACCGTCACCACCAAGTTGGGCAAGGTGACGACCACGGCTGTGGCATGGGCGGTGAGGGTGAGACAGAGAAGCGCCACGCTAAACGCCAGAATGCGCCAGCACCCTTGCGTGCGAAATGTGTTCATGTTGAAGACCTCCTGTTCATAGTTGCTTGTCTGTCTCTCCGAATCCCGGCATCCTCCGCGACTCTGCGTTGCACGCTCTCCAACGCAGAGGCAGAGCTGTTCCGTGAAGCAAAATATATCCGTAACTGCTCGCTTTACTATAGAGTCGTGTGAAGACGGCTGTCAAGACAAATGTTGCAGAAACGGCGGAGGCGTGTTGACTTGCCCCGTCCTGCTTGATAGAATCCACCTAATACGGCATGGCCGCAATGTCGTAGTCGTGACTATGATTTCTTTTATCGTACTGCGCGGCATAGCATGACTGTTGCGAACAAGGAAACTGCAATCCGAGAACGACAAGGTGGACGCCACCATGTGTAAAAAGCGCGCACGCGGGAGCGGGTGCGGTAAACGTAGACAGCTCAGCCGTGCGGCTGGGATTTTTTTTGCCTGGACGGTAGAACGCTTATGAATGCAGACCAGGGAGCAACGGACATCGTGAAATCGTCGCTAACCAGTGATTTCGCGGGGACGGTTGTGATGGATGCGGCCGCGATGGACGCGGCGATTCACCGGATGGCGCAGGAGATCGTCTCGGCGAATTTGGACGTGTCCTCGCTGGCGTTATTGGGGATTTTGAGCCGTGGGCGTCCGCTGGCGGAACGGCTGGCGGCGCAAATTTGCGCGATGACGGGGGTTTTACCCGCTCCGCCAGTTGGCTCGCTGGCGACGACGTTGTACCGCGACGACTTGCGTGTGGGCATGGGTACGATCAAAGTGGGCGGCGGCACGACGCACTTCGCTTTTCCCATCGACGGCAAAACAGTCATTCTGGTCGACGATGTGCTGGCGGCGGGACGCACGATCCGCGCCGCGCTCGATGAGGTCATGGACTATGGACGGCCGGCGCGCATCCAACTGGCGTGTCTCATCGACCGGGGCGGGCGCGAACTGCCGATTCAGCCGGATTACCTCGGCTGGAGCGTACCCACTGCGCACGGCGAATACGTGTCGGTCCGGCTCAAGGAAATAGACGGCGAGGATATCGTTCTGCTTGACACCCGCACGCCCAAGACGGAACAGGGAGGCGAGCCATGACGCCTCCAGCAAAGGGCGCGTGGACGCGCAAGGATCTCTTGGGCATCGAGGAGCTTTCTCGCGACGAAATCACGCTCATCTTGGACACTGCGCCACAGTTCGTCGCCGTATCCGCACGCGAGAGCGGTATCAAGAAGGTACCGTTGCTGCAGGGGCGGCTGGTCGTAAACTGGTTCTACGAACCGAGCACGCGCACGCGGACCTCGTTCGAACTCGCTGCGAAGCGCCTCAGCGCGGATACGCTTTCGATTACGGCGTCGGCCTCGAGCACAGTCAAGGGCGAGACGTTGCACGATACGCTTGCAAACATCGAGGCGATGCGGACGGATCTCGTGGTCATTCGGCACAGCTACGCGGGCGCGGCGCACATCCTCGCGCAACGGCATCCGTCGCATATCATCAACGCGGGCGACGGACGGCATGAGCATCCGACGCAGGCGCTGCTCGATGCGTTCACGATGCGCGAGCATATCCGTGAAGTCCAGCAGGATCCGAACGCGCAACTCGATGGTTTGCGCGTGGCGATTATCGGCGATATCGCCAACAGCCGCGTCGCGCGCAGCAATATCTGGTGCCTGACGAAGCTCGGCGCCCACGTCACGCTCTGCGGCCCGCGCACGCTGATCCCGCCGCACATCGAACGGATGGGCGTAACGGTCACGACGGATTTGCGCGAGGCGATCTGCGACGCAGACGTGATTTACGCGTTGCGGATCCAGTTCGAGCGGCAACAGAACTGCCTGTTCCCCAGCGTGCGCGAATATATTCGGTTGTTCCGCGTCGACCAGGAGTCGCTCCGGCTCGCGCCACCGCATGCGCTCATCATGCACCCCGGTCCCATCAACCGCGACATCGAACTCGCGGCGGGGGTCGCCGACGGCGCGCGAAGCGTCATTCTGCGCCAGGTCACCAATGGCGTGGCGGTGCGCATGGCCATCATGCACCTGCTCGTCAATAGCGGGAGAGGGGAAAGCGCATGAGCCTCGCGATCGTCAACGGTTATATGATTGACCCTGCGTCCGGGCGCTCGGAAATCGCCGACATACTCGTCGAGCATGGGCATATCGCGCGGATCGGCAAGGGACTGAAAGGCACGAAGACCATCGATGCCGCCGGTTACGTAGTATGTCCCGGTTTTGTAGACATCCACGTCCATTTTCGCGAGCCTGGTTACGAGTCCAAAGAGACCATCGCATCGGGCAGCAAAGCGGCGGCGCGCGGCGGTTTTACGTCCGTCGTGCCGATGCCCAATACCGCGCCGCCCATCGACAATGCCGGCATGGTCGAATTCGTCATCCGCCGCGCTCGCGAAACGGCCTGCATCAAGGTCTGGCCGAGCGCGTGTGCCACGAAGGAGCGCGCGGGCCAGGAAATGACGGAGATGGGCGAACTCAAAGACATCGGCGTGGTGGCGGTCACCGACGACGGTTCGGATATCGCGAGCAGTTGGGTCATGCGGCGCGTGCTCGAATATGCCGACATGTGCGGCTTGACGTACCTCGCCCATTGCGAAGACGCATCGCTGATGGATGCCGGCGCGATGAATGAAGGCTATAACTCGACCCGGCTTGGCCTGTCAGGCATGCCGCGCGAGATGGAAGAGATTCGCATCGACCGGAACATCCGTCTGGCGGCGCTGGCCGGCGCGAAGATTCACATCCAGCACGTGACAACGGCAGGCGGCGTCGAGATCATCCGCCGCGCCAAGGCCAACGGCGCGCGTGTGACGTGCGAGACGGCGCCGCATTACTGGATGCTGACGGACGAAGCCGTCACGACGTTCAGCACCGACGCGAAGATGAACCCGCCGTTGCGCGAGGCAAGCGACGTCGCGGCCATCCGCGCAGCCCTCGCCGATGGGACCATCGACTGTATCGCGACGGATCACGCTCCGCATACCGTGTCCGATAAAGATGTCGAGTTCCAATTGGCGCCGTTCGGCATCGTCGGGCTTGAAACGGCCCTCGGCCTCGCCGTCACGGGCTTGGTCGAGACCGAAGTCGTGTCGCTCGAACGGGCCATCGAGTTGATGACCGCCGCGCCGGCACGCATCTTGAATTTGCCCGTCGGAACGCTTTCGGAAGGCGGTCCGGCGGATATCGCAGTCTTCGCTCCAAAAGCGGAATGGACCGTCGATCCGGCGGTGTTTGCCTCATTGAGCCGCAACACGCCATTCGCGGGTGAAAGGCTTCGCGGCAAGGTCATGACGACAATCTGCGACGGAAAAGTGGTGTACCAACACCCTTGAGAGCCAAGTAAAAGAAGAAAAGGATGAAGGATGAAGGATGAATTGGCGATTGCGGATTGTAGATTGTGGATTATTGCTGAAGCCTGAAGCCTGAAGCCTGAAGCCTGAAGCCTGAAGCCTGAAGCCTACAGCTTTTTTCATCCTTCATCCTTCATCCTTAATTCGGAATCCTGACTCCTGTAAAAAGAGGAACTGTAATTGAAAGCAGTATTGGCGCTGGAAGATGGGAGCGTATTCGAAGGCAACGCGGTAGGCGCGGAGGGCGTGAGTTTCGGCGAACTGGTGTTCAACACCAGTATGACGGGCTATCAGGAAATCCTGACGGACCCGTCGTACGCCGGGCAGATCGTCACGATGACCTATCCGCTGATCGGCAATTACGGCTGCAACGACGAAGACATCGAGTCGCGCAAGCCTTTTGCCGAAGGGTTCGTCATGCGCGAATGCTGCATGAAACCGAGCAACTGGCGTGCAAAAATGTCGCTGCCGGATTACCTCAAGCAGCACAACGTCGTCGCAATCGACGGCGTCGATACCCGCAAGATTACAAAGCTCCTCCGTACGAAAGGCGCGCAACGTTCCGTCATCAGCACGGTCGATCTCGACCACGACAGCTTGGTCGGGAAGGCGCTCGCTTCGCCGCCGATGTCCGGAAGCGATTACGTCAAGGCGGTCAGCGTTGACACGCCGTATGAGTGGAATCCGAACGCCGAGGGCAAGTACCGCGTCGTCGCAATGGACTACGGCATCAAGTACAACATCCTGCGCCGGTTGGAGGCCAACGGTTGCCGCGTCATCGTCATGCCCGCCACGACGGGCCTCGAAGACGTCCTCGCGCAGAAGCCCGACGGCATATTTCTGTCAAACGGCCCCGGCGACCCCGCCGCGCTACCGTACCTGTATCCGACGATCCAGGGACTCTTCGGCAAGACGCCGATTTTTGGGATCTGCCTCGGCCACCAACTGCTCGGCCACGCGTATGGCGGCACAACCTATAAGCTCAAGTTCGGTCACCGGGGCGCCAACCAGCCCGTGCTCAACCATATCACGGGCCAAGTCGAGATCAGCGCACAAAACCACGGGTTCGCAGTCGACCCGAACTCGCTCGACATCGAGAAGGTCCGCATCACGCACACCAATCTCAACGACCAGTCCATCGAAGGCATGGACCATCGCGAGTACCCCATTTTCAGCGTGCAGTACCATCCCGAAGCCTCGCCCGGTCCGCACGACAGCCGCTACCTCTTCGACCGTTTTACCAAACTCATGGACGAATCCAAGGCTGGCGCATAAGGGTTCTGTCGCCGAGGCGGCGAGATCATGAAACAAGGGAGCATCGCCTAAAGAATGGGACTTATGGGACAAATAGGGTTCTCACCTGCAGGGCGAACGGTCAAGATGTCCCATTCTCCCCATTCTTCTCATAAATCCCATTCTTTTAGCAATGCCTGCCTGCACCAACTGCCTTTTTTAGGTTAAAGCAGGGCCACAGTGTAGACTGCATGCACGAGGCATCCGGAGAAGAAACATGGCATTCGCGTTAAGTATTATTGGATGGACGTTTTTCGGTCTGGGGATAACCGTAGGGCTGGCGTTGGATCTCGTTGGCTTGTTCGGGAATTGGGTGATTCTCGGGACCATTGCGGTGGCGTGGGCGGTGACGGGGTTTGAGCATTTTGGATTGTGGCCGATGATTTTTCTGCTGGTCCTGGGCGTGCTGGGAGAAGTCCTCGAGATGCTTGCCGCAGGCTACGGCGCATCGCGCTTTGGCGGTGGCCGCGGGGCCGCGATTTCGTCGCTGGTGGGGTGCATCGCCGGGGCCATCATGGGGACGCCGTGGTTCCCGTTGCTCGGCACGTTGGCAGGCGCGTTCTTGGGAGCCTTTTCAGGCGCAATGCTTTTCGAACTGTTGATTGCGAACAAGACGCCCGGCGCGTCGATCCGAACAGGCATCGGGGCCGCGTTGGGGCGGCTCGGAGGCATGTTTGCGAAACTCGCGGTGGGTCTCGCCATGCTGTGTGTAGCCGTATTCAGCTACTGACAGCGCCGCGCAGCACGACAAAGGGTCGTGCGTGCGCGCACGGTATTTGCACTTGCGCCAGCCTCCCCACCTTGAGATAAGGTCCGCGAGTATTGTAGATTCAGCAAGCTGGGCAGCCAATCCGCTGTGCGCAAGACGTCTGCGTCGGCAGAGAAACGAGTCGAGGTCACAAAAATGTCAACCAAAAAGCAGCCGTTAAGTCCCGATGAGAAGGCTAGGATTCTTGCTGAAGTTCAGCGCGATCACGCTCTTCGAGACAAGAGCTATCGCGAGCAGGCGCTCAACATCTATCCACACGTTTGTGGGCGGTGCGGCCGCGAATTCTCTGGCAAGCGGCTTCGTGAACTGACGGTTCATCATCGAGACAACGATCACATGAACAATCCGCCCGACGGCAGCAACTGGGAATTGCTGTGTCTGTATTGCCATGATAATGAGCATGAGACGCCTCAACAGCGGGAGCATTATGAGGGATCTCCGATGGGCGGCAACGGACCGACTCTTGGCTTCAAGGCGTTTGAAGGGTTGAAGAACTTGCTACCCAACCATGGCGAATCCGATTCCGCGCCGCAGGGGAACGTACAGCCGGAAGAGTGAAGCCATTTGGCGTCGTTCATGCGCAACCCCTGGTCCTCATCGCAAACTCTTGCCTGCATTGTTCTTGACATGCTACTATCTGGGTGTCCGTAACTTGCCTGCGGATGTTGTGTGTCTTGGACTTCCAGTAAGGCGATTGCATGAAGCGATTGCGAGAAGAGCGCCGGATCCTGTTCATGTTTTTCTTGACGGATCTGGTTGTGTATTGGGTGGCCCTCAACCTGGTAACGGCGGCGCGCCTTGAAACATTGGCGCAGGTAGATTTCGGACTAATCCGCCGTGATCGATTGGTGTGTCTTGCGCTGTTTGCGGTGACATCGGTGATGATGGGGGCCTATCGTCCATCACGCATTACGGACCGGTTCGATGCGGTCTACTATTCGCTGGGGGCGGTATTCTTTACGAGCCTTGCGGGCCTGGTACTTGCGTCGGTCATACCGGCGGAACTGCGGGCGATATCACGGCGTGAAATGATACTGAGCGTGTTTGCAGGCGGGATTTTCTTGGGGGCATGGCGTTATTTCGCAGCGTCTCTTGGCGGTCGTTTCCGCCTGTTTCACCGCTACTTCTATGTATTGGGCAGTCGCGAGAATGCCGAACGCATTGCCAGGGAGATATCTCGGCATCCACGAGCAGGCGGGCGCTACATCAGCCTTAATGTGCTGAAAGAAAAGGTCGAACGCCGAAAGAAGGAACTGGGAATCGAGTATTTTGCGCATGAAAACGCCGTAATCACGCTTGCCCGGGCCGATCACAATCAGTTGCAGGAGATGCTTGATTTCTGCCGGCAGAATTTCCGGCGCACGTTTCTGCATCCGAACCTCAGCGATGTGCTGTTGTTCCAGCATAAGAATCTGACCGCCGTGGCCGGCGTGCCTCTGATCGAGGTCGCCTCGGAGCAGATGTTGTCGCCGTATCTGTACGTCAAACGCCTGATGGATATTGTTGCATCGGCACTGGGGCTGCTGGCGCTTGCCCCTGTGTGCATTGTGACCGCCATCGCCATCAAACTAAGCTCGCCGGGCCGCGTACTATACGTGCAAGAGCGTCTTGGCAAAGGCGGCCGTCCATTCAAAATTTACAAGTTCCGTTCAATGATGGAAGGGGTTGATCTCAAGGATGAAAACGGACATGTGCTGGCCAAGAAAGGCGACTCGCGCATCACGCCCGTGGGCCGGCTTATCCGCAAGCACCGAATCGACGAGATACCCCAGTTGTTCAACGTGCTGCGCGGCGACATGAGTCTGATTGGTCCGCGGCCGGCCTGGACGGAGTACTACGAGAGCAATGCCCGGGAATTGCCGTTGATTGAACAACGGCTGGCGGTGCGCCCGGGCCTAACCTGCCTGTCGCACGTGCTGGGATCCTATTTCAGCCAGCCGGAAGACCGGCTCTGTTACGACCTGGTGTACATCAGCACGCTATCGTTGATGTCTGACCTGCGCATCATCATTGGCACCATCCGCATTGTCCTCAGCGGCAAAGGATCTGTCTGATGGGCAAGCGGACCAGCGGCGCCACCAAAGGCCTTTGGGTCGCGTGGATTATGTTGCTTGTAGCCGCGGTTGTGTTCGCCGAAGGCGTCACGTTGAGTCTGCAATTCCATGCCCGTCACATGCGCGAAAACGATTATCGAACGTATCTGACGAAAGCGACCGCTTTCATGAGTCAGAATTCGTATGCGGACGCCTTGGTACAGGTAGAAGAAGCGGTCCGCCGCGCCCCCGAAAAGCCCGATCCTTACATCATGGCCGGCCATGTTCATTACCGGCTCAAAAACTGGGGACGCGCCATTTCAGCCTATGGAACCGCAGTCGCGAAGGGCAGCGCGGATGAGGGCGCGCGCCTAAACACGACATGGGCCTTGGTTGAACTGAAGCGTTATGACGACGCCATCGCGGAAGGCAAGAAGGCAATGGAGGCAGGCTTTACGTCGGCAACGTTTCCACGGTATCTCGCCGAGGCATGTTGGCGCGCGGGAAAAATCGCGGACGCCATACCTTTCCTCGAACAATCGTTGAAGGGGTTTCCCAACGACCTGTATTTGCTGGACCACTTGCGCCAAGGATATGCGGCAATAAACCAGCCAGCCAAAGCCGCTGAAGTCCAGGCCAAAGCCACCGATATTGAAGCCAGTCTCCACATGGGAGGCAAATAATCGCCCTCCGCTCCATGAGAAGGGGAGTATGCACAGCGTATCTATCGTAATGGTCGTCAAAAACGAGCGGAAAAATCTGGAACGGATTTTTCCCATTGTTCAGTCGCAAGAATTCGATGCCCCGGTGGAAATTATCTGCGTCGACAGCGGCTCATCGGATGGCACGGTTGCGTTTCTCGACGATCATGGCGTGACCTTGATTGCCATAGCGCCAGCCGAGTTTCATCATGGCAAGACGCGCAACCTTGGCGCCAGCCACGCAAGAAACGATCTCCTCGTGTTTCTGTCGGGCGACGCATTGCCGACGAGCAACCAGTGGCTGAAAAGTCTCGTGGCGCATTTCGACGACCCGGCAGTCGGCGGCGTCTATGGCCGCCAAGTACCGCCTACAGAATTGGGACGGCTGCGTGCGCATGCACTGGAACACGAGTATCCGGCCACGCGCATCATCCGAAATCCGGCGCAAATACGCCGCGTTCACCCGGGATTATTCCGGTTCTCCAACGTGAACAGCGCCGTCCGTCGCGATATCTGGGCGCGGTTCAAATTCAACGAAACGCTACTGCTCGCCGAAGATCAGGGGATGTGCCGCGATATCTTCATGGCCGGACTCAAGATCGTTTATGAACCTGCCGCAGCGGTCGTGCATGGACACGGGCGCAACCTGCGTGGCGAATTGCAGTTTGCGTTTGAAAACGGGTTTTCGCTCACGCAAATGCAGATCTTGCGCAATCCCGCCATCGGCGGCGAAACAGGCTACGGACTGCGCCGCCTGCGCGACGATGTGGCCCATTTTCTATCGTCGGGGCGGCTCGATTTGGCTGCGGCCATCCTGGCGGTAGATGCGGTAAAGTGGCTTGGCGTTCAACTTGGGAAGCGCGAAGAAAAACTTCCCTTGCGGCTCACGCAATGGATTTCGCCCGGAGTGGCGCGCCTGGCCCGCGCACGGGACAGCCGTCCCGCCGCTATAGTTCCGCGCACTTGACGAATTCGAGGGTTTTGACGATACCCTCGGCAAACCCCGTTTCGGCCCGCCAGCCCAAGAGGCGGGCCGCTTTTTCGGGACTGGTGTAGATGCGCTTGACTTCCCCGGGCCGCAACGGTTCGAGGATGGGTTCGTGTGCAAAGCCCAACAGATCGCGAATGGCGTCGAACACCTCTCTCACCGTTGTGCCACGCCCCGATCCGATGTTGAACGTCTCGTTGTCGCCTTTGTCCAACGCGCGCAGGACCGCCTGGGCCACGTCGGTCACGTAAACATACTCGCGAACCGGATCGCCACGTCCATATAGAGTGGGACGTTTGCCGGAAAGCATCATGCCCATCAGAATCGCGCAGACGCCAGCCTCGCCGGAAGGATTTTGGCGCGGCCCATACACGTTGGCAAACCGCAACGTGGTGTAGTTGAGGCCATACAGGCGCGCGTAGAGGCCCAGGTAATTTTCGACGGCGTATTTGCTGACCCCGTAGTGGCAGGCGGCCCGGGACGGATGCTCCTCGCTCACGGGCAATGATTCGGGTTCGCCGTAGACGGCCCCGGCGCTCGATGCGAATACCACTTTCCTGACCTTGTGCCGCACACAATTTTCGAGGACGTTGATCGATCCCAGGATGTTCACATCGGCATCGTGCAGAGGGTCTTGAATGCTGTGGGACACGTTCATCTGCGCGGCCAGATGGCACACACACTCGGGTTTTTCGCGCGCAAACACCTCCGCCAATTCTTGCGAACGAATGTCCACGGCATGAAACCTCGCATCGGCAGGCACGTTTTCGCGCCGTCCCGTGCAAAGATTGTCCACCACGGCCACGGCATGTCTCGCCGCGAGAAACGCCTCCGCCACATGGCTACCGATGAACCCCGCCCCGCCCGTTATCAGAACCACCGTTTATGCCTCCTGCCGAAGCCGCTCGAAAGAGAAGGCCACCCGGCATAGTTCGCAGTCAAAATGAAAGCCCGCATTCGCGAGCATCCGTCAATATGCCCGAAGAATGGGAACCATTGCAAACACACGGCTCATTGCGCGCGCCGAAAACAAGATGAGTCCCCGACACGAAAAGTGATCGACACGATCTACGGAATGTCAACATGAAAATACGTTAGCGAAAGATCGAAAGGTGTTTCTCGCGCAGAATTGGACGTACTCCGACGATCTTTTCAGGTATTGGAAAGATTCTTCGCAGCATGTCGAGGTTGTCGCCATCGAGTAATTCCGTTCGCGCCTCGATTCTAAAGTGGTAACGCTCGGTCCACCTATAGGCCCCATAAAGACAGCCAAAACCTATCAGCCCCATTGAAAACAGGACGCAACCGACAACGACCTTTCGCTGGTATGGGACTCTGGAGATATTGGACTTGTGCAACCACATCCATACCATCGCGGCGTCCGCGATCCACACAAGGTTCGAGAACGCAATGTAGCGCGGGGCAAGCGCTTGGCTGCCACCGAAGCCCACCCGGCCTACTCCGGTTATCATGGCGCTCGCCAGGCCATACAAGCCGATTGCGAGGTAAGGTATGAATGGGGACTCCGACGGGGATTCGCTCTCGAGGACGGCGTGTGTTGCTTTCGCAAAGCACGCCAAGCACAGGCATCCTGCAAGAAGAGCGCCGGTTTCAGAGAAGTCGACCATCGCCGCACCAAGATACTTGAGGACATATCCCCCATAATCGAGAGGATGGAAAACGAGGTACCCTATCGAGGGATGGTATTCGGGCGAGTGGTAATCGTATAGATATGAGGCAATGACAATGACTGACACCGCAACCCAAGCCGGCAATTCCTTGGATCGGCGTCCCGACGACAAAGCAATGACCATGGCGCCGATGACCCAGTAGGCCATTCCGTTTGCGAACGAGTACGTCGCAATCACGCCCAAGAAAATCGCGACGGCGAAGGCACTTTTCCCGCACGGCCTTCTCGAAAGAACGAACATGCCCGAAACCGCCGCGAGAACGTTCATGAACTCCTGTAACTGCCAGCCCAGGAACCAGTTTTCCCATTGGTTGAGCGAGAATACCATCAGCGACACCCAGGCCAAGACCAAATGAGCACGTCTCAGCCGGTTTCTTCGCGCCGTCGCCATAATCTGGGCCGCGAGAACCGCGAAAAGGCTTGAACCAAGAATGACGTTCGTCGCAAGTTCCCATCGCACGTCCCAGCCGCTCATGTGCGCCATGACGAGCATGAGTGCCTTCGGAAAGATGAGTCGGTGCTCGTTATGTTGCCCCCACAGGTCGCCAAGGGTCACGCCGCCATCGAACGACTTCCCGATCGACGACACGAATTCCCATTGGTCGAGATACGGGAAATCGAGGCTGTATAGACACATCATCGCAACGAGAAATACGAACGAAGCCGATACAACGGCATAACAGAGATATCGCTCGGTAACCTTGCAGGTATCACTGCGTATCGTTAACCTTCTGCAATAAGCATCTATTTTTTGTTCACCCATGCCCCCTCCAGAACGGCGTTCTTGGGATGGGCCTCCCAAAACGCACACACGGCATCATCCCGCGATTGCTGCGATCGGTTGCTGAGCGAATATAGCACGACATGGTGCGATTATGCACGAAGCGGAACGCAAGGATCATTGCACGTGCTTGCATCGCATTTCAGGTTGTTCCTGGAAGCTGGAACGGGATCAGCCATGAGCGGGTCCAAACGGTTGTGGGGCTAACGACGAATCGTTGCATTTTATTCCTGACGAACAGCCGACCTTGGGCTAAGCCGCTGGGTTCCCGATCCGTGCATTATCCGGCCTTTGCCAGCCGCCGGTTCCAGCAACCGTTCAATCGCGGCTCGTTACGTTCTTGCGTCCAAATCGCGTGTTTGGCGACCACATCGCGGAATCTGAAGAGGAAAAGCGCATAGAAGTGATAATTCTGAACGAATTTCGCAACGCCATAAATGGCCAAATTCAACACACGGCCAAGGATGACAGCACGTATTGTGGACCCAACACCAGAAGCCGCCGTTTCTTGACCGGATAAGACATTCCTGTAAGCGTTTATTGACAAGAAAGGGAGAATACGGATAGAATTTATCCAGCTAACTTTGACAAAACTCGTTAAGTTGACGTTGCGTTGGATTCCGATGAAGAAGAATCAATCATCTTGGGCGTGGGTTGTCTTCCTGTTAGGGATTGTGCCTTGTCTGACAGCCGACGCCAGGCTGTTTTACGTCGATTCCGTTGGGGGTAATGACAGTTGGAACGGATTGTCGGACGCCGATGCGTGGAAAACCATTCACAAGGTCGATATATCCCATTTTCTTCCGGGAGACTCCATTCTCTTCAAGCGGGGAGGAACTTGGCGTGAGACACTTCTCGTCAACGCAACGAGTGGCAACGCTTCTTCACGGATCGTGTTTGGCGCCTACGGCGATGGGAATCGCCCGATAATAACCGGTTCCGACCCAGTCACAGGATGGACCGAGACGGCGTCAGGCTCACACATTTGGCGGGCAAACCTTCCGTGGACGCCGATAGAGAAAGCCCCAACGCCCGATTTGGTCTTTTTTGACGGAGAGCGTGGTGTCCACATGGGCTCGGTAGTTGAATTAGCTGCGAGCGGCAGTTGGTATTGGACATTGGATATTCTGTATGTATATTCGATTTCGCTTCCAGGGGATATCCAGGTGGCCGCCCGTGATTATTGTGTCCAGGGAGTGTGGAACGGGAACTCGGACTACATCACGATCGAGAGTCTCGAGTTGAAGAATGCCAATCATCAGACCTTATTTGTTTTTCCGACAAATGACAACTGGATTATTCGCGATGTTGTGCTGCATCATGCTGGGCGTCTTGATCCACCGTCCCATAATGCCATCGACAAAATGGGACTTTCCATGATCTCGGGCTACAACCACTTGGTCACACAATGCGTCGTCTATGAATCCGGCGGCAACAACATCAATGTGATCGACTGTTCAAACGCGATCGTCGAGAAGTGCATTTCATACAATGCCCATCATCATTGCATTGACATAAAGGGTGGCCCTTCAAGCCCGACCGGCAACATCGTCCGGTACAACACCGTATACGCCACGCCGGGATTCACCGAGAATATTAACGGCATCGTTTTGATAACGGATAGTAGCTGGCCCAACCTGATGAACCCCAAGGTGTACGGCAACGTGGTTTATGATCTAACGTGGAACGGACTATTCCTGTCGGGCACAACGCTGGTGAACTCCCAGATTTACAACAACACCGTTACGAATTGCAGGCAGTACAACTTCTATCTTGATGATGGAACGTGTAACACGACGTTGAAGAACAACATCGGCATGACGAATTCCGTACCAACTTGGAGTCCGGTATTGAAGATGGCAAGCGCAACCAACAAGGTGATCGACTACAATTGCTGGTTGCACATGCCGCTCGGTTCGGATGCCATTCAGGTTGGTTCGACGACCTACCAGACTTTGACCGGCTACAGCACGGCCTCCGGATTCGACACCCACGCCGTCGGCGGGGATCCCTTGTTTGCAAACGCCGCGCTTCGCGACTACCATCTGCAAGTGGCCTCCCCCTGCATAGATGCCGGTACCGACGCGGGGATTCTATTCGATTTCGACGCTATTCCGATACCCCAGGGTATTGGACCCGATATTGGCGCCTACGAGTTCTTCGAACCTCTGGCGATTTCACTTCAGCCAATAAGCGGTCAGACCAACGCAGGAGAATCCTTTACGTTCTTTACCCAGGCAACGGGCGGAATCGGGGTGTTGTCGTATCAATGGTACAAAGACGGCAGCCTGCTTTTGGACGCTACCGAAGCGGCGCTGGTCATGGATTCAGTCTCAATCGAAGACCAAGGCGACTACGCGGTCGTGGTGACCGATGAAACACACGCCTCAGTCACATCGGATACGGTGACTCTTGTCGTAAACCTGGCTCCTCTAACGATTTTACTTCAACCGAAAAGCGGTCAGGCCAACGCGGGAGAATCCTTTACGTTCTTCATCCAGGCAACGGGCGGAGTCGGGGTGTTGTCGTATCAATGGTACAAAGACGGCAACCTGATTTTGGACGCTACCGAGGCGGCGCTGGTCATGGATTCAGTCTCAATCGAGAACCAAGGCGACTACGCGGTCGTGGTGGCCGATGAAACAGAAGCCTCAGTCACGTCGGATACGGTGACTCTTGTCGTAAACCTGGTTCCGCTACCAGCGGCCAGCGTCTCCGCACTGATACTCCTAGCGTTCATGTTGGCCGCGTCCACGGCAGGATGCTTCAAGAGGCGTTGTCCGTAACGTTTGGACTTACGGAAACGTGGAACGCCCCCTCGAACCGAGTGTGAGCGCGCCAACCAAGGTGCATATTCCTGCCAACAGTCCCAAGGCCACAAAGCCCGCTGCGGGAACGTTTGTGCCGACGAACAAGGGAGCGGTGTTGGATTCGACGCTGCTGATGGCGTCTGACACAATGACATAGTAGGATCCGGAATCACTCGTTTGAAGGGGGTCGAGCGTCAACGTTACGTTCGTTCCAAGAACCGTGGGGACATCGTACTTGTGCCATTCATAAGCCAATGGTAAGAATCCACCGCTTGTTTGCACGGCAAAGGTGTGCAGGGAACCTTCGGCCACAAGACCTCCTCGTGGTTGTTGGAGTATCTCGAGTGGCGACGCAACGTCCAGTGTGGACGTATTCGAGTAATAGGTGTCCCGCTCATCGGTTACGCCGCACCTATACGCGCCGGCCTTTGCCTGCGTGACCGTGAAAACCAGCAGGGGTGAATCGTCACCCACGGGTTGTGTGGTTTTTTGCCGTTCGTCGAATGTCCAAGCGTAGTGAGGCGTTCCGCGGCCCCCCACGGTCTCGACCTCGAACTGCACCGCTTGGCCAATGTATTTCTTTTGCTCGGTTAAGGGCTGCTGCGTAAAAGCACGGATCTCGCCGACAATCAGATATACCTCCGAAGACACCGCCCTGCCCGCGGAATTGTAGACGGCACACGTATAGCGGCCTTCATCCTGCTGTTGCGCGGGATTAACGATCAGCGTCCGCTGCGAAACACCCGAGACGTGGTCGCTCTCGGTAAGGACGATCCCATCTTTCTTCCACTCGTACGAGATTGGCTCCGTCCCGCCAGACAACTGAACGGTGAAACTGGCCGAGCTCGATAGTTGGATCCGGGCGTCCGGCGGGTCCACGTCCACGCCCGAAATAACGGGAACGTCGTTGACGCTCAACGTCGCGGCGTTGGAGACAACGTCCTCGAACCCGCGGAGCAGGCAGGTATAACTGCCTTCGTCCGTCTCTGCCGCGTTGGCGATGACGTACGTGATCGGGAGACCGATCGTTACACCACCGCTCGCGTCCTGGATATCATTGCCGTCTTTGCGCCACTGAAAGGTGATGGGCGTGGAGCTATCGAGATCGACCTCCAATGCGAACGTCACTGTATCGTCCGGGTCAACCGTCTGTGATTGCGGTTGTGTAATGACGGCGGGGTCGTCGATCGCGAGTGTTGCGTCTTGCGAGGTTACATCCGCATCCGGTCCGCCGGCGACCGTGCAGCGATAGACGCCTTCGTCGGCGACTTGGCAGTTGTCGACATTCAATACGGCTGTGGACGAGCCGCCGATGCTGCCGGTATCGCTTAACGCCAGGCCGTTCTTGTACCACCTGTAAACAGGGTTGCTGCCGACCGCGCCTATCGAGAACTGCGCCGTGTGGCCGCCCATCACACTTTGGTGCTGAGGCTGCGCGGTGATGGCGGGATCATGGACAATCAGCGTGGCGGCCGCCGATTCGATGCCGCCAAAATCGTTGATAACGTAGCAGGTGTAATCGCCTTCATCTCCGTTTTCGGCAGCCTCGATGCTCAGCCGGGCCTCGGAAACGCCCAACACCCTACCGCCGTCCACGAGCGCAATGCCATTCTTTCTCCACTCGTAATAGAGCGGTAACATTCCGTCCGCCTGTACGTAAAACTCCACCGCTGTCCCATAGTTGAGTTCCTGCGAGACCGGTTGGGTCACAATCCTTGCCGGTTCCAGAACCCTCAGCGTCGCACCATCGGAAGTAACCTGCCCCGCGCTGTTCCTAACGTGACAGTAGTAGACGCCAGCGTCGCTCGATGCCACGGATGCAATGGTGTAGGAACTCGTGTAGGAGTCAGCGGTCTCTTCACCGATAGTAGTCGCACCTTTCCTCCATTGGAAGCTGAAAGGCGGCGTACCGGTAATCGTTACCGAGAAAGACACTTCATATTCCGGTGCGATGAGTTGCGACTCGGGTTGAACGACGATGACGGGGGGATCATTGACCGTCAGCGTCGCTGGGGCGGATATCGTATTCGTATTCGTCTTGTCTCCGGCGGAATTGCCGACAACGCAAGTATAGTCGCCTTCGTCGCTCTCCTGGACAAGCGGAATGCTCAACGTCGACTCGGTCATGTCTGGAATGTTGAGATCGTTCAGGCGCCACTGATAGCTCATTGGCGTTTCACTTGCCGCCACAACGCTGAATGTCACGAGATGGTTCGGATCCACCGTCTGACTTATGGGCGGGACCGTAATGGTCGGCAAACCGTAGAGATACAGGACAGCCGGGCCGGATGTCGTGTTGTGACCGGACACCGTGCCAGCCTCGTTGGCCACATAGCAGGTGTACGGCCCCGCGTCGGATTGCTGCGCGGAGACAATGGTATAGGTTGCGCGTGTAGCGCCGGGAATCGGCACGCCGCCTATGCGCCACTCGTAACTCAAGGGATCCGTGCCCGTGGCCACTACGCTAAACACGACGAGATCGGTGGGATCGACCGATTTCGACTCGGGCTGCGTTTCGATCAGGGGCGGGTCGTTCACGACCAGGCCTGCCTGAGCCGACTCGAAGCCCAAGGGCCGGACGTGACTTGTGACGAGGCAGCTATAGGCGCCTTCGTCGGTTTCTGCAACGGATGGAATAACGAAATCCTCACTCGTCGCTCCTTCGATGTCGATTCCGTTCGTATCCCGCCACTGATAGCTGAATGGCGGCGTACCCACCGCCCGGATGGAGAAGGTCACCGAATCGGTGGGATTCACGGTCTGCGACAGAGGTTCCGTTGTAAACGCAGGGTCGCTGATCTCCAAAAGGGCGTCGCGGGTCACAATCGTAGGATCGCCTCCGGTGACTGCGCAGTGATAGACCCCTTGATCGGAGTCCGTTACACCCTCGATTTGGAGGATTCGCGAGGTGGCGCCGCTGATCTTTCCGGCGTCCTCGAGCACCGTCGTTTCTTTGAACCATTGGTAGGCGATCTCGCCGCTGCCAGCCGCAGTGACCGTGAAGTGCACCGTCGACATCGCGAGCGCTTGCGCATCCTCCGGCTGTCCGATGATAATAGGATCGTTGACGGCCAATCGAGCGGCTGCGGAGGCGCTGCCTCCTGCGCTGTTTGTCACTACGCAGTCATAGTTGTCCTCTTCGGCGTTCGAGCAGTTGTCGATCGCGTATTCCGTGTCGGTGGCGGCGCCGATGCCGATGCCATTCCTGCGCCACTGATAGCTGATGGGCGGAGTCCCCCCTGCCATCACGTAAAACGTTGCCGAAAGTCCGTAGTCCGTAGTGGCCGACACCGGGTCGGCAATGACGTAAGCGGGGTTGTTCACCGAAAAAAACGCCGAGTTGGAAAGTACGTTCTGGCTGGCCTGGCTGCCGGCCGCATTGCTGACGTAACAGGCGTATGCGCCCTCATCCGACTCGGCCACGGGATAAATTGTGTAGGATGGATCCGTGGCATCGGGAATGGTCGAATTGTCTTTTCGCCACTCGTAACTCAACGGGGCCGTCCCAGTCGCTTCGACCGTGAATGTCACCGAAACGCCGGGATCCAGGGTTTGGGACAATGGTTGGGTGGTAATCGTCGGCGGATCGTCGACCGCCAAAGTCGCTGGATTGGAATCCGTACTCCCGTGGATATTTGTCGCCGTGCATAGGTAGCTGCCTTCGTCCGATTGTCCGGCAGCGGTGATGATGAGCGTATCGGTCGTCGCATCGGAAACGTTAGTCCCGCCCTTTTTCCACTGGTAGGAGATGGGCTGTGTACCCAAGGCCGTAGCGGTCAAGGTGATTTTCTGCGTCGGGTTAACCGTCTGCGAGGTTGGCTGCACCATGAAGAAAGGTGTCCGGCCCGGGTTTGACGGGAGGATCCCGTCCTGGATCAAGCGGCAATACTCGGTGGGTAGGATAAACGTGACCTTCTGGGCGATAAGGTAGTTAAGGATGTCCCTGAACTGTTGGAAGTTGGTGTAGAAGGAATTCATGCCCGGATTGTGTTGGAGGACGACGTACCGGGGCGTGGCGCTATAGGTACTCATGAAATAGGTAAAACTCGGCAGTCCAGTCGTTTGTTCTATCTCGCCGTTAGCGTGGGTCAGTACCATTTTGGTGGAGCCGGTAGCTGCGCCGAATAGCCATACCCGCAATTCGGGGGATTCGTTGACGACCGTAGTGGTGGTTGTATCCAACTGGTTGTAGGGAGCGCCGAATGCCGTGAACGGAAACCCCAACGTGGTGTTGGCGAGCGTCTGCCCGGCCTCGAGGTGTGTCTTTTGAGAGCCGTAGGTCGTTCCCCTGAATTCCCACCAGGCTGGCGGACCTGCACCGTTCGAGAAGTCATACCCGTTATTCCAGAACTCGACATAACCACTGTCATGTCTGGCTTTCGTGTACGTGACAAACGCAGGGCCGGCATACCCGGAATAAAGCGGGTCGATGAAATGCGTTATTATGGCAACGGCCGTCTTGATGTGGAGATCGAGGAGCTGCTGAAAATAGTACTGCCAGTTAGTGGTGATAACGCCCCACGTGCCGGCTTTCAGGACGATGAATTGCTTGAAAACCAGAACGACGGCTGTTCGTGTTGCAAGAAGCCGCGGGGTGTTATCGTAGATCGCGACCGTGATAACATCCTCTCCCGGATCCAATCCCGCCGTCGCCGTGTAAATGGCCGTATGGGGGGCGAGGGGATTGGGGTTCGCGACGACCGCCCCCCTCACGGCACTCCACTGATAGGTCCACTGCGGGTCCAAGTCGGTCTCGTTAATACGAATGATGGTCGTCTCGTTCAAACGGACCGATTTGGAGTCGGCTGACAGGGAGATGGTTTCGGGGTCGACAAAGGCGTAACCCGGCGCCGCCAGAACCATGGCCAGTATGAAGCCAGCCAGAACCTTCCTCTTGAATTTCAGTATTTCCCTTGTCCAATTGGCTCTCATCGGGATCCCTTCTACTACGCTAAGAAACTATATCATATGAAAAAATTTCCGCAAGACGACTGTGCTGGCCAATGCAAGCATGGTTGTCAACAGTAAGAGACCTGCAAGGCCGCCGACCGACAAGCCCGATATCACTTCGAGAATGGCCGTGTTCGATTGACACACATGGAAATCGCTGTCCGAAACGATGACCGTGTAGATTCCCGCATCCGTATCTTGGAGTGACGGAATCGTGAACGTTGAGGTGGTGGCGGAAGAAATCGGCACGTCACCCTTGCGCCATTCGTATGTTAGGGGCAGGAAACCGCCACGCGTCGCTACGGTGAACTCGTACCGTGAACCTAACGTGCCCTGCCCGCCGCTCGGATCCTGGATGATCTCCAAGGAAGAAGACGCCACTTGGAGTGCCGCTTGATTCGAGGGATGCGTTCCCCGCTGGTCCGTCACGTCGCACCAGTATAAACCGGCATCCGCCAGCGCTACCTGGGGTATCGTTAAGGTGGACAAATTGGCGCCCACCGGCATCGCCGTCTTGCGCGCACCTTGGAACTTCCACGCATATTCGATCGTCCCACGGCCGCCGATCACCTGGACCGTGAAGCGCACTTCCTTGCCCACGTATTCTTTCTGATCCTCCAACCGCCGGATGAAGTCCAGCAGGTCGCCGACAATCAAATGAACCGCGTCGGAGGTGTTGCTGCCTGCCGAGTTCGTCACAACGCAGGTATAAACCCCTTCATCGTCCTGTACCGCCGAATTGACGGCAAGCGCTGCCGTCCGACTGCCCGTAATCCGGCCATTGTCATCGACATTGTTGCCGTCCTTTTTCCACTGGTACGAGAAGGGCGCCGTACCGCCCAAGATTCCCACGGTCAGACTGGCGGAGTTCATCGCATGGATTTGTCCACCGGGCGGGTCGACAAACGCACCCTCGAGGACGGGCGGGTCATTCACGATCAGGCCTGCTTCGTCCGACTCGATTCCGAGGGGCCGAACGGGACTTGTGACGCGGCAGCTATAGGCGCCTTCGTCGGTTTCTGCGACGGAAGCAATAACGAAAACGTCGTTCGTCGCTCCTTCGATGTTAATTCCATTCTTGTGCCACAGATAGCTGAATGTAGGCGTACCCCCTGCCTGGATGGAGAAGGTAACCCCAACGCCGGGATCTACGGTTTGGGACTGCGGCTGAGTGAGAATGGCCGGATCGCCCACATCGAGTTCGGCGTCTGCCGAAATCACGGACGGGTCTGGTCTGCCACCAACCACACAATGATAAGCGCCTTCGTCCGCTCCGGTGCAATTGCTTACGGCCAACGTGGCCGCGCTTGAACCGCTGATATTGGAGCCGTCGCTTAATGGGGAGGCCCCTTTATACCACCGATACGTCAACGCACTGCCCACGGCTTCCGTCGAGAACATGGCGGTACCGCCAACCAGTACCTGCGCCCCTTGGGGCTGCGAGACGATCGCAGGATCGTTTACCGTCAGCACCGCGGAATAGGATGTCATGGCGCCGAACTGATTGCTGACGCGGCAGGTGTAACTGCCTTCATCCACGTTCACGCTGGCGGCGATATGCAGTGTTGCCGCGTCTGCGCCAGAAATCCTGCCGGTGTTTGCCAGTGGCACGCCTCCCCTTCGCCACTGAAAATCGATGAGCGGCGCGCCGGTGACAGAGACGCTGAACTGTGCGGGTACGCCATAGTTCACGGACTCCGAAACGGGTTGGGTGACGATCTTGACAGCCTCGAAAACCGTCAGCGTGGCCTGATCCGACAACGCGCTTCCCGCGCAATTGGCGATATGACAGGAATAAAGCCCCTGGTCGGTTTGCGACACATGAGCGATGCTGTACTGAGCGTTCGTCGCGTTGGAGATATCCTGGACACCTTTCTTCCACTGGTACGAGAAAGGCAATGTACCGGTCGCGGCGATCGAAAACGTGACGGAGAGCCCAGGTGCGATGGTCTGAGAAGCCGGCTGCCGGGTAATCGTGGGCGGGTCGGTCACTGTCAGCACGGCCGGGGCGGACTCGACGTTCGCGTTGGTCTTGTCCCCCGCGGAGTTCCTGACGTAGCAGGTGTAGGCCGCCTGGTCGGTTTCGGCTACCGATGCGAAGCCAAGCGAGGACAGGGTCTTGCCGGGCATTTCGCTGCCGTTTTTCCGCCACTGATATTGTAAAGGGGCGGCGCCGGTTGCCGTGATGCCGAATGTTGCAGACTCGCCCGGATTCTTTGTTGCACTCTGTGGCTGGGCGCTAATGGCGGGTGGCGCATTCACCGTCAGGACGCCTGGGTCCGACAGCTTGTTTTGGGCCGAGATGATTCCCGCTTGATTAGTTACATAGCAAGTATATTGGCCTGCGTCATTTGGGACGGTGGCGGCGATGGAATACGAAGACCGGGTCGCCCCGGGAATCAATACCGTGTTTTTCCGCCACTCGTAGCTTAACGGAGCCGTGCCGGTGGCGGTCACGGCGAACGTAACGGGATCCGTCGGATCGACGGACTGCGATACGGGGTGCGTCGTAATGATGGGCGGGTCGTTCACGACCAAGGCTGCCGGATTCGACCGGATACCGGCTGGACTGACGCTGTTGGAAATCAGGCAGCGGTATTCCCCTTCGTCGCCTTCTGTGACGCCCGGGATTGTGTAGGACGCCTCGGTAGCGCCCTGTACATTCTCGGCGTTCTTGAGCCACTGGTAGGTGAACGGACTGGTCCCCATGGCAACCACCGAAAACGTAGCCTCTTCAGAGGGGTTCCGCGTAAGGGAAATGGGTTGAGTGGCAATGGCGGGGTCGGTTGCCTCGAGGGTTGCCGTGGCGGAGACGATCGTTCCATCCTCGCCGGTTACATCGCAGTGGTATTCAACCGGATTGGGATTCGTCACGTTTGCAATCTGAAGGTTCGGGGTCGCCGAGCCGCCAATATCGCCCCCATCGCTCAACGGGCTTTCGCCTTGAAACCATTTGTATAAGAGGCTGCCAGTGCCACCGGCAACGACATTGAAGTGTGCCGTACCGCCCGCGAGTACTTGAACGTTTTCAGGCTGGGTGAAAATGATGGGATCTTGAACCGTCAATGTGGCCGACGCAGAGGTATCCGTTCCGGCGCTGTTGGTCGCCACGCAGTCGTAGCTCCCCTCGTTGACGTTAGCCACGGCGGGAAGGGTCAGTATCGTATCCGTTGCATCTTCGATGGCGACACCGCCCTTTCGCCATTGGAAAGAAAGGGGTATGGTGCCTGTAACGACGACCGAGAATTGCGGCACGTCGCCGAAGTTTTTCGTTTGAGACACGGGCGACTCGGTGACCGTCGGCGGATCGTTCACCCATAACATCCCAGGATTGGACGTTTCATTGTCGTTGAGAATCATGCCCGCTTCATTGCTGACAAAACAGACATACTCGCCTTCATCGTCTTGGGTCGCGTGATCTATCGAGTAAGAAGCGTCCGTCGCGCCGGATATTGGCTCGCCGTAGTCTTTGCTCCATGCGTAGCTCAAGGGCGGGGCGCCCGTGACCGTCACGGAGAATGTCACGGAATCGCCGGGGTCCACGGACTGTGACACGGGATCTTCGCCGATTTCCGGCGGGTCATTCACGCTAAGCGACGCGACGGGATCGGATATGGCGCTTCCCGCCGGATTCGTCGCTATACATACATAGTCTCCTTCATCGGCTTCCGTCGCGGCTGAAATTATGTAGGTCGCGGTGGTGGCGTCTGGGATTTCTTCGCCTTCCTTTTTCCATTGATAGGCCAGGGGCAATGAGCCGGTGTTTTCCACCGTGAACGTGACGTCGTCATGAGGGTTGACCGTCTGCGACACCGGCTGGGTTGTGATATAGGGCGGCACGTCGCCTTGAGGATCAAGCGGCAATATGCCGTCGTGGATCAGGCGGTAGTACTCGGTGGGCTTGATGAACGTGGCCTTTTGGTCGAGCAGGTACTCGATGATCAGATTGAACTCGCCAAAGTTGCTTCTGAATTCCTCGAAAGCGGGATGGTGCTGCAGCACGACGTAATCGGCCTCGGCGTCATACCCTGCGAGAAAACCCAGATAACTCGGTACGCCGACGTCGCCTGGTTCAATCTCTCCGTTGCCATTTTCAAGGACCATCTTCGTCGATTCGGGGAGACCGAAGAGCCACACCTTGATGTCTGGCGCGTCATTAATGACTGCGGTAGTCGTGTCGTCGATGGCGTTACAGGGCGCGCCGAATGCCGTGTAGGTAAATCCAAGCAATGCCAGCGATTGGGTTTGGCCGTACGCGAGATGCTCGGCCTGAAACGCATACGAGGAACCCTGGAATTCATACGGGTCGCAAATATGAGTCTGTCCGTGATTCCAGAACTCGACATATCCCGTGTTATGGAGCGATTGGGTGTAGGCGATGAAGTCGGCAAGATAATAGTTAATAGGGGGATCGGGGGGCGCGGGTTGGGGCTCCGGGTAGTCCGGATCCAGGGAGAAGTTCATGATGCCGGCGGACGTCTTGATATGCTTCACATTGATGCAATAGTTCATGTAATACGTCCAGTTGGGACTTGCGCCGGGCGGAGCCCATTCCCAGCGTTGCCAATCGTCTGCCTTGAGAATGATGAACTGCTTGAAAACGAGAAGCACGATAGTACGCGTTGCCACAAGGATTGGCGGACCCGGAGGCGAGTTGTCCCAGATCGTCGCGGTTACGGTGTCCCACCCCGGATCCAGGTCGGCTGTAGCCGTGTAGATTGCGGTTGTGTTGCCCGAAATCTCGTCGATTTCGCCTCGATCGACCGACCATTCATACGACCAGTTTGGGTCAAGATCGCCCTCGGGCTGGATATGAATTACAGTCGACGCATCCAGCTTAACCGCCCGTGTATCAGCGGATAACGAAGTCGACTCGGGACTGGCATAGGCGTACGCCGGAGAGTGATATAGACCGCCGACAAGAAGTAATAAGGACACAACATCTAAAAGAAGAGAAGAACCTCTCCGTTTCATTTAGACTACCCTTCTGGAAAAGCAGACATTATTCGTTGATCTTTGCAGTAGTCCGCGCGCGTGCTTTTCCTGCCGCTTCAACGCGGCTGTTGCGTTGCCTGACTAGCCAATTCTCTCGCACCTGGATGATAATGGCCGGCGGGGTCTTAAGGAGGATCTTGATGTCCAACCACGGCGACCTCTCCCGTACATATCGGATGTCCAAGCGCACCATTTCCTTGAACGAGAGTTTGTTCTTTCCACTCACTTGCCACAGCCCGGTCATGCCGGGGACCGTGTCAAAGCGTTCCTTGTGCCAGTGCATGTACTTTTCGACCTCATAGGGGATGGCGGGGCGGGGACCAACCAAGGTCATGCAGCCGAGGAACACGTTAATCAGTTGGGGCAGTTCATCCAAACACGACTTACGAAAGATCACACCAAATGGGATGATTCGGGGATCGTTCGCGATTTTCGTCAAGACCTGCACGGAGCGCTTATCACTGGGATCGGTACTGTTCTGGATGAGTTTGGCCATGTGTTGACGATGGACGGAGGAATCCGCATCGGGGCGCATCGAGCGGAACTTCCACATGGTGAATTCTTTCCCTGACCAGCCAATCCGGTTCTGCTTAAAGAACACGGGGCCGGGCGACACGATCTTGATGTAAAGGGCGATGAGTAGGAAAAGCGGTGAAAGCAGGAATAAGCCCACCCCGGAACCGATGATGTCAAAGGCACGCTTCCACAAGGGAATCCGACGCCCAAAGCATAGTTCCGATGGCTGACTCATAACGGTCGAAGCTTCTCGACTCTCCGCAACGTACCTTACCCGCCCGTTCTTCCCGTTCGTTCCGGGATGGGAATTTACGATAGTATACATTTTATCATGCTCCGTAGCCATTTTAGACTCCCCTTTCCCCTAGGCAACCGGCGCCAGCCGTCTTGCTTCGCGAGGGTTATCTACATCCCTACACATTTACTATTTCATTATTCGGATACTCATATGCCTGATAAGCAATCTTGGGTGCTTTAGACGCGTGTGGCGAATTGGAAACGACGGTCTTTTTGAACTGTTCCTGAATGGGTCGAACGACATTGTCGGCGTTTTCGGTCGGCGTGTTCGGTAGGATGATGCCCAAGCGGTTACCGAACCAACCCTTGGTATCGGTGACGCGCGCCCGCTTCGCGAGTATTGACGCGAGAATCTCCATGGCCTCGGCCTTGCCGTTCAATCCCGGTGGCGTCTCAACATCGAAAGCGAGCAGCGTGAAAGAAGCGCCGGCACGATCGGCACGGGCACGCTCCTTGATTAGCTGGTCGGCGAAATCATCTTGCGACAAAAACCCTTTTGTCTCCATTCCATTCCCCGGCGCCTTCTTTACCGTCAACTTCCGCAGCATTTCCAACATGATGTGTCCCTCCGCTTCCTTGCTTTCCCGAACTCCATCGAATGGAGCCTACTCGTTCCGCTCACCACTACGAGAACTCATTCTTGACGATCTATTGCGATTCGTCCTCCGAGATCACTGTGCCGGGTTGCCCTTTCTTGGCCTTAAGCAGGCGGCTTCGCGCTCTGCCCAGGAGGGCCTCGTGGTCGCCGGCATCGAGCGGAAACGTGGCGACACCGAAACGGATGTCGAAGGCGCCATTGAACCGGGCATGATACCGGTCAATGGCCATCAACGCGCCCAGCCTGTCTGTTTCAGCCATGACGATGGCCACTTCCGTCGAGTCCAACTCGATGATCTCATCACTTCCCCGGAGTACCTCGCCGAGCAATCCCTTAAGCCCAGTGTCCGTGTCCTGGCATTCCGCACCGACAACTGTCAAGAAACGCCGGTAGCGTTGAGAACATCGAAGTTCGTGTTCGATCGCCCAGTTCAACATCCTGAAATTCTCGCTCATAGTCTACTCCTGGTTGAGGAATCATTTTCACTACTGCACCAATTTATAAGCAATCTATGTGCCAATAAGGACTCACGTCCAGTTCGCTGCAATTCGAGCGGGTTTGTATGAGAAATCGCACTTCGATGCGTTCAACGAAACCTTGTGATGCGGCCTTCTTGGCCAACTATTGCCGGTCAATAATTAGTCGAAACCGACACTTGGCCACCAAGATCAAGGTTCGTTTACCCGTCAAAGAAAACCCCGAAGCCCTATCGAGATAGAACGAATTCGTAGTGTTACGAGTTACTACGTCCTTCAAGGTCGTATTTTGCCAGTCTTCGCCTCAAGGCACTGTAGCTGATACCGAGCTTCTCCGCCGCCTTGCGTCTGTTCCAGCGTGTCTCTTCCAAAGCAGCCTTGATGGCGGCGACCTCTACTTCTTCCAGTTTGCTGGCCACCGGTGCACTTGCCGGGGATTCGCCCGAGGCCGGTTCCATGACATCTTCGAATGTGGCGATTTCACCGGTCAGGGCAAACCGTGCAATGGTGGACTCCAACTCACGGACGTTGCCGGGCCACGGGTAGCGGACCAGCCGGTCCATGATGTGAAACGGAGTCTTGCGGTGCTTGAAGCCATACTTGGCGGCGTGCGAACGTAAGAAATGGCGGCACAAGCGCAGTATGTCTTCGGTTCTTTCCCGGAGCGGCGGCAGCGTAATCGTGAACTGCTCAAGCCGGTAGAACAAGTCGGCTCGGAACTCCCCGCGCGCTATCATTTCCTCGAGGGGGCAATGGGTGGCCGCGATGATGCGCGCATCCACGGTGATCGTCTTGACGCCCCCGACACGGGTGAACTGTTTGTGCTCGATTACGTCGAGGAGTTTGGCTTGCATGGCCAGCGAGATTGAACCAATTTCGTCCAGGAAAATGGTCCCTTTGCCCGCCAATTCGAACCGGCCGGGTTTCTGTGCCACGGCGCCCGTGAAAGCCCCGCGTTCGTAACCGAACAATTCGGATTCCAGCAGCGACTCGGGTACGGCGGGACACGTAATCTTGACGAATGTGCCCGTCTCGTTTCGAGGCGATACCCGGTGAATCAATCTCGCCGCAACGTCTTTCCCCGTACCACTCTCTCCCCGCACCAGTACTGTCATATCCGAAGAAGCCACCTGCAAGAGAAGCTGCCGCGCGGCAACCATCGATGGGGTATCGCCAATCATCACGGAAGCACTGAGTTCTTCGGCTGGATCCGGTACATGGCCGCGCACCGCGCCGGAACTCGTTGTTCTTTCCATCGCGTCCTCGGACGTTTCGCCGACCTCGTCCGGTGCGAATATCTTCATCTTTCTCCGGCGGCGCATGATGGCGCCGCTGGCCGACTCAGGCAGCCAAGTCAAGTCCTGAGGCAGCCAGAGATAGTCGTACGCGCCTTCCCGGATCGATGCGATCGCCGAGTCCAGGGTTGGATTGGTGGAGGACATGATGATTTCGGTGGTGGGAAAGGAATCCTTAAGATGTCTCAGTATTCCCAGACTGGAATGATCGGGTGAGGTGAGATTGGCCACCACCAGTTCGAAAACGTCACTCTTGGCCAAGTCCAGAGCCGTCGTCTTGTTGGCGGCAGCAACCACGTCGAACTCAGCCTGCTCCAAAACCTGAACAATGGTTTCCGACAGTTCAGCATCGCTGCTGATTATCAAAACCTTGCCCTTACTCATGATTCCCGTGTTTCCTCAATGGCCTTACGATACAAATCTTGATTGCAAAGAAATAATTCTTGACTCATATAAGAATTTGCAATTTAGTTTAACATCATTTGTTTACAAATACAAGGAAAATCTCTAACTCTTGGAAGCGAACGGATTTCACTCTTCGCTTTGGCCTTGGTGAAAGTTCTCTGACGCCATCGGGAAAATCGCACTAATGTGTAGAAAGGCGTAAGCTTCGGATTGAGCGAGGCCCGCGATCAATACCTCAAAAGGGCATTCCGCTAGAGAAATGGCTTACCTCAGACTATCAGCGCATCTTCTTTGGGTGCCAGCGTCCGCGGATTCCGTCGAGGAGTTTCTGTCGTTGTTCTTTGCGGATGAAGTGGATGAGTTCTGGGTCGAGCGGACGCTCTTCGCCTCGGATTGCTGCCCAAAGGAACCCACCCGTTCGAACCAGAGCACCCAACACGTAGGGTTTCTCTCGAAATCGGTATATCGCGCGTAGCGCCACAAAGGCTGGGCTCCAGCCGATGGCATACTGGGTTATCCCTTGGTTGAATCGCGCACGCCATATGCTCTGTTCGGCAGTTCCGGTCCGGCGATGGTGCATGACGGGCAAGTCGGGAAACGCGCTCGTTTCCCACCCTTTCCAGCGGGCCATGTGCAGGGAAACGGCATCCTCGGAACCGAGACGAAACGGGCGGTATCCGCCGATCTGCTCATAACACTCGCGCCGGAACAATTGGACGGCGCCTCCGATGCTGTCGAGGCTCGCATGGCGCTCATGAACTTCGCCGTTGTACACGTCGAAGGTCAAGCCGCCGCCGATCCCGAGTCTTGGATTCTGCGCGAACTTGGAGAGCAGGCGCTGGAAGTAGTCGGGCTCGAATGTAATGTCGGCGTCTAGGTTGCCAATGAAGGCATAAGCGGCGTCGCCCAGTTGTTCGTAGGCGACTCTGATGGCATAGACCTTGGCGCCGAAGTTTCGCTGGTTTTCGCCTTCCTTCCGCAGGAACGTTATGAACGCGTGCTTCGCGGCGTAGGACTTGACGATATCGTCGGTCTCATCCGTGGAGGCGTCGCTGACGATAACCCACTTTCGTGGCGGCAGGGTTTGTGCCACGACGGACTCAATTGTTTGTCCGATGGTGGCGGCTTCGTTTCGTGCGGGTGTTATCAACACATAACCAGAGTCGTTCATGTTGCTTCCTCGTGAAGTCCGGCCGCTGCGTATGACGGCGCGCCGCGTTGCAGGGCAGGCAATCTGCCGCAGATCACCCAGCAAATCCAGAAGAACATCGAAGGCATGCTCCGGCTTGCGAGCGTTACGAAATCTTCCACGCAATTGTGGGTCATACATTGGGCAATCATGACGATACCGAGCGCTTTGTAGGGGCTGAGGGGCAATGAGAACCCCTGCTTAAGCGGCAGTAGCAATGCCACAACCCACAACAGTAGGCAGGGAATCCCGCAACCGACAGCCACGCTCAGATAACCGTTATGCAGCGAAAACCGCGCCGTCGTATTGTCATTCAGGAAATAGTCCTTGGAGGTGAGCTTCAATTGCGCGAAGATTGCGCCGCCAACCTGAAAGCCGTATCCACGCAAAGGTCTTGCCTGCAGGGCCTCGAACGATTTATTCCAAATATTGGTTCTTCCGGTCAGATCGGCGATGGAGTCTTTATCCGCTTGCTCGCGCTTGAGACTGGGCAAGCCCCCGGCGGAAATCACGATGACGCCCGATGCGACAAGGACAAGGAGCAAGGCCAGCATCTTGGTCTTCTTCATCACAAGTGCCCAGATAAAAAAGCCGACCACTGCGGAAACGATGCTGGATCGCGATCCAGACAAGCCGTGCATGAACAAGGCGAGGAGAAAAAAAAGCACGGGCCAAATTCTGCCCCGGGCGTCGGAGGTTGCGAATTTCCACATGAAAACGACATAGGAAACCATTATGATGGCTCCTAGTTGGTTGGGGCCTGCCATCACACCCTGAAAGCGGTTGGGAGATTCGTAATACCACACACGATTTCGCAACAGGAAGAGGGCACTGAGGTTGACCAACATCCCTAATGCGGTCACGAGGAAAAGTGCGTTGATCGCTTTATCCATCCGGGCTTCGTCCTCGATCCAGTAATGCAATTCCAGTAGGAATCCATAGAATGCGAGAAATTCCAGCACTCGGACGAGTGTAAAAGACCGGGAGATTGAATAGGTTGTGGAGAAAAGGGCAAACAGCAGGAATGCCCCGAGCAATTTGAAGTGAAGTGGAAGCTCATCCTGGCTGGCGGTTCCGCTTACTGACGTGCGCGGCTCGGATTGAACGTGTTGGCCTTGGATGAACTTGAAATATCCGATAACGCCCACCATGATGACCAGGGCCAACCGGATATAGGTTGCTGGATTGCTTTCGACCTGCCCCACCGCATCGGGCGCATTCTTGTTGTAGAAACAGTGGACCCAATCGGAGGCGAGGATCAAGAGAATAGCCACTTCGTAGCGTTTGACGCACAACAGGAACAGCCCGATAGACATAATCCCCATCACCAAGGCCGATGACACCAGCAAGGGCGGGACAAAATCCCGGGTCAATTGGCTCAACATGACGGAGTTCTTTGTGCGCGAACGCGAGCCACAAGATTTTGGGTCATCTGACGGAAGACCGCCTTCTCGTTCTCATAGAAGAAAGGAATCACGCATAGGACGGCCAGCGATGCCAGGCAGAACGCGGTCTCGCCACAGTAGAAGACAATGGCGGGCATTGTGTACAGCACGGAAGACAGAACGAGGAAGGCCACGAATCCAGTGCCCATTATGATCAGTCGCCGCCACTCGATTTCGCCGCCAATCTTGAATTCCTTTATCCCGATTCCCGCTTCGGTGGTATCCACGGCGATGAGGGAAACACCCGTGGCGATTGCAGCGCCATACCATCCGAGGAGGGGCACCAGCACGAGGTTCAACAGCACGCAGACGATGGCGCCTCCCGCATTGAAGAAGGCGGCGATATGCGTCTTCTTGACGGCGCCCAGAAGCGTTTCGCCAAAGCCGTGTATGCCCGAGAAGGCCTGTGCCGGAACCAGGAACAACGCCACAAGGAACGCGGCGGCGTACGCCGGAGGCGCAATCAGAGGCAACAGAAAGTGGGTGCCCACAACCAGGAAGAATGACATGAACGTGGAGGCCAGAACGAGGTAGGTCAACAGCCGTCCGGTCTTCTGCCGAATGTCCGGGTTGTTGAGATTCGAGAACACGAGCGGTTGGAAGGCCAATTGGAACGGCAACGCGACGACGATGGGCAGGATGCTGGCGAACTTGTAGCTCAGCGAGTAGATGGCGACGACTTCGAGTCCCGCAAAGTAGCTGAGCAGGTAGACGCTGGCGCCGCCCATGGTAAACTGGCCGGCGGCGGAGACGATCAGAGGAGCGCCAAACTGGAGCAATCGCGGGACGATCGACGGCGAGACCCCGAAACCCGTCCGCGAGAATACGTCGGCCGCCACCAGGACGAACACGGTCGCATAACTCGCAATGTAGGCCCACAGAACGCCCTGTACGCCGAGTTTGAGGATATAGACGGCAACAAACGTGGCCGTGAAAAGGAGGACGGCGGCGCCCAGCCCCGTGATCATGAATTTGATTGCCTGACGGCCCGCCCGGTAATACGACATAAGGTGGATGCTCAAGGACTGCACAAGGGCAGCGGCGCAAGTCAGTAAGATCAAATTACGAATGTTGTCGGTGTGCAGGACATGCTGAAGAACCGGCAGCAACAACAGCAAGGTGACAGCGCTTACGCCGAGTGCGCCACACACGATTACAAGCGTCGTGGTGCCTATCAGATGGCCCAGGCGGTTGTCCTCTTCGTATTCTTTCGTGAAACGCAGAAGCGTCTCGCGCATTCCCATGGTGAAGAGGATCAACATGATCTGTATCGTCGTTTGCAGCGTGGCCCAGAGGCCATACTCGCTCACGGTGAGACAATAGGTGTAAACGGGAGTCAACAGCAGGGCGGCGGCCCGCAGCCCTATGTTCCCCACAGCATATATCGTAGCGTCTTTGGCGAACAGTTTCAGCGTCACAAAGAATCATCCGGATCTATTGAATACGCCGTCATTTCTTCCTTCGGAGATCGTGCTTGTGAAGCGCTTTGTTAGCCGCTTCCAATACTCTAATGACCTCCAGGCCATTGTGGCCATCCGTCAAAGGTTTCTTGTTTTCCACAATACAATCCAGGAAGTGCTGGCATTCCACTTTCAGCGGTTCGGACATTTTGATGAAGGGGGCGTACATGTCGCCATAGTGATACGAGTATTGAAACTCCGCGAAGGTGTCGTAGTGCGGCGGCGCTTCCACGCGTTTATCGTAGATGCGGATCTTTTCCGAAGGCTGGATATCGTCGTACACCAACATCTTTTTCTTGCCGACGAACGTGATTTCGCGCACTTTGTTCGGGTCGAGCCAACTGCTTTGGATCATGGCAATGACGCCGCTTGCGAAACTCAACGTCATGCTTGTCACGTCCTCGATCCCGGGGGCGTAATGGGCCCGCCCCTCGCAATTGACATACTCGGGGACTTCGCCCAGGATGTAAAGGATGATGGCGATGTCGTGCGGAGCAAGATCCCATGCGACGTTGATGTCTTTTTGGAGCAGGCCCAGGTTCAGACGCCGCGAGTTGATATAGAGAATCTCCCCGAGTTCGCCGGAAGCGACGATCTCTTTGATTTTGCGAACATGGTCCGCGTACAGGAACGTATGGCCCACCATGAGGATCCGCTTGTGTTTTTCGGCCAGTTCAATGAGGTCTTCGCATTCCTTCACGGAAGCCGCCATGGGCTTCTCGATGAACGTATGCTTGCCAGCCGCCAAAACTTTTCGGGCAAGGTCATAGTGGAATCGCACCGGCGTCGCGATAGCCACGGCGTCGATGCTTGGATCGTTGATAACGTCATCCACGCGGGTGGTCGTCTTGACCTGTGGATAGAGCTTCCTCATGTGATTCAGACGCGCCTGATCGGTGTCGCAAACAAGCGCCATGTCGTGATCGCCGAGGCTGTTGAAGTTTCGTATAAGGTTCGGACCCCAATACCCACATCCAATTACCGCAACACTGAGTCTCTTGGCCATTGCTTGGTTCCTTTCCTAGTCCAAATGCGTTGACGATTCTTTTTCCTATGTATCTCAAAGTCGGCACAAAGCCTTCTTTTCTTCCTGTCTGCGTCCGACGCCGATACGGCGACGCGTATCGGCCTCGATGAACATCCGTCGCATGATAGACGAATAGGGCCGCGAGATTCATCCATCGTGCTTGCGTTCCCGGCCTTGCCGATTTGGGCTACCATGATCCCGCATGGTGTTGGCGAGACGGATTCTGAACCGTCGATAGCCGGTCCGCGCGCGTTCGGCGGTGTGCACGAGCGCCGAACTGAGCAGACTGCCGCGCGCTTCGAACTCGCCAATATGAAGGATATCCTGGCCTCCAAGGCCTCCTTTGAACCTGTAACCGCCTGGATTGGACTCGGGATCGATACCGCCGATATCGAAGTAGCGCACGTGTTCCTGCTTGAAGCGTCGAATCTGCTCCCAGATCATGTAAAAAGCCGCCTGGGTCTGCATCGCCTTCTTACCAGTGGCCAAGAACACTTCCAATGCCGCTTGGCCAAGGGTGGAGCATACTGCCGCGGCAACCGGTTCGCCATCGAGGCCGCACACCATGATGCGCATCTTTTCAGGCTCTGGGAGTTGCCGCTGGATGTCTCTGAATTGGTGAATGTCGACGAATCGCACGAAGCGTTTCCGTTCGTGCATCTCCTCGTATAGCCGGACGAACTGCGCGTACAGGTCATCGCGCGTCCCTTCCTGAATCTGGAAGTCCCGGGTTTCGGCCTTGTTCAGATTCGTTCTCCAGGTGTGACGCAGTTTCTTGCGCAACTCTTCCAGAGAAGGCTCGAGATCGAGAAGAAATGTGCGGTAGGCTTTGGCCGACGTGCGGTGTCGATAGCCTTCCGATTCCAGCACGTCGCGGAAGCGTCCAGACTCCTCGTCAATCTCGTTGGGAATGACTCGCAGTAGCAAACCCCGTCTTGTCGCGTACTCTTCGCGCAACGCCCTCATCATGTGGCGGAAGATGTCCATGTCCGGGGCGCTTCCCGTCGGTCGCCACATCGGACCTTTGAATAGGTAGGCAATCCCCGCTTTGAGAATAGGCAATTTCAAGATCCGCACTTGGGCCGCGGCCACGACTTTCTCTCGCCTCTTGAGCACCAAGTGGCTCATCCGCCGTTCGCCCCATCGCACGGCATCGTGCGCCCACGTCTGGTAGAGGGTAGCATCGTCGAAGCCGCGAACGACATCGGCCCATTCGTCGGGATTTACGTGATCGACATCCACACACAGCCCGACATCGGACGCTGGAGTAGGCGTAACCACCGGCAGAGGCTCAGTCGCGGTCATCGATGACGCCATTGGCCAGGCGATCCTTCCGGGACGAAGGCGACATGCCCATTAAAGACTTCAGCTTGTTTTTCGCCATGGTCATGGCAGGGATGCGACAGAAGGCGCCATGAATCTTGAGGCGGAACTCCAAAATCCCGTCGCTGGGATCGGCGTTGACCCGCCCCACCATGTAGCACTTCGGCCCGAGACAACAAGCGTTGGGTTCGGTGCCAAACACCCGCTTATAGCCAACCGTGCGCGCACATTCCAGCAAGGACGGCGTAAGACGGCCATAGGGAAAAGCAAGTAAGTGGACCTCGCGTTCAAGCAACGTCTCCAATTGCTCCTTGGATTCACGCATTTCTTTCTCGACGACCTTGTCTTGGCGGTTCACGAGGTTCGAATGCATGACTGTATGGGAACCAATAGTCACCAGCTCCGGGGATAATTCGAGCAGTTGTTCGGTGCTAGCCACGACTTCATTGCACTCCGGAAAATACGCCTCGTGCTCCCAGCCCGGCGAACGGCCCATGTAGCCCGTGGGGACGAACACGATGCACGGAATCTTGCGTGCCGCCAACACCGGAATGGCGTTATCGAGCACGCTCGCGAAAGCGTCGTCGAACGTAATGGCGAAATACTTGCCGCCCGGTTCCAGCGATGCGATTTCCGAAGCGGTTATGGGTTTTGCCAGCCGCAGCAATTCGTCCACTTGATTCTCGAAAGCTCTTGCCTGGTCCGGGCGAACGGCGTGGTAATAGAGGACTACGCACTTCCCCGGCGGTTTCTTGCCCGAGAGGCGCAGTGCCAAGCATAGGGGAGCGCGCAGCATCACGCACAATGCATCGCTTACCAGATGCTTGATCCCGCACAATCGAATGTGCGATCTCATCCTTGCCATTCTTCTTGACTCCCTTGGTACCCACGTGTCTTCCATACCCGGGGCTGCGCTAAAAGTCCAATCTCCAATAAAATCCCAACTCTTCGCCCAAGGGCGAAACCAGTTTCCCGAAGGCTACACCTGAATATTTACTGTACGGAACACACGCACCCTCGTTTCCATGTCGCTTCCCGCCGAGGTCGCTTACATGCATCACAAAAGCCGATAGAGGAACTCGGGGATGTAATGCCGTTGCTTGTTGAAAACAACGCCCAACACGCGACCGCGCCGCGCGGTAATCTCGTCCAAATCATGCTTGATCACTTGCCAGCGCGTCTTGCCCGCTTCGATGACCAGCACGACTCCGTCAATGACGGAAGACAGCAGAACCGCGTCCGAAGACACGCCCAGAGGCGGCGCATCAATCAAAATCAAGTCGAATCGCTGCCTCAAATCGTCGAAAATCGCATGTCCCGCCGAGGAGGTCATCAGCGCGCATGGCGGCATCGGGGCTCCGCTGACAAGGCTCGTGGCGGTTTGCGTTTCGTCAACGGGATGGACGACCTCTCCCGCAAGCTTGCTGTCTTCGATGACTTCCTCCCACTGTTGCGCACTAGCGCCGCTGAAAACCTCGCGAACATGCGGATACGCGCCGGCCGCCAGCAAAAGAACCTTTCTATTTAGCCGAAAGGCCACGAGCTTGGCAAACTCGTAGACGAGTTTCGAGGCGTCTTCGCTGGTTGGGCTTCCGACAAACTCGACGACGATCCCCGTTTGCCTCCCGACCGTCGACTCGATGCGCTGATTCATGGACAGCAACTTGCCTTCAATCGACTTGGGCAGCCTCAACCCATCCGGCGTCTTGGGCGGAGACGGTTTGGACCCGGCTTCGGTTCCGAACCCAGACCCGTTCTTGTTGCGTTCCCTGCGTGCCTTTTCTAGCGCCTCGTAGAACTTCATTGCTGTGGATTCCTATTGGCAGGAGAACCGGAATTGGACGCTGAAGAGGTGGTACCCGCAACCGGTGGGGACGCGTCGGTTTTTGGAAAAATCAATACATCGCCTATGGAGAGCAAATCGGGGTTTTGAATACTGGGGTTGTGACGTTTCACCAGCGCAATGAGGTCGTTGTCGCATCGCCCATAGACGCCAGTAATCAGGCCAACGAGATGATCCCCTTTCAGTACAACCCGAGTCGCTTGGACGGGACGGGGCGCGTCGGCGGATGACGTGGGCGGCAACGCAGCCGTACCGGGCGGAATTTCCTGGGGTGTTGGGACCGTCTCCGTCGTTCCACGCGCAGGAGGTGGCTCAGGAACACTGGACAAGATCGCCTGTGGTTCCGGGATTGTTTCGGACGCTCTTCGCGCAGGCGGAGAAGGGACGGCCGGCGTCATCTCCTGGGGTTCTTTGAGCGCCTCAACCGATTTCACGTCCGTTTTCTGCGGCCATGCTCGCGTACTCGCTTCCGTATCTCTTGCCTTTCTTGGCAGCGTGTTCACCAGTGACGCATCAACAAGAGGCAGGACCAGATCTTTGGCCACGATCTGAACGGACAAGGCAATAAAGATGCCGATGGCGAGGAACAGTGCCAGCGTCGCCAAGATTCGTCTTAGCGGGGAAGTTGGAGACTTGCCCTTCAAATCGTCAATCACCTCGTTGACTTTTCTGCGGGTGATGGGACGGCGTCCGCTTCCATAGCCTGTGACGAGTGCGTTATCGCACAGGATGTTGATGGCGCGCGGGTTTCCTTTGGCGTACTTGATGATCGCGCGAACGGCCGTTGGCGTAAACAGATTGACGTCACTGCTACCGGCCTGGGCCAATCTGTGGCGGATATACGTTCTGCTCTCCGTGGGCGTCAAGGGGCGGATCCGAGCCTGAACGGCGATTCGTGCTCGCAATTGTCTCAGGGAGAATCGCCGGAGCTTGCGATCGAGTTCCGGCTGTCCAACCAGCACTATCTGAATGAGCTTGTCTGTCGTGGTTTCAAGGTTGGACAGCATGCGCAGGCTCTCGAGCGTCGCATTCGGCATGTTCTGGGCTTCGTCGATAAGCAGCACAACATTGCGGTTGCACTTGTACTCCTTTATCAACGTTTTGTGCAGGCACTTGAGCAGCTCCTCCGCGGGGATACGCTCCTTCACCTCGACCCCCATCTCGCCGAGTATCGTGGACAGAAGGCTCTCGAACGTGAGAGCGGGATTAAACAGGTAGATCGGATATGTCGTGGCGCCTTCGAAGATCTCTTTGAGATAGGCGCGAAGAATGGTCGTCTTGCCTGTACCCACTTCGCCGATCAGGCAGATGAACCCCTTGCGCTGTTCCACGCCATATACCAGCGCCGCGAAAGCCTCTTTGTGGCTGGGACTCATGAACAAGAACTCGGGGTCCGGCGTAATATGGAACGGTTCTCTGCTCAAGCCGTAGAAACTCAGGTACATGCGTCGAATTCCTTTTCGGATATCGCGGCGAGGACGGGGACGCCGAGCCGTTTCTCTGCGGCTTCTTTCGTGTTTAATGTATCGTCCAGGAATTCAAGCAGGAACGCCAAACAAATGCCGCCCAATAACCCAACCACAAAGCCCAACGCAAGGTTCAGGGTTTTCTTCGGACGCACGGGGTCGTTCGGGCGCGTGGCCGCTTCCACCACGCTGACGTTGGAAACCTTGCCCAAGTCCATGGCTGTAGAGATCTTCGCGCGTTGCACGTTATCCCGGTATTGCCGATACTCGACCTCGGCCAATTCCACATCGCGTTGCAAAGTCTTCAAAGCGGTCTCGCCGCTGGCCAGGGCATTCATTTGTTCCCTCTGGCGAGCCAATTCTAGGGCCGTCACCTCCTGGCGCGCCTGCTCCGCCTTAAGTGTGGACCGCATCTTGTCCAGATCCAGTTGCAATTGCTGGAAATTCGTATCCACGCCTGTTGTTACTTCGGTCAGCGTTTCGGTTTCTTTGGCCAGCGTTGTCTCTATCTGTTTAATCTGGCCGCGCAGTTCGAGCAGCGCCCTATGCGTATCGGGATATCGGGCCGCCATATCGCTTTCTTTGAGGCGCAAGTCGATCAGTCTCGTTTTCATGGCATCCGCGGCATTGTTGGCGCGACCACTGGTCCGGCTGATCTCCAACATCTTGGAATGCCCCTGCAACACTTTTTCCAAACCGGCCACCTGGGCCTGAATGGAGCTGACTTGGCCTGCCGCTTCATTGACTTGGGCCTCTAGCGAGGTAATCTGCTGAAGCAGCGCCTGCTTCTGGGGTTCCATCGCCGTGATACCGTGAAGGGTGCGAAACTCGTCCAAGCGCTTTTCGCGCTCGGTGAGTTCCCGTCGAAGATTCTCCGCCTGCTCTTCGAAGAACTCCGAAGAGGCCTGGTTCGCATGAACCCGAATATGATGTTCCTGATAAAGGCGAACCAGGTTATCCAGCGTCTTCTGAGCCAAGTCGGGGTTGCCGGCTTCGAATCGTGCTGTAATAACGCTGGTGCGTTTCTCGACATCGACTGAAAAACTTTTCATGATGGCACTCACGGCCTTTTGATGCGGCGTGAGGTCCGACTTGATATCCAAGGCAATCAAGGCACGTTTTGCCATACTCTTGGCCGCGCGCATGGCGTGTCGCACCAAGCGCAACTCCTGTTGTGCGGCGCCGCCGGTAGCCGTCTCGTCCGACTTGCTAAGAAACGCGGACTCACCCATTTCCTTGACGAGTGTCTCGGCCAGCTCACGGCTCGTGAAGATCTCAAGTTCGGAATTAACCTCGCTTTCAGTGTCTCGATTAATGCTCATGGTGGGACCCGAGATGGACGCATCCATGGAAAGGTTCTCGCGGCCCAGTCGGATGAGAAGTTTCGCCTCGGACTGATAGACTTCCTGCGTCAGATAGGTGTAAGCGGTCACCGTGGACACCACGAGCAGAAAAAATCCAACGATCATCCACTTGTGTCGGAACACCACGTGGAGAATATCACGAACCGAACTCAGGACGATCCCAGAGCCAGAGGCCATTATGAATATGTATCCTATCGTACTATATTATGCTACTGCACCTGCGTAATGGTGCGCGAGGAGTTCGTGCCGACGGTTTCGCTAAAGGTGTAGTGGAGATTCTTGGGGATAATCTGGTTGACGTACTGGTTCACCCACTGATCGACTCGATCGATGGCGGTACGCGACACGTACACGACATCGTGCGCTTGGAGATAGAACGGCGTGCTCTCTGGCTGCTCGAGCGATTTCTTAAGGTCGAGAGCGACCGCATACTGTTTTCCATCGCGTTGGCGGATCACGACCACCGTGCTCAGTTTCGCGCTTTCCTTGAGGAAGCCGCCGCACTGCATGATGGCCTCGAGCGGCGTGAGCTTGCCCTTGAGCATCACCAACCCCGGCAGCTTCACTTCGCCACCCACGTACACGCGCTGGCTGTCAAAGCCACTCACGACCACATTGATGCTGCCTTCCTCCGGATTCTTGATCTTGCTGGTATAGAGACCCAGGAGCTTGGCGCGCAACTGTTCCGGTGTCTGTCCGGCAGCCTCCACATCGCCCACCAATAACAGCGCGATCTTTCCGTCTGGGCGAATCGCCTGTTCTTCGTCCAATTCCGGCCATCCCATGAACTTAATCTTCAGGAGATCTCCAGGTTGCAGCACCACCACCACATCCGCGGGTGTCGCAGCCGGCCAATCCTTTGCCGGTGCTGGAGGGGCTGAGAGACACCCGAGCAGCGTACAGGCGAGAAGGGAAAAACACGCCACGATCATTGCACAACGAGGAAAAATGCGATCGCCTAATCTAATCACTTCATGTTTGTTCTTCAAGGCAATAGTCCCTCTTACTTCGGTCTGGTTAATGAGCGAATTCGCTCCCTACCCTGTCCACTTGTGTCGCCAAACTATTTACTAAACCAAGAAAAATAGTACTCCTGCGAACTTGAAATGTCAAGAAGAACTTCATTAGACTTCCTCTAAGCTTCGGTTCAGTCTCGAACGCTTGCCATTGTAAGACGAAAAGTGGTTTTGTTGCGGAAAACAATTCTGCTAAAATATTCATCAAGATACTGTGATAATGGTTTTGGGAAGGGAAAACAAAATGGAGACCTATGCACGGATAGCACCAGATGTAGTACTCGGTAAGGACGTGAAGATCTTTGGTTTTGTGAATCTGTACGGCTGCCGGATTGGCGACCGGACCAAGATCGGGAATTTTGTTGAAATCCAGAAGAATGCGGAGATCGGAAGCGACAGCAAGATATCTAGTCACACGTTTGTCTGCGAAGGAGTCTCGATAGGTAACGGGGTATTTGTAGGCCATAGCGTGACGTTTACCAATGACAAGTATCCTCGGGCGATTACCGCAGACGGCCAACTTCAGACGGAAGCGGACTGGGTTGTCGAGAAGACGCGCGTGGATGATGGCGCCTCGATTGGTTCAGGTGCGACGTTGCTGTGTGGCATTACGATCGGAAAAGAAGCGATAATCGGGGCGGGCAGCGTGGTGACGCGGTCGGTGCCCGCAGGTGAAATATGGGCGGGAAATCCCGCAAAATTCATACGAAAGGTGGACGGCTATGCAAATCCCATTCTTGGATCTTAAGGCGCAACATGCCAGTGTCAAAGACGAAATCCTGCCGCAATGGGAGGAGATTCTGAACACGGCGGGGTTCATCGGCGGCAAACATGTCGCGGGACTTGAACAGGAGTTGGCCGAGGCGTGCGAAGTCAAACGCTGTGTGGCCGTGAGCAATGGCACCGATGCGCTTCAGTTCATCTTCGAGGCGCTGGCGCTGAAGCCGGGGGATGAAGTCATCGTACCGGTGAATACGTTCATCGCGACGTCCGAAGCGGTGACTCACGCCGGGGGCCGCGTGGTCTTCGTCGATATGTTGCCGGACACGTACAACATCGATCCGGCGTGTGCGGAAGCGGCCATTACGCCCAAAACCAAGGGGATTGTCCCCGTGCATTTGTATGGCCAGATGGCGGACATGGACAGCGTGCTGGATATTGCCAAACGCCACAATTTGTGGGTGGTAGAAGATGCCGCCCAGGCTCATCTCGCCGAGTACAAGGGCCGAAAAGCCGGAACGATGGGCGTGGCGACGGAGTTTTCGTTCTATCCTGGAAAGAACATGGGCGCCTGTGGCGATGCGGGTGCAATCGTTACGAACGATTCTTCGCTGGCGGATACGATTGCGATGGCGCGCGACCACGGTTCAGCGAAGAAATACTGCCATGACTTTGAAGGCCACAATGGCCGTTGCGACGCCATTCAGGCAGCCGCACTACGCGTCAAGCTCAAGCACTTGCCGGCATGGAACGAGTCACGGCGGCGAAATGCCGGGAAATATATCGAGCTGTTGTCGGGAACTGAGGGCATCGTATTGCCAGCCGTGCGTCAGGACTGCCTGCCCGTGTGGCACCTCTTCGTGATTCAGGTGGACAACCGGGACGCTGTTGCGGACGCATTGAAGGAACGGGGTGTTGCCACCGGCCTGCATTATCCGGTGCCGCTTCATCTTCAGAAGGCGTACGCGCATCTGGGCCTCTCGAAAGGAGCATTCCCGGTCGCGGAACGTTATGCGGAGCGACTGCTTTCATTGCCGATGTTCCCCGAACTCACGGAGGAGCAGATCGCTTACGTCTGTGAGAGTCTGAAGGCCACTGTAAAGAAATAGGTTCGGGTTTGGGGCAATGAATCGAAAACGAGTTCGACTCTCTTAAGGGAGGAGGCGCATGAAAGCAGTTGTAGTGGGAGCGGGACGGATGGGGTTGCCGTTAGCGTGCGTCATCGCCAAGAACGGCGCGGATGTAACGACCTGCGATGTCAATAAAGATCTTGCGGCCATGCTCAACACGGGCCAATGTCCCTACGACGAGCCTGGGTTGAAGGAAATGCTTGCCGAAGTGCATGCGTCTGGCCGTTTCAAGGCTACGACCAACACGGCGCAGGCCACTTCTGAAGCAGAGGTTGTCATCATTATCGTGCCCGCTCATTTGACCGCAGACCGCGAGATCGACTACAGCATCTTGCGCGCGGCATCCGCAGAGGTCGGCAAGGGTCTGGAGCGTGATACGCTGGTGTGTTATGAGACCACGGTTTCCGTGCGCGGCACGCGCCTTAACTTGATTCCCGTCCTCGAACAATACAGCGGACTGAAAGCAGGCACGGACTTCCAGGTGGCGTTCAGTCCCGAGCGCGTCAAGGCCAATCTGGTTCTGTCGCGCCTCCAGGACACAGATAAAGTTGTCGGAGGGTTGGATGATCTGTCGCGCAAGAAGGCCGTGGACTTCTACCACACGTTCCTTGGCGCGCCGGTCAGCGATGTAGGCAGTTTGGAGGCGGCGGAATTGACGAAGCTTGTTGGCATGCTGTATCGCGACGTCAACATCGCGCTGGCCAATGAACTTGCGTCGTTCAGCGAGACGGTAGGTGTTGATTTCGAGTTGATTCGCCAGATTGCCAACAGAGACGGGGAAGCGAGTCTGCTGGTGCCGGGGATCGGGGTTGGCGGACACTGTACGCCCGTCTATCCGTATTTTCTGACTCGAGAATCGCGCCGGCTGGGCATTACGCAGCAATTGGCTGAGGTGGCGCGCGAGATCAACGACGGGCAACCGAAGCGTCACGTGGATCGCCTGGCGCGGGAATGGCAGCCGGTGGCAGGGAAACGCATTCACGTGCTGGGACTTGGCTTCCGTCCCAACGTCAAAGTGGACACGTTCAGCCCGGCCTACGCCCTGCGGGCGGAACTGGAGAAACAGCGGGCTCAAGTTACGATGGAAGATCCGTGTTATACGGATGATGAGATTAGCAAGGCCGGGTTCACCCCGGCGCGGGTCGGCGTAACCCCCATTGACGCGGCGATCCTCAATACCGCACACAAGGAATTCATCGAAGCGGATTTCGTCCAATGGCGCACAAGTGGAATCCAGGCCGTCGTGGATGGCCGCGGCATTTGGGATCCACAAACCGTGGTGAAAGCAGGTCTGTTGTACCTGGGAATCGGGAAGGCCTTCGCCAGACCCGTTCGGGAGTAATAGGTCTGTATGGCAACGATCTTCATGGCGGCCTACACGAATTACAGTCGCGATCCGCGCGTAAAACGTGAGGCGGAAGCATTGGTGGGGGAAGGGCATCGAGTCGTCTTCATGGCGCGCCGCCAACCCGGAACCCCCGTGAGAGAGACTATCGCCGGGGTCGAGGTTTTCCGAACCTTCGGGCTGAAAGACAAGCCCAACTCCTTCGCCGAATATATGGCTGATTATCTGCTGTTCTTTCTGATGCTCTGTGTGCATCTGACCTTTCATCCGTTGCGTTACCAGTTGATCCACGTTAACAATATGCCGGATTTTCTGGTATTGGCGGCGTGGCTTCCGAGGCTTCTCGGGCGGCCGGTCATTCACGACATCCATGATCTCATGCCCGAGATCTATATGGAAAAGTTCGGCGCCAACGAACGTCATTGGGCCATTCGGATGCTGCTGCTTCAGGAGCGTCTTGCCGGCAAGTTCGCGAGCGCCGTGCTGACCGTGGAAGAGCGGCTCAAAGACATATTGTCCGCGCGCGGCTTCAATCGTGACAAGATTTCCGTGTTGATCAACCTTCCGGACGAACGAATCTTCCGTCTCCGAGCGCCGCGTCCGCCAAAACCGTCTGACGCGCCTTTTGTGTTGGTGTATCACGGGACGCTGGCGAGGCGGTTGGGGTTGGACATTGCCATTGAGGCCGTCGCGTTGCTGAAGTGCAAGATTCCAAGGATCGAGCTTCGCATTATCGGCGCCGGCGAGGAGAGGGAGCGCCTCGTCGCACTGCGTGACGCCAAGGGACTTCAGGATACGGTGACCTTCAGCGCCGGTTTTGTTCCGGTCGAGGAGATCCCCGCGATGGTCGATGACGCGGACGTGGGACTGATCCCATTGCGCATGTGTGACGCCACCGACATCATGCTTCCCACCAAGTTGCTGGAATATGTCAACGTGGGTATTCCTTGTATCACTCCAAAAACCGGCACGATAGCCCGCTATTTCGACGAGTCAATGGTCCGGTTCTTCGATGCGGAGAACCCCGATTCGTTGGCCGAGGCGATATTCGACCTCTACGAGCATCCCGATAAACGCGCGAGCCTTTCTCGGATGTCCTGCGAGAAGTTCATCGAGACCTATCGCTGGCAGGAACACAAGAAAGTCTATACAAGACTCGTGGCGAAACTACTGAAGTAACGGCAGCAAAGGCGGCCCCGCGACAAACCTCAAGAACAATGTGCCGACGAGGCGCACCTTTAAGGGGACTTGAGTGGCGTGTTCGATGGACGTAGTCTCACCGCGCATGGCGCTCACCTTCCCGAATACACTACACGAGGATTGTGGTCTGATGAATTCGGCCGAAAAGAACTCCCTGTTGCTTATTACGGGAATTTGTGGCAAAATAAGCGTAGAGGCTGAAGTTGGGGCTGGTGTTTTTGGCTCTGAACCAGCCAATGTGTGTCCCTTTTGCAGGCTCATCGGTCGATGACGAAGGATCGGGCGTGGTAGGCAATTGTTGACATGCCCCCCGAAAAGCGATCATCGGATGATGGATCTGCTTGGGTTCGAGAACACGCAATTGAAACAGGGGCTGTGATCAGGCTCTGTTGGTTATGCAAGCTGGTAATTATTCAATTCCCGCACAAGATGGGACATTCGCTCGCGTTCCAAAGAGCAAAATGCGGGATAGTTGAGGAGGGCGTGTTTTGAAGAAGACTGGGATGACCACCAAGCAAATGCTTGCTGCAGCGATCTTGTGTGTGTCCATGTTCGCAGGCCTTCCGGGCCATGCCGAGGTCGTTATTCAGGTGGGTACGGCTTACGTCGATGCCGGCGCCGCCGCAGCCGATGCCAAGGACGGCGATCTCACCTCGAAAATAGTGGTGACCAATACGGTAAATGCAAATAAGATCGGAACCTACACGGTCACCTACGCCGTTACGAACTCTCTGGGCATAGCCGCTAGCCCTATTGTGAGAACCGTGCGTGTTGTTGATACGACGAAGCCGGTGATAACTCTCAACGGCAGTACTAGCGTGACTGTCAAGAAGGGGACAACCTATACGGATGCCGGCGCTAAGGCGACCGACAACTACGATGGCGACATCACGTCCAAGATCGCGGCGACGGGAAACGTCAACACGTCGAAGACGGGGACTTATTTCAAATGCTACAACGTGAAGGATTCCTCCTTAAACGCGGCCACCCAAGTCGCCCGTAAGGTAGTCGTGTCATCGACCGGTGCTAAGTCCGCTCAAGCCGAGAGCGAAGACCTAATCCTGACCTCGCCACTGGATACATCGACGGTCAATGTCGAAGCCGATATGAATGAATTCACGATGGTTTTGACGGCCAAGGCGCCGGAGAACTCGATTGTTGCGTATGCGGTCGACGACGTTCCAGTCGGTTCTTCGACGGAGGATCCGTATGCCGTTTCCGTGGAATTCGACATGATTAACGGCGCTATCGGCCCGCATACCATTATCGCAACGGCAGAACTGTCGGCAGAGGAAGTCCTGAGTGCCGTATCGACCTTCACCGTGGTTCAGGGGGCCATCGATGATGATACCGACCTCAATGGCATTGTAGACAATCCTTTTGCGCGGTTGACGAGCAATGGCGATATGTGGATTGGCCTATCCAAGGAAGGGGTCGCGGTGACAGCGGTCCGTGTTGGAAAAGATGCTGCGATTGTTCCGGTGGGGACCGCTACGGTAGTCGTTCCCAAGGGTGCGCTGAGAGAAAAGGAAGCCGGTGTCGTGATTGTGCAGGCGTCTGATGCACTTGAATCCTTTGCCCAGAAAGGCGTGATCCTCAGCACCGAAGGCGCCTCGCTGGTGGCCGGCGGACAGTTCGTGACGGCAAGCGTCCTAAATAGCCCTGACGACGGCGGCACGTTCGAGGCACTCGCTGGCGATCGCTTGGCGGACAACCCGGTGATGCTACGTCTGCACGGACCGGAATTGGCGAAAACGAAAGCCTATGTGCGCCCGGTTAATGTTGACAGCAACGAGACGACCGGCGTATTCGTCGTTGCCGGGGAAGGCAAGTGGGGCGTTGCGGAATACATGGCCACCGCCTCTACCCTGGCCGTCAATCTGACCGCGCCGTCCATGGTAGCGCCATTCCTTGACAGTGGCACTCTGCCGACCGAGGCGGGCATCAACTGGGCCGGAGTAGCGGGATCGCTCAAATCGTTCAGCCAAGGTAGAGGCGGTACCGCTTGCTTGATTCTGCTCAGTGTTACCTTGGCGGTGATGCTCTATAGCAGAACGAAATCAAGGACCGTTACACCTGTTAACAACCGCGAATTCGAGCGATATAACGCACATTTCAATGTGACCCTATGCGTCGGCGGCCCGTCGCTCGAAGACTCGACATTTTCGTCCGCAAGGGCGCATAACATTTCACACGGCGGTCTACTCTTGGAGACATCCCAGAAGCTATCCCCGGGCCAAACAGTCACCGTGTCCATCCCGACGGAGATGTGCCCCGCTCACTTGGCACTTCCGAGCATGTTGAGCGGTGACGCGGAAGTCGTACGCAGCCAGGGGGGCAAGGTCGGCTTGCGCTTTACCGACAGCCTCCGGAAAATGCCCGAATTCGCCGCGTTCCTCGACTACATTGGCTCCACATCCGAACCGCTCTTAGCCTGATAGGTCGTGTGGAACTTATGCCTAGATATGGGGCGCGTGCCGATGCGTTTTGAGAATGCACAGCGCCGGACTGGCTTTGCCATTGTGACGATTACCCGTCACATTCTGCGTCGCCGGGCGCGAAACAGTTTCGACGCGTCGATTAGGTTATGTTCACCACACACGGCTGGTATAGGATACAACGTTGATGAATGCGCGATTTTTGGTTTTCGGCACACGGCTTGCTCCGTTCTCTTGTAACGATATGTAGCGGGCGGCCTTGTGGTCGGCTCAGCGAGAACCTCGAGACAACATGGGAGGTATGGTTATGACAAACTCTACGCTTATCGATCGCGCAATGCTTCGGTGGCTGAGTCTCGTCCTGATTTGCGCCGTATGTATCGGCGCAGAGGCAACCACCTATTATGTCGACGCCACAAGCGGAATCGACACCAACAACGGGACATCGACTTCCACGGCTTGGAAAACCATCGCTAAAGTAAATGGTTACTCGAACAAAGGCAGTACATCGGCTACGCCAAGGCTTAACGCTGGCGACTCGGTACTGTTCAAGAAAGGCGAAATCTGGCGGGAGAAACTGTATATCCAATACATATCCGGAACTTCGGACACCAGCCGGATCACGTTTGGCGCCTATGGTACGGGAAACAAGCCCGTCATATGCGCCTCCAATGCCGTAACGGGCTGGACGCAAACCAGCACCAATGTCTGGCAGGCAACCGTGGGATGGACAAACCCTACAGCCCTGGACCAGTACGACAACAGCTACGCGGCGCCGGAGCTTGTTCTCATAAACGGTTCGCGCGGAACCAAAGAGACGGCCCTGGCCAACCTGGACATCGCCGGGGAATGGTTTTGGTCTGCAACACCCAGTCCGGGCCTGCTGTATGTCAATTCGACCTTAGCTCCCACCGACGTCGAATTAGCGGCGCGCACCCGATGTATACACGGGATGTGGCATGGGGGGGCAAACTTCATCGCCATTCAGGATCTCGAGTTGAAGAACGGTCTCTCGCACAACCTAACCATAAGTGAACTGAATACCAACTGGTTGGTGAGCGGGGTTACGGCACATCACTGCGGACGGCTAGACCCAGCAACAAACAACGCTATCGACAAGAACAGCTTTTCCGTATCGTCCAGCAATAACCTCCTCATCACCCAATGCACTGTCTATGAATCCGGCGGCAACAACATCAATGTGCTCGACAGCTCGAACGCGATCGTCGAAAAGTGCGTTTCATACAATGCCCATCATCATTGCATCGACATAAAGGGCGGCCCTTCAAGCCCGGTCGGCAACATCGTCCGATACAACTCGGTGTACTACTCATCGAGTTTTGTCGACACAATTAAGCCCAACGGTATCGTCATAATCACGGATACTAGCTGGCCCAACCTGACGAACACCAGCGTGTATGGCAACATCGTCTACGACGTGCCGGCAAACGGGATACAAGTGGACGGCACGACGACGGTTGGCACCCAGATTTACAACAACACCGTTATAAATTCCAAGCAGTACAACTTCTATCTCAACAATTCGACTTGTTCCACGACATTGAAGAACAACGTCGGCATCACGAATTCCGTACCAACGTGGAGTCCGGTGTTGAAGATGGTGAGCGCAACCAACAAGACGATCGACTACAATTCCTGGTTGCACGCACCGGCCGGTTCGGACGTCATCCAGATTGGCGCGACAGCCTACCAGACGGTGGCCGCCTACAGCACGGCCTCCGGACTGGACACCCACTCCGTCAGCGCGGATCCGTTATTCGTCAACACCGCGCTCAGAGACTTCCATCTGCAAGCGGCTTCACCCTGCAAGGACAAGGGAACCAGTATCGCCGGGTACGCATTGGACTTCGATGGAAAGACTGCCCCGCAGGGTGCCGCAGTGGACTTGGGCGCACTTGAGATTGCCCAAGCTGGCGACACCACCAAACCCGTCATTACGCTGCTCGGTACAACACCGGTAGTAGTCCAGATCGCAGGGTCGTACACTGATGCAGGCGCCACGGCAACCGATAATGTCGATGGCGACATCACGGCCAAGATTGTCAAGTCCGGCACCGTCAACGCGGCGGCAGTCGGTGCGTATACCATAACATACAACGTTTCCGACACCGCCGCCAACGCGGCGGTTCCCGTGGTGCGAACCGTCAATGTGGTGGATACCGTCAAACCGGTCATTACGCTGCTCGGTACAACGCCGGTAGTAGTCCAAATCGGAGGGACGTATACGGATGCAGGCGCCACGGCAACCGATAATGCCGATGGCGCCATCACGGCCAAAATTGTCACGTCGGGTACCGTCAACGCCGCCGCAATCGGTTCGTATACCATAACGTACAACGTTTCCGACACCGCTGGCAACGCGGCAGCTCCCGTGGCGAGGACGGTCAATGTGGTGGATAACGTCGCACCGGTCATTACAGTGCTTGGCACAACTCCTGTAGTTGTCCAAGTCGCAGGGACGTATACGGATGCAGGCGCCACGGCAATCGATAATGTCGATGGCACCATCACAGCCAAGATTGTCAAGTCCGGCACCGTCAACACTGCGGCAGTCGGTACGTATACAATAACGTACACCGTTTCCGACACCGCCGGCAACGCGGCGGCTCCCGTGGCGAGGACTGTTAATGTGGTGGATACCGTCAAACCGGTCATTACGCTGGTTGGTACAACACCTGTAGTTGTCCAGGTCGCAGGGACGTATACGGATGCAGGGGCCACGGCACCCGATAATGTCGATGGCACCATCACGACCAAGATTGTCAAATCCGGCACCGTCAACACCGCAGCAGTGGGTGCGTACACCATAACGTACAACGTTTCCGACACCGCTGGCAACGCGGCGGTTCCCGTGACGCGGACTGTTAATGTGGCTGATACCGTCAAACCGGTCATTACGCTGGTTGGTACAACACCTGTAGTTGTCCAGGTCGCAGGGACGTATACGGATGCAGGGGCCACGGCAACCGATAATGTCGATGGCACCATCACGACCAAGATTGTCAAGTCGGGTACCGTCAACACTGCGGCAGTGGGTGCGTACACCATAACGTACAACGTTTCCGACACCGCCGGCAACGCGGCGGTTCCCGTGACGCGGACTGTTAATGTGGCTGATACCGTCAAACCGGTCATAACGCTGGTTGGTACAACGCCTGTAGTTGTCCAGGTCGCCGGGACGTATACGGATGCAGGGGCCACGGCAACCGATAATGTCGATGGCGACATCACGGCCAAGATTGTCAAGTCCGGCACCGTCAACGCCGCAGCAGTGGGTACGTATACCGTAACGTACAACGTTTCCGACACCGTCGGCAACGCGGCAGCTCCCGTGACGAGGACTGTCAACGTGGTGGATACCGTCAAACCGGTCATTACGCTGGTTGGTACAACGCCTGTAGTTGTCCAGGTCGCAGGGACGTATACAGATGCAGGCGCCACGGCAACCGATAATGTCGATGGCGCCATCACGGCCAAGATTGTCAAGTCGGGTACCGTCAACACCGCAGCAGTGGGTACGTATACCGTAACGTACAACGTTTCCGACACCGCCGGCAACGCGGCGGCTCCCGTGACGAGGACTGTTAATGTGGGGGGGGGAGATACCGTGAAGCCGGTTATTACCTTGCTCGGCAGTCCCACGGCGATCATCGCGGTGGGTACGGCGTACACAGACGCGGGTGCTACGGCAAGCGACAATGTCGATGGGGATATCACTTCAAAGATTGTCAAAACCGGCACGGTGACCACCACGACCGCAGGAACGTATACTCTTACCTATAACGTAACCGACGCGGCCGCTAACGCAGCTACACAGGTGACTCGCACGGTCACAGTTGCTTCAAAACCCGTGATCACGCCCAAGGGCACGTTGTAGACATTGATATAGCACCTCCACGGAAAGGCGCGACCAAGCATACGCGTGGTCGCGCCTTTCTCTATTATCCCTCCTGATTTTCCTCTCCGAAAGGTGTGGCGCTGTTGTCGGCGGGCATTCACCAAAGTGACGAATAGCTGTCAGATCCTTAGCTGATTTCCGCCCCCGCGTATCACAAGCTCCTTCTGGCTAAACCGCATAACCTTTTCCCACACAAAGACTTACATTGCATTTACGTTCTCGTCGGGTCTCTCCTATCGGTCTGGCATTGTGCTTGCGTTCAGACAGCAAGAGCGCACACAGTTGAGGAGGACAGACTATGAAGAATCTGACAATCACACACATGCTTATCACAGGAATCTTCTGTGCATCAATGTTCGTCGGGATTATGGGCCACGCAGAGGTAGTCGTTGAAGTAGGTTCAACCTACACCGATGCTGGCGTCACTGCGTCCGACGTCCAAGACGGAGATATTACGGCGAAGGTCGTAGTGGCCAATACAGTAAACACAAGCAAACTTGGTACCTACAAGGTCACCTACAATGTCGAGAACTCTCTTGGCTTGGCCGCGAACCTCGTTGTGAGGACAGTGCGCGTTGCCGATCGGACAAAGCCCGTTATCGCGCTCAATGGAAGTGCGAGCATAACGATCAAGAAAGGCATAACCTACGTGGATGCCGGCGCTACGGCAACCGACAACTATGACGGCAACCTGGCCTCAATGATCGTGGTGACGGGAACCGTCAACACCGCGAAGCTCGGCACATACTACAAGTACTACAACGTAAACGATTCCTCCAGCAACGCCGCCACCACCATCAAGCGGAAAGTGGTCGTCGTCGCAACCGCCGCAAAGTGCGAGCTGGCCGAGCTAGACATCACCGCCCCGGTCGACGGATCGAAACTGTATGTCCCTGAATCCGACAGCCGCATCCCGCTGACGATGACGGCCAGCACCTTGGCAGATGTCGAGACCGTCAGCTTCACACTCGATGGCGTTCCGTTCGGGATGGCCGACAAGGCCCCGTACGTGACAATCACAGAGCTTGATCTGGCGAAATTTGGTCTTGGCGAACACCACTTGGTTGCGACGGCGAATACAAAGACAGGTGAAGAGATCAATACCGAAACCGTGTTCACGGTGGCCGTCGCGGATGCGCAAAACGACAGCAATGGCGATGGCCTTCCAGACAACCCGTTCGCTACGTTGTCTGGCAATGGCGACACGTGGATTTATCACGAGACCAGCATGACGTGCTTTGCCAGCGACGAAGAGAACGCGAACGCGACGGTGATGACGTTCCTGGAAGGCATCGAGAACAAGTTGAACTCCGTGCAGGTAAGTGTCCCGCGCGCCCTACTGAGTGAGCGCGAAAGCGCCATCTTGGTTGTCGAGCTTGACGAAAGCACGAACGACGGGCCGAACGCCACAGTTCAGATTCTCACCAGCGACGATGGTGGCCAGACGCTGGCCCCGCTTGATGATATGCAAATCGCCGCCCACCCGATTCAAGTGGTGCTTCAAGGCAACGGTTCAACGTGGAAGGCCAACCTAGTCACGCTGGCCACCGCCGAGAAGTAACATCTTCGAGCTGGCGTTGTTCGAGGATGTGTGCCTCGGAATATCGTTTTCAGTCACTCGCAGGATGCGAAAACCAAGGATGGTGTCCCGGGTCAAGAAGCGGAAGCGCACAGATCAACCAACGGCAAAGAGCCTGTTCATGTTCTGGGGTAGAGAAGGCATTTCGTCCCATGTTCGGCCGTCGAGAAGACGACCGTTTCGTTTTTTGTTCACGCCGCCCCACTGTTTGAAAAAGAACGGTACCTTTGCCCGGCGGCAATGCTCGCGAATAACTACGACCCATTCTTCGCGCATCGGTCGGGAGCCAGGGCCTGACTCGCCTCCCACAATCGCCCAATGCACGTCGCGCAAATCCAACGTGTCCACTGGACCGAGAAGAGGTTCAAACGAGACAAACTTGATCTGCGCGTGTGTTCGCCGCAAATGGTCGATGCGAAACGCGTAGTCCTGACTCTCGACGCTGACGCCCATCCAGATATGCGGCGCCCATGGAATGATCGCGTTCAGTTCTTCCAGCCGCTCCGCCCGTTTCGTGAGGACTTGGTATTGATGCCAGTTTGCTTTGCGCATGACCTCGAACACACGGAGAATGAAATCTACCGGAACCGACTCATGGAACAAGTCGCTCATCGAGTTCACAAAAATGGTTTGAGGTTTCCTCCAAGTCAGCGGCAATTCGAGCGCACGTTCGTGTACGGCTACCTTGAACCCGTTGGCATAGTTCACTTGTCCCATGGCTTTCAGCCGCTTGGCCATGCGCTCCGCATAGCAATGCTTGCAGCCCGGGCTGAGCTTCGTACAGCCAGTCACCGGATTCCAAGTCGATTCCGTCCACTCGATCGAGGTACCGCTGGCCATTACACATCCCGCCTGTCGCGAAGGGTGAGGTGCATTGCGTCGTGGCCCGTTTTCCTCAGCCATTCGACCACGAGTTGCGAGACTCCCATATCCGCCAGGAAACGCACACGACGCTCCTAACCCACCTGGCCACGTATGATTTCTGGCTCGAATGTTATGCGATCGAACATCGGATTCATAAGCAAATCTCCAAGACTCACCCCATGTTAGGCGATACCAGTTCCCTCTTGACACAATGGCCGCCGTGCGTTACATTTCTTCGAGCTGGCGTTGTTCGAGTGCGCGGATACGGTCGCGGTATTCGGCGGCCTTCTCAAATTCCATTTTCGCGGCGGCTTCTTTCATTTGATGGCGGAGCTTGCCGAGGGTCTTGGCGAGGTCGTGCGCGGGCACGTATAGGTCGCCTTCTTCGGCCGCCATGGCGACGGTGACGTAATCGCGTTCGCAGATGTTTTCGAGCATATCGGGAATGGCCTTGCGGATCGAGCGTGGCGTGATCTTGTGTTTCTTGTTGTACTGGACCTGTTTCTTGCGTCGGCGATCCATTTCATGGAGCGCGCGGTCCATCGATCCCGTCATTTTTTCGGCGTACATGATGACGCGTCCGCTTAGGTTTCGCGCGGCGCGTCCGCAGGTCTGCACGAGACTCGTCTCCGAGCGCAGATAACCTTCCTTGTCGGCATCGAGAATCGCCACGAGTGCCACCTCGGGGATATCGAGTCCTTCGCGCAGGAGATTGATGCCCACGAGCACGTCGTATTCGCCTTTGCGCAACGAGCGCACGAGTTCGATGCGTTCGAGGGTCTCGACGTCGGAATGCATGTAGCGGACGCGTACGTTGAGGTCGGCGTAATACTCGGTCAGGTCTTCCGCCATGCGTTTGGTGAGCGTCGTGACGAGCACGCGCTCGCCTTTCTTGGCGCAACGTCGGATCTCGTCGAGCAGATCGTCTACCTGGGTCGCGACGGGCCGGACTTCGACTGCGGGGTCGGTGAGACCGGTGGGGCGTACGACTTGCTCGACCACGAGACCTTCGCACTTGCGCAGTTCGTATTGGGCGGGCGTCGCGCTGACGTAGATGCACTGGTTGATGCGCGACTCGAACTCGTCGAAGGTCAGCGGGCGATTGTCGACCGCCGACGGGAGCCGGAACCCGTACTCGACGAGCTTGTCCTTGCGCGAGCGGTCGCCGCGATACATGCCGTTGACTTGCGGGATGGACATGTGGCTCTCGTCGATGACGATGATTGCGTTTTCGGGGAAATAATCGAGCAGCGTATAGGGCGGCTGGCCGGGGTTGCGGCCATCGAGGTGGCGCGAATAGTTTTCGATGCCGCTGCAATAGCCGATCTCCTTCATCATTTCCATGTCGTACCGCGTGCGCTGGTCGATCCGTTGCGCTTCGAGCAGGCGGTCTGCGGCCTTGAGTTCGGCGACGCGTTCGACCAACTCGGCGCGAATCGTTCGTAGGGCGCGTTCCATGACCTCGGCGGTCGTGGCGTAATGCGTGCCGGGGTAGATCGTCGCCTTGCGGGGTTTGCGCACGACGATGCCGCGCAGGGGATCGATTTCGACGAGGTTGTCGATCCGGTCGCCGAAGAATTCGATGCGCAGGGCGAGGTCCGCTTCGTACATCGGGAAAACGTCGACCACGTCGCCGCGGACGCGGAACATGCCGCGGTGGAAATCGACGTCGTTGCGCGTGTACTGCATGGCCACGAGTCCGGCGATGAGGTCTTCGCGGGACATCTCGAGGCCGCGCTCGATTTCGACGCGCAACTGTTTGTACAACTCCGGCGAGCCGATGCCGTAGATGCACGAAACGCTCGCGACGATGATGCAGTCGCGCCGACTCAGCAGCGAGCGCGTGGCCGAGTGGCGCATCTTGTCGATCTGGTCGTTGATGGACGAATCCTTCTCGATGAACGTGTCGGTCGTTGGGATGTACGCCTCGGGTTGGTAGTAGTCGTAGTAGCTGACGAAATACTCGACGGCGTTGTTCGGGAACAGCGATTTGAATTCGCCGTAGAGTTGCGCCGCGAGGATTTTGTTGTGCGCGAGGATCAGGGCCGGGCGGTTCACTTGCTCGATAACGTTGGCGATGGTAAACGTCTTGCCCGACCCCGTCACGCCCAGCAGCACTTGATGTCGGCGCCCTTCACGCAAGCCCTCGGCCAAATCGCGGATCGCTTCCGGCTGATCGCCTTCGGGTTTGAAAGGACAGATGAGTTCGAAACGGTCCATGTCGGGCGTCCTCACGTGTGCGGGGCGATGTCGGTTACGCCGGGGACAGTGCGTATGAGGCGCACGACGCGGTCTACGACGCCTTTGTCGGCCGCGTCGAAGGCAACGTCGAAGTGGCGCTGGCCGTTGTCGCCGAGCGTGAACTGTGCGTGCGTGATATTGATGTTGAGCGGGGCAATGGCGTTGGTGATGTCGGCCAGCATCGTTGGCCGTGCGCCGGTGGTCACGCGCAACGAAGCGTGGGTGCGCCGCTCGCCTTCCCAGGACGCCTCGATCAAGCGTTTGGGATCGCGTCCGGTGCGAGCGAAGTTCTTGCAATCGGTGCGATGGATCGTGATGCCCGTGGCGAGCGTGGCGTAGCCGAGAACGTCGTGGCCGGGCATGGGATTGCAGCACTTGGCGAAGGCGACGGCCATGTTCTTCGTGCCCTCGACGCGGATCAGCTTGCCGCGCGTGGCCTCGTCGACCATACGGACCGGGGCCTTGAGCGTCACGGGGGGCCTTGGCGCCGGGGTCTTGGCCTTTTCCTGCTCGATGGGGTCCAGTTCGCCAAGCTCGCGGAGCCGCTGGCGGATCTTGGTTCGGGCATGGGCGCTTACGACGATATCGAGCCAATCGAGGTGCGGCGTCTGGTTTTTCGATGTCAGGATCTCGACGCTGTTGCCGGTCTGAAGCGTGTAGCTGATCGGGACCATGCGCCCGTTGACTCGCGCTCCGAAGCAGTGGTCGCCGATGTCCGTGTGGATGCTATAGGCGAAATCGAGCGGGGTCGCGCCGGCAGGCAACTCGCGGACCTCGCCTTTCGGCGTGAACACGAACACCTCGGACATTTGGACTTCGCGTCGCACATCGTCGAGAAATTCGGCGGCCGTATTCTCTTCCTTGAGCGACTCGAACATCTGTTTGAACCACTTAAGGTCTTCTTCCATGCGCTTGTCCGAGAACGCATAGCCTTCTTTGTATTTCCAGTGTGCGGCGATGCCTTCCTGCGCGGTGCCGTCCATTTCCACGGTGCGGATCTGGATCTCGAGCGGCATGCCGTCCTCGCACATCATCGTCGAATGGATGGACTGATACCCATTGGTTTTGGCCATGGCGATGTAGTCCTTGAACCGCCCGGATATCGGCGTCCACAGCCGGTGGACCACGCCCAAGGCTTCGTAGCATTCCGACTCGCGCGTCGTGATGATTCGGAGGGCCTGGATGTCGCGAACCTCGTCGAAGTCCTTTCCTTGCTGAAGCATTTTCCTATAGATGCTGTATAAATGCTTTGGGCGGCCGACGACCTCTGCGTGAATCCCTTCCGCAGCCAGCCGTTCGCTCAGGAATTCGATGGTTTTTACGAGCCATGCCTCGCGTTCGCGGCGTTTCATTGCCACGCGTGCCGCCATTTCCTTGTATTCGACCGGTTGGAGACGGTGGAAGGCATGGTCTTCGAGTTCCCATTTCCATCGGGCGATACCGAGGCGGTGTGCGAGGGGTGCGTAGATGTCCATGGTCTCACGGGATATGCGCTCGATCTTATCGGGCGGCAGGAATTCGATTGTCCGCATGTTATGGAGGCGGTCGGCGAGTTTGATGAGCAGCACGCGGACGTCGCGCACGGTGGCGACGAGCATCTTGCGGATGCTGGCGGCCTGTTTTTCGGCGCGCGACGGGGCATTCGATACGGGCATGGCGCCGATCTTCGTGACGGCGTCGACGAGCATGGCAATGGTTTCGCCGAACTCCTTTTGGATGTCGTCGCGCGTGACGGGCGTGTCCTCGACGACATCGTGCAGAAGGCCCGCGGCGATGGTCGTTATGTCGAGCTTAAGCGTGGCCAGGATGCGCGCGACGGCGAGCGGGTGCGAAACGTAGGGATCGCCGGATAGGCGGTACTGGCCTTTGTGCGCATGGTCCGCCACGCGAAAGGCGCGCCGAACGAGTTCCAGGTCCACGCCCGGATGCATCTTCCGAATGAGCTTCAGAAGCTTTGTCAGTTCGGTCCGCATCATGGCCCGCAACAACCCTCTGCCATATGGTCGTGTATCTTAACACGAAAGAACCCCGCGCGCCTATCCAACGGTCGAAGAGAAACTTGCCACCTCCGTTCTTCGTTGGTTCTTTTTTCTTTCGCAAGAAGAAAGATTGGGATCTTCCGTATTTAGCGTACTTCATCTTCACTTTTACACGAGATTATCGTTTCGATTCGGTTTCCCCGAAGGGGAGGAACATGAATAGCCGTGGGTGCAACCCACGGATACAAAACCGACATCCATCGACCCTG
>CAIYET010000769.1 GCA_903925285.1 Candidatus Hydrogenedentota bacterium | reverse complement strand
GTGGCCCCTTTTGAAAGATTATCCCCGACCTTCCAGACTGCCCGACAATCGGCGAGGCCGGAATCTGGACACGTTCCGGCTGGGGTGATCTGCTCTCACGGGAAGGATAGGACACCGCTTCCCGAGGTGTGGCAGGTGCCGTGACAGTGGTTGTACGTTCCCGCTGTGGCTTGACAGTTTCCCGATGCTCGGTGGCTCGAGGCGTCTCGACGGTCGCGCGCTCTTTGGTCGGCTGAGGGCTCTCTCGATGCTCCGTGATGGGTTGCGCCACCCGTTCGGTGCGCTCGCCGACGATTGGACTGGTGGTCTTGTTTTGCTGACGTGCAGTTGTCGACTCCCAACGGTTCCGCTCATCGCCAAACGTGTGTACCGCTGTCGCCTGCTTCTGACTCTTCTCACGCGTATCGGTCGTGACGCGCTCAAATTTCATCGGGGTCTCCCGGCGAGCGGCTACCGTGGTTAGCGGTTGTGCTACTTGAAACGCGTGACGTTGCGTTTCAGGCATCTTGGCCACGCGCGATTCCTGTTCGCGATACGTCCGCGCTGGACGAAGGTTCATGTCTGCACGTCGGCGGTTGTATTCTTCGCGACCATGTTCCTCCCAGCGTGGTTCGGAAATTCTGTTGCTCCAGCGTGAATGCTCATAGATCGGATCATACCATGTGTGGTGCCGATGACTGTCAAACCACGGGAAGATACCAATGTTCAGATAGGTATCATCGTAGAAATCGCCGAAAAAGTAGTGGCTGTAACGCGGGTACGCGAAGAGATTGACCCGTAATAGCCCCATATCGATGACAATGCCGGGAGTGTACCAGAATGAAGGCCGACTATAGACTCCTCTTGGGAAATAAACCGGAGCAAACAATACGCCCCGGCGCTCCAGCGAGTAATCCCAATGCCCTGCGGCAAAAATATAGCCACGCGGCGTCGAAACGTAATGCGCCGGCACCCAAACCCAATCCGAGTGCGCTGCCAGCCAGTATCCAGCCCTCCGAACATACTGGCCTTGGACCCAGTACATGCAGGGCGGTACCCAAATCGTATCCGGTGATGGTGCAACGCCGTATGGTTCCAAATCGCCAGCCGTTGGCGGAGCAGACAGATATTCGATCTCTTTAACTCCTGCAGGCGTCCAGAAACCAGCGATCCATTCCCAGCCGCCCGGCACCTGGGACCAGTACCCTGGAACCCATGACATTTTGGGCGGCGCGACTCGCCAGCAAGCACTCACCCAGATGTATCCGTTCCTGTCTGCGTCCCACGACCAATACCCGGGGATCCACACATATTGCTGTCCTTGCGGCCTCTCACTTGGAGGGACTTCCTGAATATCCTGAGGCGGACGCTCCGGTGCAATCAAGCCAGACTGTTGCTGAAGTGTAACAGGCTCGGCAAAGGCCTCATGTACCGGGCCGCGGCTTAGAACCTCCGGTTGCTCTTGGGCTGGAACCGCTGGCGGATTGTCCGACTCTCCAGAAGTCAATTGCTGCGCAATGCCAGTATCGGCCATGAAACCAACGAACAAAGACACTGCAAAAAAGGCAACTGCACGTTTGCCACCCTGAGAATGATCATATTTCATATTTCGTACTCCGTAATTTATTGAAAAGATGTTTTCTGACATGATGAGAAGGTT
>CAIYET010000768.1 GCA_903925285.1 Candidatus Hydrogenedentota bacterium | reverse complement strand
GGTCGAGACGGAAACTTCCAGACGATACAGCCCAACCGTCCCATCGGATGTAACGCCCGCCGTATACACGGTTCCGGGTGACAGGGGATCCGTGGAGATTAGATCGCGTCCTCCTTGTTCCGGTACTCCGACGAACCGCTCCTCCCCAGTCTCCTGAAGTGTGTAGCTGAACGATGTCTGGTAATACTCGAAGGATCCCATTTTCTTGAGCTGTTCCTTCACGCGTCGTCGCCCTTCTAACGCCAACTCAAGGATTTCCGCAAGCTCATCCTGAGTCACCTCGCCGTGCGGGAACAGTATCTTCATCAAACCAGACACCGTCTTTCGAACGGCTTTGCGATCGCGGGCGTTGAGATGCGCGCCCATCGAGAAGTATCGGTCGATGATCTCTGTGAAATTGTGTTTACGCATCTCGCGCAGCGCTTCGGCGAGATAGTCGACAACGAACCCGTAGTGATCCGTGAACAGTTCATTCCGCATCTGCGGAATCTCCCAGCCTGGGAGATAGAAGTGCAGGCGATCGATGAACGCCATGTCGTCACGAATAGTGTCGGGCATCGGTGCGAAAAGGTGGCCGGTCTGAACCATGACGTCGATAGGCTGATTGGTATTGCCGAACATCGCGATGCTGGCATCTCCAGCGACGGCCTCCTGGCCCCGCTGGAACGTGCCGGACTCGCAGTAGGTCTTCATCGTCGTGATGACTTCCTTGGGCATCTTCTGGAGATCCGCGACCTCGTCGAAACCGACGACATCCCAGATTTGGACCATGCCCTTCTGGCGGCCGGACATGTGTCCGAACAGGTTGGCAACCGTGGTCCCTCCCGTCAGGAGAGCAGTGTAAGGCGAGACCTCCTGGACGACGTAGCTCTTGCCTGTGCCTCTTGGTCCGAGCTCGACCAGGTTATAGTTCCGCTCTGCAAGGGGAATAAGCCTGACCAAAAAAAGCAGTTTGAGCCGACGCGACATTTCGCCGGGCTCATACCCCATGCTCCGTACGATGAGGTCCAGCCATTCGTCCGTCGTGAACTGCTTGCGGACATTGCGGTATTCATCGATATCAAACGTCGCAATCTGGATCGGAACAAGCTTGTCGATCCAGAAGGGATTTTTGCCCTTCGACTCCTCATCGGACTCGAAGCGCATGTCGACTTGAGCCCACACACCGCCCATAAGCAGGCGCTCGTAATCACGAACGTATTGGCTCGGGATATGTAGGAATTTGTTGTTGAAATTCACTCCCTCGGCCCAGTAGTCCGAATCCACCAGACGGACCTTCACCTTGTCGATAAAAGAGTATCTTCCGTTTTCCTTGACCTTGCTCTGCGCCTTCGCAGACTCGTCGGGCCGAATGTAATTGTTCGCCAACGTGTCATTGACGACCTGCAATCCCATCTGGATCGCAATTTCGTCTGACGAGGCGCAGTATTTTCCGAGCAGAAACTCGAGCACAAAGACCGGGACGTTTGCCCCGACCTTGACCTTCCGGACGAGGTCCTTTCGGACGACCTTTCCGGCGAACAGATGGTTCGCCTTATTGTCGAGTGCATCGCGGGTCGGCGGTGAACCATTGCTCATGCTTAAACTCCGAGACGAACCGGGATATCGGTGGGTGAGCGGTACAGCTCGGCGTCTGTTGTCGGATCCTGAACGACCACCCGGAGCGACGGTGAACTCTCATCGCTTAGCAGGAACGCGACGGTGACGGGCTTGCCGGCTTGAAGCTTCACGCAACCTGTCGCGCGATCAAAATCGCCATCGACGGCCATGCCCACTCCGCCGACTTGCTTTCCGGCTGAAATCAGCAGCGGCCGCACCACCAATTCGTTCGAGAATAGCGACAGATTCTTCCCGTCGAGCTGGATCGTCACGCTGAATATGCGGTTCGTGACCGCGTCTGGCAGACCGCTCGCCGTCACCGGTCCTGCGCTCGCCAGTTCTGTTTCTCTCGCCTTCATGCGGACAGTGACAACCGGGATGACCATCTCCTGCAGTGAGGGGCCACCATGGTGGAAGGCGAGATCGCCGCCCGCTTTGAAGACCCCACTCCCCATGGGGAACACGAAATCCAGATCGGATTCGTACCCCAGTGCGGAGGCAGTGACCCGAACGCAACCAGGCGGGGTTGCGCCGCCACGTCCAATCCAACAGCGACGATGGAGGTCAATCTCATCGCCCCCCGGCGCGTCGATCCGCATGGACTCGTCCCGGTCCGATGGGAAGAAAAGATGCCCGTGATCAGCGGTGAGCACGCAATGCTCGACGCCCGCCGCTGCGAGCTTGCGGATAGCTCGCGCCAAGTTGTCGATGACCGTATCCATCACCTGCCGAGCCTGGAACGTGAACCCTCTCTCGCCGGCATGGTCGATCTCCTGGGATCGCACGATGATGACCTGGGCGCCCTCGATCTTTTTGGCAAGCCGGGAGGGTTGGAGACTGAGCAGTTCGTCTAGGGCAATGTCGGCAAGCTTGGGAACCCGAGAGGCGGCGAACTTCTTCCGCGTGGTTAGGTCGGGCAAAAATGCGTCGTCGATCTTAGAGTCCGTCCGAAAAGTTCATAGTGGGTTGCAAAGCTTTCGCAGCATCAGGCGGATTGATGCAAGCTGGAGGAATGCCAAGGCATTGCGGCTGAGGTTCTCGAAGTCCTTGGCGAGGCG
>CAIYET010000767.1 GCA_903925285.1 Candidatus Hydrogenedentota bacterium | reverse complement strand
TGCGCGGCGGCGGCGATCTCGAACAGCGACTTCAATCGCAGGGACTCGAATTCACCATGCGCGACTTTCCGGGCGAACGGCGCATCATCGCGTATCGCGTCACGCGCGGGCCGCACGCCCCGACACCCATGGCCGTCCCTCCCATCCCAAGTCTGCCGATGGATGCCGTCGCCGATGCGTTGGCGCGCAACATCGCGCATCCGATTGTATCGAAGTTCCGCGAAGCGATTCGTTACATGCCTGACTTCACCGGCGGAGCGGCGCTCCGGCTGGCAATAGCGCTTGCCGAACGCCACGCGAACGCGCTGGCCGTCCCGGCGTTGTACCGCGCGATTCGAATCAATCCCGAATATGGGCCGCAGCTTGCGGCGTTGTGCGCGGACATCGCGCCGGACGCACTGCATGGCGCCGCATGGGAAGGAGCGAAGGCGCTTGGGCAAGGGCGTCCCGCCGATGCCGTCGCCCAGGCGCGCAAGGCCGGGGCCGACACACCCGCAGATCCCTTCCCATGCTGGCTGCTGTGGCGCGCGCTATCGAATACGGCTGACAACGACGGCGCCATGGCCGCGATTCGCACCGCGTACGAACGCGCCCCTGTGTTGCCGCTTGGATGGAGTCCCTTGTTCGGCCCGGTTTGCGGCGCGATGAACGCGGAGCAAAGCCAGCGCGTCCTCGAACAGTTGCGTACGGCCGGATTGCCCGTTCCCCCAGAACTACTCGAACGCTTTCAAAAGTTGCCGCGCCAACCGTCCTGAGGCCCGTTTCGCACAACACGCCCCCAACAGCAGGACAAGTCCTTCGAGTCCAGATTGATCCCCTGCACCGTTCGCAATACCCCGACAGCTTTGGGGAAATCGGCTTGCTTGACCTACCTCTTAGACAAATGCCCGAAACGTAGGTTGATAGCCATGCGTCAATATCATGCCCTGCAAACACGAAGAGCCGCCGCCCCGTATCGGGGCGGCGGCTCGGATAACGCTGACTTTTAGCTGACAGCTACTTCTTGCGACGTGTGCCGATGACGCCAACGAGGGCCGACGCGCCGAACAGCAGCGCAAGACCGGTGAGACCGGCCACAGGCACGGCGTCCACGACAGTCAGCACCGCGCTATTCGAGTCGATCACGCCCGAGTTAGCGTCGGTAACGCTGACTTTGTAGCTACCGCTATCCGGGTAGTCGAGCGGGAACAGCGTGAAGGGGTTCGTTGTGACTGCCGGAACCAACGGATCGGGGCTTTTCATCCACTCGTAGTTATAAGGCGGATAACCACCCGCGACGGACACGCTGAAGGTATGCGAACCGCCCTTGGGCACGATACCGCCTGTCAATGTCGTGATGCTCAGGACTGGCTTCACTTCAAGTTCAGGCGTGTTGGACGAAAGCTCCGTGAAGTCGTCCGTCACCAGGCAGGAGTAGAACCCCGCGTCCGCAAGCGTCATGGGCGGCCCGACCAGGAGCGTCGGGGTGTTGCCGCCTAGCCCGTCGTAATTCTGGTTCCATGCATAGTTCAGTGGGCCTAAACCGCCCGTCGCCACGACCGTAAACGCATGCCGTTTCGCATCGCCCTCATAGTACTTTCCACCCACCGGCTGACCCGAACCCGCGATTGCGATATGGTTCTTGACTTCGAGCCCAGCCGTGTTCGAGGAGGCAGGGCTCAGCCACGCATCCGTGGCTTCGCACGAGTACGTGCCCCCATCCGTCAGCGCCAACGGATTGATTATCAGTGCATCGGTATTGCTGGCGGGGACCGGATTCCCGTCGAGCAACCAGACGTAGGTCTTCTCACCATAGCCGCCGGAAGGCACCACGGCGAACTTAAACGAATCGCCCACGTACTTGCGTCCGGCCACCGGGAGGATATCGCTGAGGGTGAACACAGCCGCGACTTCCAGAGTGATGTCGTCGCTGGTCACGGTCCGGCTGGGAACGCCGTCCGTCAACACGCAATGATATATCGATCCATCATCCGCGAGCGTCACCGGGGGCGTCGTATACGAGCCGCCCGACACCGGGACCGCATCCCAATCCCCAGTGTTTGGGTTGTACTTCTGCCATTGCATTTGAACGGCCGTGGCATTTGGGAACCCGTTTGCCGCTGTCACGTCGAGAGTAACCGTTTGCCCCACAAACAACAGTTGAGGCGTATATGGCTCCGTGGCGACGCTGACGGCGCGCGCTACCTTCACAGGAGTACCGGCCGGCAAAGTCGTCGTCATGGACTGGCCGGCGGCCAGTGCGATTGATATCGGGGGGTCAGTTGCAATTTGTAAATATACGTCGGAAAACGGGTCCGCAGTTGAATTTTTGATCACCAGTTGGTCGAATCCATCGAAGACGCTATCGGTTGTACCGCCGGTCCCCGAGAGGAGCACGTACAGCGGCGTTGGAATGATCGAACCGAGATAAGCGTCCACTTGCGCCTCGTTCCAATATCCCGGCTTTAGATAACCGACCGGCGCCGGATCCACATCAGCGCCGCTCACGTCATCGGTCATCTCGCCCACAAGCGGCGTAGGCACGCCGCCCACTAAGCTGTTCGGGGCCTTGAGCAGGCCGTCATTGACGATATTGCGAATGATCGGGGTGCCGTCATGCACACCACCGGCCAACGGCACGATCACCCCATGGTCGATCAGCGCCGAAGCAGTCATATTCGAGATTTGGGTCGCTGCGCCGTTTGCTCCAGGCGCGGCGCCAGACACATTGTTCGCCAAAAGTCTCGCGCCCTCGGCCAATATGACCGATCCTTGGAGTTTCACCATGCCGGGGAGACCATAACCAGCCTGGCCGCCCGTACCGCCCGCACCGCCCAAGCCGCCACTACCGCCTGTAGCACCCAAACCGCCCAATATGGTGCGGGCATTACCGCCGAAACCAGAGGTGGCTTTATTAGGAATCACCCCCATAGTCGCATTGTTACCGCGCGTACCGCCCTCGGCGCCGAGAGCGCCCGCTTGGCCTGCGACAACCGTGTTGCCCGTGCCGCCCGCACCGCCCAACGCCGGATTGCCCGCCGAAATATCCAAGAGAACAGGGTCAATACTTGTACCTATCGACAATACGCCTTTTGCCGCCAACACGAATGCGCCGCCGCCGGAAGCGCCCGTGGCGCCGAGGCCACCTGCACCGCCTACCGAACCCGTGCCACCGGAGCCGCCATTGCCGCCACCACCACCGCCGCCACCAAGCACGAACGGAAGGTTGGTCCAAAGCCCCGTGTTCGTGGATGCGCCATTTTCACCATTGCAATTGACAGCGGTCTTGCCTACGCCTGCCGCAGTCGCGCTCACAACGCCTTTCGTGCCATTGACGCCCGCATTGCCAGCCATCGTCCCACTAGAGCCGCCACCGCCACCACCACCACCGTTGCCACCAGCGCCGCCGCCGCCGCCGCCACCGCCACCGCCGCCGCCGCCGCCGCCGCCCGTGCAGAGGTTAACGCCATTAAGCGCAGAGCCACCGCCGCCCGCACCGGTCGCACCGCCGCCGCCGCCACCGCCGCCGCCGCCACCTCCGCCGCCGCCGCCGCCGCCACCGCCACCACCGCCGCCACCATTGCCGGCTACGAGGTTCAGCGAGTTGGCATCACCCACGATGGCTGCATTCAGCGCAAGACCGCCTTGCCCGCCGTTAATGCCCGCACCGCCACTGCCACCGTCCACAGGACCGGTGACTGCGCCCAGCGCAGGCGCCGCATTACCCGCAAACGAATTACCGCCATTTACGCCCAACTGGCCGCCCGCCGTACCGCCCGCCGGGACGCTGGCCGATGCGATACCGCCGATCCCGGCAGTACCCAACACGCCAGCGCTACCACCATTCGAGGCGAGACCGCCAATACCTGCCAAACCGCTGTTATTGAAACCCAGCGCGCCCACGGCACCGTTCGTTGCGCCATTGACCGCACCCGCCGCCGCCGCCGCCGCACCAACGACACCATTAAAGCCCGGAAGGCCCGCTAGACCTTGGCCGCCGACTTGCCCGGCACCACCAATGCCGCCCCCACCGGTCGGACGTCTCGTGCCGCCGTCGCCGCCTTTGCCGCCACTGTTGCCCGCGCCACCCGCGCCACCGTTGCCACCCGTGGCGCCTTTGCCACCGTAGCCGGCAAGGCCGCCCACGCCGCCGCCCAAACGCGCTATGCCCGCATTAGGCGCCGCCGCACTGAAACTCGCGTCCCAGTACATGTCGCGGCTCGCGACGATCGAGCATGGCCGCGAGCCAGTCGTGCTCACCGTAACCGCGCCCGCGACATTGACCGTTTGGAAGCGGAACACACACACGCCGCTGTCCAGCTCGCCGACGAACGGCGTACCGCCGTTCACGGCCATCTGCAACGCGTCCGTATCGATGGCAATCGTGCCGCTCGATACGCTCAGATCGCCCAACGATCCATCGCTGTCATAGATATCGGCTGCTGCACATAACGTGAGCGCCGCCACCGACAGCCCCACCAACGCCACTAAACGGACGCCAAGGCGGAATGATCCTGCTACACCAAAAAATCGACGATTGCTTTCCATTAACACTACCCTCCCCAATTCAAATAGCCAAAAAGAACTCCACAAGAAAATACTGCCTACACTCTATTCATCATAATGCACCCATTCCCTCCATCTGTCAAGTAAAATTTTTAGAAAGACGCTCAAAAAACGGCCCGCGACCGATAATAATACTTAAACTGTCAGCCCACGCACACGCTACCGCACCTCGATCAAGTTCCACCGCCCGTATTGTTGCCGTTCATCCTAAAAAAATGGCAATTGGAGCTGGCAGCATCGCCTATGTCAACTGCCGGATTTGCGTTTCCTCGCACGCATCGTGCGCGTGTCGACATGGTAGCGATGACCACAGGAAGGCCGTTCTTCTTTTCGTATCGGTTGACGCTCATAAGGAGGACAGGCTACGAGCTTGACGCCCATAGCCTGTCCTGTATCGCGAATGCTTCGTTGTTATGGAGCTACTTCTTACGCATCTTCCTTGCGCTGGCGATTGTGAGCAAGCCGAGCAAGGCGCCTAGTCCGATAAGTCCCGCAACTGGGACCGGCGCAATCGAATCATACGTCACCGTAATCGTATCCGCCGCAGACACGTTCGTGGCCAGATCGATAGCCGTCACGCTAAACAGGTTCGCGCCCTCCGTCGAAAGCATTGTGGAATACGACCACGTGGTCGCGCCCGGCGTATACGTCACGCCCGTGGCCGAATCACCCACCTGAATGGCATTTGTGTCCGCCGCACATGTGCCGTTCAGGATCAGCGCCGCGGCGTCCGTCGTGAAGTCGTTGCCGCTGTTCGGGGCCGTAATCACCGGGGCCGCCGGAGCGATGTTGTCGAAGGTTACTGTGATCGTATCCGGCGTCGACACGTTCGTGGCCAGATCGAAAGCTGTCACACTGAACAGGTTCGCACCCTGCGTCGCAAGCGTTGTGGAATACGACCACGTGAGCGCACCCGGCGTATACGTCACACCCATGGCCGAATCACCCACCTCGATGGCGTCCGTGTCCGCCGCGCATGTCCCACTCAACGTCAACGCCGCAACCTTCGTCGTAAAGTCGCCGCCAGAGTTCGGGGCCGTAATCACCGGCGCTGCCGGAGCGATATTGTCATAGGTTACCGTGATGATATCCGCCTCTGACATGTTCGTGGCCAGATCGAAGGCTATCATACTGAACAGGTTCGCACCCTGCGTCGCAAGTGTTGTGGAATACGACCACGTGAGCGCGCCCGGCGTATACGTCACGCCCGTATCCGAGCCGTTCACCTGAACGGCGTTCGTGTCCGCCGCGCACGTCCCACTCAACGTCAACGCCGCAACTTTCGTCAGGAAGTCGCCGCCGCCGTTCGGGGCCGTAATCACCGGTGCCGCCGGCGGGGCAGCGTCAAGGGCAAACGGACCGTAATCCAATGTGCCGCCCGCGACGTTTTCCTGGTTGAACGATTGCAGGTGCAGATAGTAGTCGCCCGATAGGCTCGGAGCAGCGGCAAGCGGCCCGGTGTTCCAATCGGTTTCCGTGCCGGTGAACGTATACGTCGTGTTCGTATCCCACGCTTGCTTGAACTTGCTCGCTCTGTACGCGTTGCCGCCGTGGGTACCCGCGCCAAACCCTGCCGGGTTGCTGAACGTGAACGTCGTTCCCGCCGGATACAGAGTGCCGAGCGACTTGTCGCAGGTCACATTGTTGGCGAAGGACGGCGGTCCGGCCAGCGTATATTTCAACCCTGTAACCGCCTCCGTCGTCACCGATTCGCCATTACGCGACTTGCCCGTAAACTCGTACTGCGTGTTGGGTGTCAAGCCCGACGATGCCCACGGCGTCATGTCTTGCTGCCAGTCGCTGTTCGTTCCAGCCGTCGTGTTGGCGAACTGAAGGCCGGAGGTCCCGGCGGAGAGGTTGCTCGGCGTGTTCGATGAAGCCACATGAAGCGTGTCCGTATTGGCGGTGAACGTCAGATCCGTCACCGGCTCGATCAGTGTCCACGCCGCATACGCGTTTGTCCTTGCACTTTCCCCAACGATATTCATCGCCGCCACCTGGAAGGCGTATTGCGCGTTGGCGGCCAAGTCCGTGTAGTCCCAAGACTCGACATTGGCGGCCGTCGTCGTTCGTAGCGTTGTCGGCGGTCCAGCGCCGGGGGCGGCCCATACCTTGAATCCGTCCTCATCGTTCGAGTTATCGGACCATGTCCAGGTAATCTGGTTCTGCACATCGACTATGGCCCCAAGATTAGTCGGCGCGTCGGGTGGAAGCGGGTCGAATTGGGCGAATCCACGTCTCGCTTCACCACCGATACTCGTGAAATAGCCTCCCACATACACGGCGCCAGCAAATGCCGCCAAGGCGCTGATCGTGCTGTCAGCGCCGGGGTTCCAGTCCGTAGCCACACCGGTCGCTGCATCCAAGGCCGCGATTCCCGCACGAGGATAATGTCCGATGCTCGTGAAATAGCCGCCCGCGTACACGGTGCCGCCAAATACTGACAAGGCCTCGACCCCGTTGTCAGCGCTGGGGTTCCAGTCCGTGGCCGACCCCGTCGCCGTATCGAGCGCCGCGATACCGTAGCGCGCTTGGCCTCCGATGAGCGAGAAATACCCCCCCACGTATATCGTACCTCCCGATATCAGCAATGCGGAGACCTTTGCACCGAAAATATCCTCGCGTGGATCGGGATTCCAGTCCGTGGCGAGCCCGGTCAAGCCATCCAACGCGGCGAGACAGTTGCGCGCCTGGCCCCCTATACTCGTGAATTCGCCGCCGACATATACCGTCCCAGACGAAACGGACATTGTGTAGATGTTGGCGTGAGAGATGGGATCGCCTGTCGTCGCGTCCGGATTCCAGTTCGTGGCCAATCCTGTGGCCGCGTCCAGCGCGGCGACGGAATTGCGCGGCTGGCTTCCGATATTCGCGAAGTCCCCTCCCGCGTAGACGGTGCCGCCGGACACTGCCAATGCACCAACGCTACTGTCCGCATTGGGATTCCAGTCCGTTGCCAAACCCGTGGCGCCGTCGAGCGCCGCGATATTATTGCGTGCCTGGCCTCCGATATTTGCAAAGTACCCTCCTGCGTATACCGTTCCGTTCGATATGTCGAGCGAATACACATAGGCGACATAGCTGCCTCTGCCTGCGTCGGGATTCCAGTCCGTCGCCACGCCCGTGGTGGTGTCCAAGGCGGCGATGGAATGGCGCGTCTTTCCTCCAATACTCGTGAAATCGCCGCCCGCGTATACCATGCCGCCGGATACCGATATCGTGCGAACGGTATCAGTAGCGTTCGGATCCCACGCGGTTGCCAACCCCGTCGTTCTATCCAATGCCGCCACACGGTTCCGGTTCTGGCCGCCGACTGTCGTGAAAAGACCTCCCACGTATACCGTATCGCCCGAAATCGAAAGCGCGCGGACCTCGCCTCCAGCGTTCGGATTCCAGCCCGTAGCCAGGGCCGTTGTGGCATCCAGTGCGGCAAGATTGCGGCGCGTCTGGCCGCCCATGCTCGCAAAACGCCCGCCGAGGTACACGGTGTTTCCCGATAGCGCTATTGCATAGACTTGTCCGCCTGCATGGGGATTCCAACTCGTAGCCAGTCCCGTTGTCGCGTCTACCGCCGCGAGGTAGAATTGGTCTTGGCCGCCGATGATGTCAAACGCCCCTCCGGCGTACACCGTATTGCCGGAAACGGCCAGCGCGTAGACAGAGAGACTCGGATTAGGAGCCCAGGCCGACGCAAGGCCCGTCGTCGCGTCCACCGCCGAGAGATTGTAGTGCGGCTGGCCGCCGATGTTGCTGAACCCGCCCCCCACATACACTATTCCACCCGAGATGGCCAGACAGTTCACTGTCCCGTTCACGTTGGGGTTCCAGGCCGTGGTCAGCCCCGTTGCGGCATCCAGCGCCGCAAGACGGTTCCGCGCCTGGCCGCCGATGTTCGCAAATGCTCCGCCCACGTAGACCGTAGCGCCCACTACCGAAAGGACGTTAACCATTCCGTCCGCGCCGGGATTCCAGACGGCATCCACAGAGCCGTCGGATAGGACATGCGCGAGATTGTTTCGTGGTACGGAGCCGGCTTGTGTAAATGTCCCGCCGACATACCATCCGCCCGAACCGTCCGCTGCGCAGGCATACACAGCCCCGTTGAGCTTGGGATACGGTAAGTTGACCGACCCTGTGGCTGCGTCAATGGCCACAGCGTTACCCGTGTGCGGTCCGACATAGTTGAAACTCCCGCCAATGTACGTCACCGTTGGCGTTACAGCGATGGCCGAAACGTCCCCGTTGGCTACCCATGTCGAGTCGCGAGGTGTCGAACTTTGGGCGTATCCGTCCCCCGCCGCAAAGACCGCCGCAAGAAAACCTGCGCACATCAGAAATGCCGCTGCACCCGCCAATGTCCCTTTGCTCATCATGACTTCCTCTCCCTCTTCGTTTGCACGAGCCACTGCCAAACGCCTTGTTCCTGCCAGTAACAGGCGTTGGACATACACATGGAACGCCACTCATTGTGCCTGCATCCGTGCGCCTTGTCAAGCCTTCGGGGGGGTGCAGTAAAACTTTATCGAGACTACAGAAACCGGCCTATGGCCAATAATAACACTCAAACGGTTAGCCC
>CAIYET010000766.1 GCA_903925285.1 Candidatus Hydrogenedentota bacterium | reverse complement strand
TTTGAAGTTCGCGTCCTGCTGGAACTCCGCCATAAACTTCCACAGGCCCGTCTCCTGGAACATCTGTGGCGGGAAATCCGCCGTCGTGAATGTGGCCACCCCGTTAACATCCGTCGTCGCCGTCAACAGCGCGAACGGCGTCGAGCCATCGGGTTTCATGACCGACAACCGGACCGTGCGCCACTGCAACAACTCCTGCAAATTCGGGTCGTCCGGCCAATTCGCCACGCCGAATGTCGCATTCACGTGGAAATTCGTTACCCCCCCCAAATTCACCAACGCCGCCGTGTGAGACACGGTCAAGGCCAGTTGCGGCTGTGCACGGTCCACCGTGAACGTCACAGGCGAACTCGTCGCGCCGAGATACTCACTGTCGCCGAGCCAACTCGCCGTCAACTGCCATGCCGTCCGGTCTTCGCTCGCCTCGGTCGGAAAGAACGCCCGGCTGTAGTTCAATACCCCGCCGCCCAGCGACAGCGCTTCGGGGAATGCCGTGTTGCTCGTGCCGGACGGGGATAGCGTCGTGAATGAGACGACTATCCCCGCGCCCGCCGTCTGCGAGATTGTACCGGATACCGTCAGGCTTTGGCCCAACGTCAGCGAGTCCCGGTCCGGCAAGCATGTAATTGTGGAAGGCAGAAGCCCGCCTGAGTTCGCCGTCGTGCCCGGACCGGGCGCCGAGTCCACTCCGTCGCCATTGCGCGCGGTCACGGTGAAGGTGTAGTCGGTAAACTCCGTCAGCCCCGTCACTGTCTTGGTGCCCCAGAGGAGCCCCGTCTGATAGTCCGGCGACAATCCCACCGTGCCATTTCTCTGGACCCATGAATTGCCGCTCACGGATGAGATCTGGATCGCATACAGGGTTGCCGCGGGATTGTCGTCCCCGCTGATGCCCACGTCAATGGTTTGAATCCCGCTGTTTACTGCCGTCGGCGCCAGCGCGACCGCCGCCAAGGTGTATTTCCGTGCGGTGATCGGCAGCGTTTCGATCCCGGCGAAGTTACTCGACTTCCCACCGAAGGTGTACTGGGCATTTGGCGTCAGATTCGTGCAGGTCCATGGGGCGTTGGTAGTCCGCCAGCCTGAATTCGCACCCGCGCTCGTGCTCCAGAAGTATAGCCCGGACGCCCCGGACGAGAGGTTGCTCGGCGTGTTAACCGCTGCCACGGCAATCGAATTCGCCGTCACAGAAGGAAAATCAAGGTCCGACACGGCTTCGATCAGTGTATAGGCACTATAGTTGACAGTTCTGCCCGTTTCACAGCTTCCCATCGCTGCCGCGACCTGGAACGCGTACTGCGTGTTCGGAGATAAGCCGTCCCACCGCCATGCCGTAGCGTTCACAGCCGTCCGCGGCGTGGACGGCGGACCCGCGCCTAGATCGGCATAAACGTTAAAGCCCGTTTCAATGTCCGAGACATCGTCCCACGTCCACGTAATGCCATCCACGGCGAGGTCGGTACTCCCCGGCGTGTTAGGTGTCTGATCCGATGTCAACTTGAGTACAAACGCGTCACCTGTACCTCCATTGAAAGTGGTCATCCAGCCGCCGCTCACCCAACCCAAGGAATTCGTGTTTCCCGTCACGTAGCAATTCCAGCTTGCATCGACTGCAATACCATAGCCTTCATCAACTTCCATTCCGCCGAGATAGGTAGACCACAAGTGCGTACCCGACGCGCTCAGCTTTACAACAAAGGCGTCACTCCAGCCTCCGTTGTACGTCACGTCCCAGCCGCCGTTCACCCAACCTGAAGAGCACGTCACTCCTGTCAGATAGCAGTTGCCGCTTCCATCCGCCACGATGCTACGGCCCGATTCGTCGCCCGTTCCGCCAACGTATGTGGACCATAGGTGTGTCCCCGACGCGTTCAGCTTTACAACAAATGCGTCATTCGTGCCGCCGTTGTACGTCATGTCCCAGCCGCCGCTTACCCAACCCAGCGAGTTCGTCTCTCCTGTCAGGTAGCAGTTGCCGGTGCTATCCACTGCAATGCCACGGCCCCACTCGTCGCCCGTTCCGCCAACATACGTGGACCACAGGTGCGTCCCCGACGTGCTCACCTTCACAACGAATGCGTCATAGTTACCTCCGATGTAGGTTGTCTGCCAGCCGCCGCTCACCCAGCCAGAGGAGGACGTGTAACCCGTAACGTAGCAATTCCCGGTTCCGTCCACTGCGACGGAATAGGCTTCATCATTCGCCGATCCGCCGACATAGGTGGACCACAGGTGAGCGCCCACCGTGCTCAGCTTCACCACGAAACCGTCCCAAAAACCACCAAAGCTCGTGTCCCAGCCACCGCTCACCCAACCCGCGGAGCGCGTGCTGCCCGTAACGTAACAATTTCCGATTCCATCTACAGCGATGCCATTGCAACTGGAGTCCGTACCGGCAAGGTAGGTAGACCACAAATGCGCCCCGATGGGGCTCAGCTTTACGACGAAACTGTCGCCGCCTCCATTGTAAGTCGTATCCCAGCCCCCGCTCACCCAGCCCCCGGAACCGGTAGAACCCGCCACGTAGCAATTCCCGGAACCATCCACAGCTACGCCATTGGCACTGTCCAAACCCGTTCCGCCGAGGTAGGTAGACCACAGGTGTGCCCCGTCGGGGCTCAACTTCACGATGAAGCCATCGGCGCCAGAACCCGGTGTGTGGTTGTAGCTCGTGTCCCATCCACCGCTCACCCAGCCCGAGGAGCGCGTCATACCCGTTACATAGCAGTTCCTATTTCCATCCACCGCGATGCCATGCCCTTCATCACCGTCCGTTCCGCCCAGGTAGGTCGACCAAGACAGAGATTGCACCGGGCGGGAATAAGCGGCCGCATCCATCGTGGTAATACCGGCCCTCACGACCACCGTATCAACTGGGTTTGTCCAACCCAAAACATCTTTGAACTCAATTGGCCATTCGCCTGTTGGCACCCCCGTCTCCGTGTCGCCGCTGCCGAGCCACGTCGTCGTGTACATCCGCCGCCATTTGGCTCCGGCCGCCACGGCCTCGGCAGGCGCGAGATACATCTGAAGACTGCCGGTGGTACCAATAAGCCTTGCCGCGAAAGCATCACTATGGCTAAAGGAGAGCTCCCCCCCATTGAAATTCGTGTTCCAGCCGTTGCTCAGCCAGTCCGAAGAGCCTGTCCTTCCCGTTACATAGCAGGTGCCGCTGCCATTCACCGCTATACCGCAACCGATCTCATCCATTGTGCCGCCCAGATACGTCGACCACACGTGCGCACCGGACGTACTCAGCTTCACTACGAATGCTTCGAACATGCCATCCAAACTCGTGTCTCCGCCGCTCACCCAGACTAACGAGTTCGTCAACCCGGTCACGTAGCAGTTCCCGCTTCCATCCGTCGCAATACCATAGCCCGCATCGTAGCCGGTGTTTCCGAGGTAGGTGGACCACTGCGGCCCGCCCGCCGCGTTCAGCTTCACCACAAAAGCGTCGCCACTGTTACTGGCTCCGCCGCCGTCATAGGTTGTGTTCCAGCCCCCACTCACCCAGCCCGAAGACGAGGTGGACCCCGTCACATAGCAGTTGCCACTAGCACTTACGGCTATGCTTTTGCCATCATCTCCATCTGTTCCGCCGAGATAGGTGGACCACAGGTGCGCGCCCGCTGTGCTCAGCTTCACCACGAACGCATCGAACATACCATCCAAACTCGTGTCTCCGCCGCTTACCCAACCCGATGAGGACGTCGATCCCGTTACGTAGCAGTTGCCGCTTCCGTCCACCGCTATACCGTAACCGATCTCATCCATTGTGCCGCCCAGATACGTCGACCACACGTGCGCACCGGACGTACTCAGCATCACCGCGAAACCATCATTGCCGCCGTTGTACACTGTGTCCCAGCCGCCGCTCACCCAGCCCGAGGACGTGGTATCACCCGTCACGTAGGAGTTCCCGCTTCCATCCACTGCAATGCCATAGCCCATGTCCGTAGCCATTCCGCCCAGGTAAGTGGACCACTGGTGCGCGCCTGCCGCGCTCAGCTTCACCAGAAAGGCGTCATATGTACCTCCAAGAAAGGTTGTTTTCCATCCGCCGCTTACCCAGTCCGCCGTCGCGGTGTACCCCGTCACGTAGGAGTTCCCGCTTCCATCTACTGCGATGGCTTTGCCAATTCCGAGAAGGTAGGTGGACCACAGGTGCGCTCCTCCCGCGCTCAGCTTCACTACAAAACCGTAACCGGAGGTCGTATTCCAGCCGCCGCTGACCCAGCCCGAGGAGGACGTATCACCCGTCACATAACAGTTCCCGCTGCCATCCACCGCAACACCATAGCCGCTATCGTCGCTTGTTCCACCGAGGTAGGTGCCCCAGACGACTTCGGGGTCTATCGTGAGCGGCAGCGTCAAGTCATACGCGCCGGTGACCTCGAATCCGTAGGTGTGGTCGTCGATTAGCGTGAAGTTGCCCGGGACGGTCTTCTTCTCGCCGTTGACTTCTTGGTATATGTACGGGGCGCCGTCTGCGAGGGTGTCCCAGCCGTTGGCGATGCGGATATCGAGCGCTCCATCTGGGCGTAGCGACAGGCCGTCGATGCCGTCGTACTTGACACGGATCGCCCGGTAGTCCGCGCCGGGCGCGACATGGAAGTTGTATTTGATGCCGGTGCGTTGGCCGGAGATTTCGAGATTGACGCCGGGATACAGGCCCTCGTACCAGACCGCGTTGAACGAACCGACGCTATCGCGATGGCGTGCCACGTCGCCCATGAGATAGTTGAATATCCGTTCGGATTTGCCGCGCCCGACGGGCGCGACCTTTGCGGCTCCGTCGAATACGACGCTGAACTCGTGCATCTGGGCTGGCGCGGGTTGAGTGGCATCTTTGGCGCCGAGAACGTGCGCACCATCCTTCGCCTTCGCAGCCGCATCGTCTGCCGGTTTTTCCCGCTTGAACAGTTGGAATCGCGGACCTTGGTCCGTCAGGCCGACATTCGCGCCAGAACCGTCCAATGCAAACCGGATGGATTCATCGGCCCATTGCCCCTGGTTCACGATAAAGACCGACGGCCCTTTCTGAAACTGCTGGACTGCGGCTTGCGCTTTCGGATCGACCTTGGCATCCGGCACTTGGGCCACGGCCGGTACCGACACGATCAAACCGATAATGACAAATACCCACAACCCTACGCGCGTGCATGAACGCATAACGATCTTCTCCCTACATTCCTCTAATAATGAATGTCTGTTGCGATGGTTGAACACAGGCGTCCGCGGTACTGCTATGGCCACCCGTCTCGAGACACGCATAGTCAATCATCCCCAAAATCCAACACATTTGCCCCGACGCCGTTTTTCGCTTCCGTACTCCCCGCGAAAGACAGAGTCGCTCACACCGAGTTTTTATCACTACGATTACTATGGCAAATGTACCACACACCGCCTAATTTCACAAGTGCGCCGTCACGATAAGTTTACGCAATCAAGAAGCAGGCCGACGTGAAGCGCCTAATTTGGACAGCACCGATCGGTACAGATGGTTTGTCCTGCGCAATGTGTATGCCACGGATTTCGGGCGGCGGCTAGTGGAGGGCTTGTTGCTGTTGCAGGGCATTTCGATACGCCCTGCTAGTTCCAGTTATGTAGTATAGAATGAGACCGCCCAGGACGGACGATAGCGGAAGCCCAACAAGAGGCGTCCAAGGCGCGTATACAGGGGTTAGGCTGGCGGCGGCCGGCAGGATGGCCATACCGAACGTCCAGAGGACAATGCCGTAGACCCCGAAGAACGGCGCCAAAAAACAAGTGAGTAGCACCGCGCTTAGGACCACGGCCTCGACGCTAAGATAGGAGCCAAAGCTGACGGTCAGGTCGCCCCGCGCCAGTAGAAACAATGCCAGCAGGATCGTGGTCGCGAGAAATGCGAGTAGGGGGCTGGACATGAGCAGCAGCGTCAGGCGGATGCTCGACATGGGCAGCACCCGGAAGCTTTTCAGTGAACTGGCCCAGGTAAGCGCGGGGAAGCAAAACAGTATGAAGGCGATGTAGGCAAAGATTATGGGCCCTGTATCGAGGTCCCACGGTGGGATGGTGTTGGCAGGATCGAGACGGTAGGCGAGATACATGCAGCACAGACCGGCCAGGAAGACCGCAGATCCAATAAGGACGACCTTCAGGGCGTGCAGCCACGGGAGGGCATAACTCATGGCGCGCGACGGGAACGCTACAACGGAGCGTCTACTCGAACGGAAGAAGCCTCCGCGTTCGGCCATGGCGTTGGCGCGAAGGCAGTCCGCGGCCTGGTAGGACAGGCGATACGCGAGAACCGTCGAGCACAGGGCGATTGCCAAGGCGATGACGTTGGGCGTATCGAACAATGCCTTGCGTGGACCGCAAATCGTCACGAACGCGCCGAGCACAGTCCCGAAAACGGGGTTGTGCCCGAGGGGGCCTATATCCAGGTCTTTGGAGAGAACCCGGAAGAGGAACAAGGCGGTCATCACAATGATAGGAATGTCCAAGAGGGTCGCAAGCCAGCCGCCAACTATGTAGCGCAGACCGAGCGCGCGGCTGATGCGCATGCCGAAGACATAGGCGAGTTGCACGGCCCCTGCAAATCCCATGTAAAGAAGGCATGCCGCAAAGAACTCCTGCGGCAAGAGACTCCCGAACGATGGATACACGGCTTGGATAAGCCAGAAGACCAACTGCACGACGCAGGCGATCAGCGTGACAATGCCGCTGTGCAACACCCACAGCACCTTGCCGTGCACCTCGACGCCAAGTGGCAACACCGTCAGGTTCTTGTAGTTCTGCATCCCTACCATGTACAAAATCATCGAACCGTAGAACAGTGTATAAAGCAGGCAGACGATTTGCAGGTGTTCGTTTAGCACGGGAAGCGCGAACGAAAAAACCGCAAAGCCTAGAATCAACCACCACCAGCGGCGGACGATGTCCATAATAACGGTCTTCATGCGCTACACCTCCTTGACCAATGCCACGCAGAGTTCTTCAAGCGTGACCGGGGCCGCCGAGATTTCCGTCATGCCTCTTGCCTTGAGGGGTTCCATAGCGCCGTCGGATTGGTCCACGAGCATTCGCCAGCGGCGTCCGTCCTGTTGCTGCACATATACGCCCGGAATGCCGTGGGGCGTGATATCGGCGGCGTCATTTGCGGGGGCGAAGCAGTCCACCATCCGGAAACGCTCGACAAGGGCCGCAGTTGGCCCCTCGATCAGCATCTTGCCGTTCTTGATGATTCCGACGTGGTCGGCAAAGCGTTCGATGTCGTACAAGTCGTGCGAAGAGATGACGACCGAACGGTTGGCGTCGCGCACGGCATCGAGTAATTCCGAGAAAACCTCTTGTTTCGATACCGCATCGAGACCGATGATCGGCTCATCGAGCAGCAGCAAACCGGGTCGGTGCGACAAGGCGAGTACGAGGCCGAGTTTGGTGCGGGCGCCGAACGACAACGTGCGGATCTTGTCGTCCCATCCCAGATTCAGCCGCCGGAGCAAGTCCGTGCAGTACGCGTCATCCCAATCGGGGTAGAAGCTCCGGTAAAAACCGAGCACACGGCCAACACGTCCCCATGCCGTGAAGGGCATATACGGGCTGGCATAGCCGATCCTTTTCTTGGCAGCCACTTCCT
>CAIYET010000765.1 GCA_903925285.1 Candidatus Hydrogenedentota bacterium | reverse complement strand
CGGAACCAGGAAACCTGTGCATGCCTCAAGCTGAAATCTTCAGGAAAGCCGGATGCGGGAAAACCGCACGTCCGGTTTGACGAGGGGGAGGGGACTCAAAACCCCTCCCTACTCTACAATTCTGACTCCTGAATTCTGACTGCCTTTTTTAGGTTCACGCACACTCTGGCGCCGACGGCCGCCATACACGCGAGATTGTGTCGGGGCGAGATCCGTCCGTCACACTCTTGCTCTCGGTAGCGTTAACGAGAAGACCGTATTTGCATCCATAGTAGGTTCGAGCACGAGTTCTCCCTGATGAGCCCGGATTATCTCACGGGCCAGGCTGAGTCCGAGGCCAGCCCCGCTGACCCCCCGGCTGCGGGCTTTGTCACCTCGGTAGAAGCGAGTGAACACCTTGTCCCGGTCCTCTGGGGCAATCCCCTTGCCGGAATTGGCAATGGTGAAATCGAGCTGTGAGTCGTCGGCTTGAAGCTTGAATCGGACAAACCCGCCCTTATGGTTGAATTTGACGGCATTCGCGGCAAGGTTCTGAATGACTTGCTTCATGAGGTCCGCGTCCGCCATCACCCAAAGGTCAGGGGCGAGTTCGCCTTCAACCGTGAGTGTAGGGGCCAAGACTTCGGTATCTTCGACGATGCCCTCGAGTAATTGACTCAGATTCAGCGGCCGGAGATTCAGTTTGAGTTCGCCCGCATCGATTCTGGACAAGAGCAGGAGCTTTTGAGTGATGCTCTTGAGGCGCTGGAGTTCCTTGCCCAATGCCACATACCGGCGCTGCTCATCCGAGCCGGGGGCGGCCTCGTGTACGGCTTGCTCGAGTTGTGCCTGCAGGACGGTTAACGGGGTCTTCAACTCATGAGAGGCATCCGCGCTGAATCGAATGGCTTGATGGAAACTTCTCTCAAGCCAGTTCATCATGTCGTTGAAGACGGCAATGAGTTCCGAGAATTCCCGATCTTCATTCTGGCCCGTGATGCGTTGGTCGAGGCCCTTGGCCTTGACTTGCTTGATCGTCTTCGTTACCGCTTCGATGGGCTTGAGCGCCCGCTGCGACACCCACCACGCTCCCAACGCGACGAACAACAGGGCGATTGGAAGTATGGCGAAGAGTGCGTGCCGCACTTGGGCTATTTCGGCGTTCAAGCGCCGCAGGTTCAGCCCAAGCACAATGGTTAAGTCCTGATTGCCCGTCATGCCGATCCGCCATTTGTCTCCGCCTGCATTGCGCGTCGAGAACTCCGGTGTCTTCAGTGGTTTCGGTAGGCCATCGGGCGGGCCGGGCTGCTGTAGATCCTGTCCCCCTTCCGGTGGAGGGCGCGGGCGCGAAGGCGGCCTTTGCTGAGGACGTACATCCGGATAGCGTCCCCATGCGTCGGGCGCAGGAAACTCATCGGCGGACAGGTCCCAAGGCCAATTCGGCGAGACATACAGCGTGACGCCGTCATGGTCCTTGACCAACAGGATGAAAGTGTTCTCGTCCTCGTCCTCCAGAAAAAAGCGCAGCGAATCGCCGACGCGCTCCCAGTGCCGTGGACCAGGTGGCTGCACAAGATGCTTGTGCGTGAATTCTCTGATGTCCTTATCGATGCGTTGCACGCTGATCCGATGCAGGGCGGCAAATGTAAGGCTTACGAAGACCGCCAGCACCACGCCCGAAACCGCAACCGAAAACAACGCGATGCGGAATCTGAACGATCGGATCCGTATGAAATGGCGGAGTTTCATGGCTTCACAAACCTGTAGCCGACGCCGCGAACCGTTTCAATAATATCGTCATCGGAATCGCCGCAAATCTTCTTGCGCAAGCGTTTGATGTAGACGTCAACCAGATTGGTATTCGGATCGAAGTCATAGCCCCAGACATGTTCGATGATCTGTGTGCGCGTGAAGACGCGATCGGGCGAACGCATCAGGTATTCGAGCAGGCCAAACTCACGTGCCGTCAGGCGAATCGACCGGTCGCCTCGCTTGACTTCCCGCGTAACGAAGTTCACGGTCAAGTCCCCCGCCTGGAAGATGCTCGACGGAGCACCCGAAGTTCGCCGAACCACGGCGTGGATTCGCGAGATGAGTTCCTCGACATAGAAGGGTTTCGCCAGGTAATCGTCTGCGCCAAGATCAAGCCCCTCGATGCGTTCGTTCAGTTCGCTACGCGCCGTCAGCAAGATCACCGGAACGGCGTTCCGTTGTTGACGAAGGCTCCTGAGGATACTCAAGCCGTCCCGCCCGGGAAGCATGATGTCCAACACGATGACATCGTACTGCCGCGTTGTAGCCAACACATGCGCATCCGTGCCGTTATGGCTCACCTCGACACAGAAGCCCTGTTCTTCCAGCCCCTTCTTGATAAGGCGGGCAACAGACTTCTCATCTTCGACCACGAGTATGTTCATGCAAGGAGTATAACGCAGCAACCACTCGAAACGATGTGGTTTTTCATGACAATATTGTCATCAAACCGAACGGAACCCGCATCGTGATACCACCGCCGTCGATATCGCTCGCAGCGGGAAATGAACGCCGGACTGCGCTTGCATAACGACAATCAGCGGGAAAGGCGATAGTCGCGCGGATCGAGACACGAGTCATAGGTGGCCTTATCGATGCGAATCCAATCCGTTGCCTCGATGCCCCGGCGATTACGCGCCGTAATGCTGGCGGGAAAGGCCGACGCCACTTTCAGCCAACGATCCTGTTCCCGGGCGATGACGCGCAGTTCCTTTGCGACTTCCGAAAGGTCCTGATCCTGGCTGAATATCACCGCCACGTCGTACTCACCCCGATGCGCCATGCGGATTACATCGATGGCAAGAGGACCGGGGTATGGGGTTTGGGGTTTGGGGTTTGGGGAAGAAGTGCGACAAACCCCATACCCCATACCCCCGCAGATCCCACCCCTGCGTCATGCAGACAGACCGTGCCAGTGCCTCTACATCGTAATTTGGATACGTATAGTTGTACGCATCCTTCGCGGCGTGATAAAGGTTCTGACCGTCCACAAATACCGCAGCGCGTTTACAGACAGGCTCGACCGCCATTGGAAGACCTCCAAAAAAATAAACCCGCCGGGGGCTTTCGCCATGTCCAGCGGGCAGCAAGTCTAAATGTATTATCCACAAGAGGACCGAAAAAGTCAATCGAAAATTCACGTTCGGGGAAATCTCAAAGTATGATCGTGCGGAGCACAGACCGGCGTTCCGCTGGCCTCGGCAGCAAGCATTTGGAGACCGGACTGCTGCAAGCCCCTCACACAGATGCCGCACTTCGTCTTCATTCAAGATGGAATCAGAACGCAAACGGGCGTGCGCGCAAGCCGACACGCACGCCCATGGGGCTGTCTCCGTTATCTCCGCTACGCGATACGCCGCGCCCTACGCCGCACTCTGCGCCCGCCAGCGCGATCACCGACGCCAACGCGCCCAAACCGATGATCCCCGCCACGGGCAACGGTCCAGCGCCTGGCTCAGGCTCATATATGGTGATGATTTTCAGTAGCGGGTGGCTGGGACAACTGATTTGAACGTGCAGGGCGCGCCCATCGTCCGTCATCCCAAGCACGAGAAGGCTTGTACCATACTTGTCCTCGGGTAGTCCTCGACGATCTCGCAATCGTTTCGGAAGGCTTGCTCCGTTTCCGCGACAAGAATGCCCCGCCGGATGGTTCGGTCCAAGGCATGTCTCGACAAAGTCTCCGCCGCGTTGCCAACCAAGACAGCCGGAACGGTCAAACACCGCGTTGTCGTTCACCCCCTGATTGTAGCACTCACGCCGCCCCTACCATTCGACATCGACGGGGTACTTGCGGACAATCTCGTCGTGAGTAATCAGGCATAACCCCTCGATTCGGGCCTGGGCGATAAGCATCCTGTCGAACGGGTCTTTGTGCAGAGCAGGCAGACCATCCAACGCGTACGTGTGATTCGGTTGAATGCTCAGCAGCACAAGCCCGTTCGCCTCCTGCTGCGCGGCGACAATGTCCGACAGAGGCGTCGACAGCCTGAGTTTGCCAAGATGTAATTTGATCTGGATCTCCCACAGACTGGCGACGCTCAGGTGGAGTTGGTTCCCGGAATCCTGGCACAGCAACATCGCACGAGGGGAGAGCTTCCCCGGTTCGCTGTCCCACCAGATGAAGGCATGAGTGTCCAGAAGGAGCTTCACTGGCCCTCCAGCCAGAACTCGTCAAGAAGCGGAGCATCAAAATCGTCACTGGTCCAGATGGCTCCCGAATGCAAGCCCGGAACGCGTCCACCCATCGGAAGCAGGTGCGCAATGGGCCGCTGGTCCTCGCTCAGAACAACGTGGAGTCCTGAAACAACACGTTGCACAAGCTCCTTGAAGTGAGCCGCCGCCTCGTTCAGCTCGACGGTTTCTGTCTGCATCTTCTTCTCCTATGAATCAAGACAAAGACATGATGCCACGGATGGACCTTCCATGTAAAGGCTCGCAAGCCGCGACACGCACGCCCATCGGGCTGATTCTCGAAGTTTCTCCGTTACCGCCGCCGCACCCTGCGCGCGCCCGCCAGCGCGATCACCGACACCAGCGCGCCCAGACCGACGATCCCCGCCACGGGCAACGGCCCCGCGCCCGGCCAATACAGCGCCACCTAAGCGAACGTATCAATGGACCCGCCGCCGCTCACCTCCGCAACGGAAATGCTGCGGACGCGGACTTCCGTGAGTTTCCGGCCATGCAACCGATGGAGAATCGTCCATGTTCTGAGTGCGTTACAAATTATGGGAAGCGTCCCTACATTCTCCCTCGTGTTGGGCCCACGCTCCATTCGTCTCATGAGGTTCCAGCACTAACGACCTTGACGCGGGTACCCATAGGCCCCCCCTTATTCTCGCCCGTAATGAACTCCACAGTCGCGCCTACCACGATCGCAGGGTCCTCGCCGGTTTCCAGGAAGAGGCTATGGCTTTCCCCGCCCTGGCTGTTTATGGTTGCAAAAGCACAACCTCTGCCTTTCAGGACGCGGTTTATTTGGCCCTGAAGTTTGGTTCCTTCAACAAATATGGAGGATGCACGCCTGTTTTTTGCATTCGGCAGGGCTGGGAGAGGAGTGAAGACAACTTTGACATCTTCCACCGGAACCATCGTAGAGGAGAAGAGGTAGTCGGGGCTGAACCAGAACTCCTCATTGCCGCTCTTGATAAAGCCGAACCGCCTTTGCCGCCGACGATGGGCGTCATTCGGGAAATCGCCGGGGTTTGTCTGATAACCGGAAATCATCGCGTGCGTCAACGAGAACACGTCCATTTCCTGTTTCGGGAAAACCGTCCTATCATGAGTCCTTTCCAACGCAGAGGCGCTGAGACCGCAGCGGTTCGCAAAGGACTTTCATTTTGATCTCGCTTGATCGTCATTCCGCGTTTCTCTGTGTTCTTTGCAACTCTGCGTTGGGTTCTTCAAAGCACGACCGCAGCCGTGTTGCTGGGCAGACCATTGCCGCCGTTGTTCACCGCGATGCTGCGGTATTCCATTTGCACGGCCTGCGCAAGACCGTTCTTCATGACAATCTTGTAATCGAATCTAGCGCCTGCCGTTCATTTTCCCCTGGTAGACTTCAAACACTGGTCAGGAAAACCGGAAGGAGAAAGTCATGAGAACAAACGCTGTTGGGCGCACCAATGAATGTCGGCATAACAAAGGACGGATGTCTTTGAATACTTCGTTGCGACTTTTCATAATGGCCATTCTGTCTGTGAGCGTCTTCGGTGTTGCGCACGCCTATGACGCGCTAGAAGGCCCCACGGAGTTGCGCTATTGGGATTCCACTCGGGCTTTCGAGGGCTACACTTTGTTCGGATCGCGGGGTGTTACGTATCTTTTGAATATGGAAGGTCGTGTGGTACACACGTGGCCGATTGGCACCAATCCGCATCTGCTGGATAACGGCCATGTGCTTGATGCCTCGAACGACGACCCCAGCGGGTTCGGCGGGTTCAAGGAAGTGGATTGGGACGGAAACACTGTGTGGCAGTATACTGATGCCCGCACGACCTACCATCCGCATCACGATTTCACGCGCATCTACAATCCCAAGCTTGCGGCGTACACGACGTTGTATATCGCGAACGTGGATTTGACTCAGGCCCAGTGCATTGCGACAGGGGCCAATCCGGCGTTCGTGCCGACAACGGGCGCTCAACTCGACGCCATTGTCGAAGTGGATTCAAGTGGCGTCGTGGTGTGGGAATGGCGCTTCTTCGATCATATCGTTCAGGATTTCGATGCCGCAAAGTCGAATTACGTGGGCACGGGAAACACCATTGCCGATTATCCGGGCAAACTGAACATCAATCTGACGGGGCATCCCTTGAAAGGCGACTGGCTGCATTGTAACTCTCTGGACTACAACCAGACCTTGGACCAGATCGTCGTCAACTCGGTACAGGGCGAGTTCTACGTGATCGATCACGGTGGAACATTCCTTGTCGGCAATCCTACGGGCAGCATCGCACTGGCGGCCACGAGCACGGGCGATTTCCTTTATCGGTTTGGCGATCCGGCCCGGTACGACCAGGGCGCAAAACCTTCGGTTCTCGAAGATTGGACGTTGTCGACGAACGGCAACAAGCAGCTTGGCGGCGCCCACGACATTTCCTGGATCGGCGCGGGACTCAATGGGGCGGGGCATTTCCTGATCTTCAATAACGCCCAGTATCTCTCCGAGCATACCCCGCAATCCGCCGCGTTGGAGATTGACCCGTTTGTGGATGCCGCCGGCGTCGACACCGGTCATTACGTGAACCCGCCCGACGCCGGTTACATCACGGAAACGTATCCCGCGGTAACGGACAAGACGCCCAAACAAGTCTCGAAGCAGATTGTGTGGTCGTACAGGTCGAAGAGCAGCCTGACGATGTTCAGTCATATCGGTTGCAGCGCCCAGCGGTTGCCGAACGGGAACACGTTGGTGTGCTCTGATACCGAGGGCTACATTTCAGAAGTAACTTCCACGGGCGATGCGGTCTGGGAGTACATCGTTCCCAACACAAACAACGGCATCGTGCTAACCATCGGCGACAACCTGCCGATGATCAACTCGATATTCCGGGCGTACCGCTATGCGCCGACCTACTCGGCTTTTTCCGGCCACACCCTGACGCCGGGCAATACCATTGCAGGCCGCACCGTCGTGGACAATCCATACGCGGGCGGCGCATACAGCGCCCTGCAAAGGCCCACCGAACTCCAGTATTGGGATTCGGCGTCCGCGTATAGCGGCTATACACTTTTCGGTGCCCAAGGAACTACCTACTTGATGGACATGGCTGGACGCGTGGTCAACACGTGGCCTCTTGGAACGAATCCCCGCCTGCTGGACAGCGGCAACTTGCTCGATTCCGCGACAAACGGTCTGGCGCAAAGCGGCTTTAAGGAACTGGATTGGACGGGTGTCGCTAGTTGGCAATATTATGAAACACGCTCGACCTATCATCCCCACGATGATTTCGTCCGGATCTACGACCCGAAGTTGAATGCGTACGCCACACTGTATATTGCAAACAAGGATCTGACGAATGCCCAGTGCATTGCCGCCGGATGCGATTCGGCCAATGCCCCGTATACCGGCGCGCAGGCGGACGCGATTGTAGAAGTGGATGCGAGTGGGACTGTTGTGTGGGAGTGGTGTTTCTTTGACCACGGCATTCAGGATGTAGATGCCACGAAGGCCAATTACGTCGGCTCCGGGAATACCATCGCGGACTATCCGGGACGCATCGACTTGAATCTGCCCGGACGGTCCCTGCAAAGCAACTGGCTGCGCTGCAACAGCCTTGATTACAACCAGACGCTCGATCAGATCGTTATCAATTCGGAACTCGGCGAATTCTATGTCATCGACCACGGCAACACGTTTCTCGCGGGCAATCCCACCGGGAGCATCGCGCTGGCGGCTACCAGCGCAGGCGATTTCCTGTACCGCTTTGGCGACCCGGCACGTTACGCACAAGGCAGTCCGCCGTCTGTGAACGTGAACTGGGAAGACGCCACGAATGGCAATAAACAGATCGGCGCCAGCAACAACGTACAATGGATTGACGCCGGTCTGTCGGGCGCGGGTCACTTCCTCGTTTTCAACAACAATCAGTATCTGTTCCAGCGCACCGCACAATCGTATGTCTTCGAGATCAACCCTTTCCGTAACTCGAGTGGAGTCGACACCGGCAACTATGTGAATCCACCCAGCGCCAACTACACAACGTGGTCGTTCGACAAAGACACCCACAAGGCCGCACAGAAGTTGTCGAATCAGGTTGTGTGGAAATACGGTTCCGTAAGCAATCTGACGTTGTTCAGTCCCTTTGGCTCAAGCGCCCAGCGCCTGCCCAACGGCAACACGCTGATCTGCGCTTCAGCGACGGGATACTTGGTCGAAGTGACATCGGACGGCGATGTGGTTTGGGAATACATCAACCCCGTCACCGAAACGGGCGTCGTCAAGAGTATTGGCGACAGCCTGCCCATGACGAATGCGACGCTGCGAGCGTATCGGTACACCCCGGACTTCGCAGGCTTTGAAGACAAGGATATGACGCCCGGCGCGACAATTACCGAGATGGCGGCCAAGGCCTGGAGCATGCAGGATTTGCCGGATACCGGCCAGACGCAGAGTTTCACGACGTCCTTCGGGGAAGACGCCGATTACTCCATCAATCCTCCGTCGTACACCGACAATGGCAATGGCACGACTACGGACAATGTCACGGGTTTGATGTGGCAGAAAGCCGATGGCGGCGAGATGACTTGGGAGACAGCCGCGACCTACGCTCAGAATTTGACGGTGGGCGGACACGGGGACTGGAGGCTGCCTACCGCGCACGAATTGTTTAGCATGTTGAATCATGGGGCGATCAATCCGGCGTTGAATACGACTTTCTTCACCAGTAGCGCCGCGGAGTACTGGTGGACGCGAGACGCGCTTGCGGGCGACCTAACCAGCATCTGGGTTGCCAATGCCGGCGGCGGCATCGGGCCGCATCCAAAAACAGAAACCATCAGCGCGGGCGGCGCGAGGCGCTTCCATACGCGCTGCGTGCGCGGGGCCGCTGCGCCCGTCGCAGTAAGCCCGATCCATCATCTGACAGACAACGTTGATGGCACCGTAACCGATCTGGACACGGGCCTGATGTGGCAGAAGGGTGAAGTGTCCACATTGATGACGTGGGAAAATGCGCTGCTGTATGCCGAAGGGCTGAGTTTGGCCGGGCACAGCGACTGGCGGCTGCCCAACGTCAAGGAATTGCAGTCGATCACTGATGAGACGATGACGGCGCCTTCCGTGGACACAGACTTCTTCCCCGGCGCGAGCTCCACTTCTTATTGGTCGTCTACGACGCTTTTCAATACGGCGGCGCAGGCTTGGACGAACAACTTCCAGTACGGCATTGTGAGTTATGCCGCCAAGACGACTCAACTGGCGGTTCGCTGTGTTCGCACCGTTGACGGCACGTCCGGTTCCGCATTCGTTTCGGAGTATGCGCGCATTCCGGGCGGCAGTTTCGAGATGGGCGATCATCATGGGTTTATCGATCCCGAACATCCCACCGATGAACTTCCTCTCCACACGATCTCGCTCGATCCGTTTTACATGGGCAAAACGACGGTCACGTGCCGCGAGTACTGCGACTATCTTAACGCGGCTCTGACTCAAGGCGTAGTCGAAGTGCGTTCGAACTATGTCTACGGCGTTGGCGGAACGGAAATCTACAGTGACACGTACGCGGCGGATCCGACGAGTCGAATCCAATGGAGCGGAAGCGCGTTCAGCATTCGCGACAACCGCGATCGCCATCCCATTACGGGAATCCGATGGTTTGGGGCAATCGCGTACTGCAATTGGTTGAGCGCACGCGACGGTTATGCGGCATGTTATAACCTTACAACCGGCGCGTGCGACCTGACCCAAAATGGCTATCGCCTGCCGACCGAGGCCGAGTGGGAATATGCCGGGCGCGGAGGCCAGAACAATCCCTATCGCATGTTCCCCTGGGGAGACGATACGAATACCACTGGTACGTTGGCGAATTGGCCTTTGTCTGGCGATCCGTATGAAGGCGGGGGCGATCCATGCACCACACCCGTGGGTTTCTACAACGGACAGCTTTACGCCAAAGCCGATTTCGGCTGGCCGGGAAGTCAGACTACGTATCAGACCGCCAACAGCGTTAACGGGTATGGTCTTTATGACATGTCCGGGAACGTCTGGCAATGGACAAACGATTGGTATGGCAAAGACTACTACCAATATTGCGTGGATAACACCATAACCGCCAATCCCACCGGGCCTGCGACGGGCGATCTGATGCCGGATAGCCTTCCCTATCGTACTCTGCGGGGCGGCAATTGGTTTAATGGCCAGGATATGTATGGACACGGACGCGTTGCCAATCGCGATCCGGGCTATTACCGCGGACCTGGCGATCCCAATGGTCCGTGGTATCACGTCGGGTTCCGTGTGGCGCGTGGCGCTGCGAGTCCCGTGTTCCCTGGGGCAACATTGCAGCAAATCGGCAGCGGTTATCTTTTCACCGAAGGGCCGGCGGCCAATGTCTCTGGCGATGTATTCTTCTCTGATATGGACGCCAACAAGATCTACACGTGGTCCGCTACGAATGGCGTCATATCGAGCTTCCGGGCCAATTCCGGCGGAGCCAATGGCCTGTTCTTCGACACCGCCGGAAATCTCCTGGCCTGCGAGGGCGGAAACAAGCGCCTGACGTCAATCGACATGTCTCAGAACGTGGCCGTCCTGACGGCACAGTACAACAGCGCGGCATTCAACAAGCCCAACGACCTGTGGATTGCCCCCAATGGCGGCGTCTACTTTTCCGATCCGCTGTTCGGCGCTGGAACTCAAACGCAGGACGGCGAGCATATTTACTATCTCACGCCCGACCGCACGACGGTGACGCGCGTTATCAGCGACATGACCCGGCCCAATGGCCTTATCGGCACGCCCGACGGCATGACCCTCTACGCAGCCGACTATGGGGCATCGAAGGTCTACAAGTACACGGTCAACACCAACGGCACGCTGTCGGGAAAGACGCTGTTTGCCTCAGTCCAGTGCGACGGCATGACGATCGACAGCGAAGGCAACGTCTACATGGCCGAAACGGACGTGCTCATTTACTCACCGGCCGGCAACCAAATTGGCCGAATCGATGTGCCGGAAATCCCGACGAACATGACGTTTGGAAGCGTCGACGGGCACACGCTGTTCATCACGGCACACACAACCATTTACACCATTCGGATGACCGTCAGCGGGACCGGCGTCTCGTCAGGGAGTTCCACGTCTCCCGTGATCTCCGGAACGGCACGAACGCCCGTTGCCCCGACATCCAGCCAGGCCGTCTGGGTCACGGGCAGCATCACCGACGACCAAGCCGTCAGCGAAGCCACGCTCACCTACGACACAAGTGCGGGTAAGGCTGAAAAAGCGGGAGGAACGACGGTATTCCAAGAGACCATGGCCACCGTGGCTGTCAAACCCTGGACCGGCAGCGGATGCGACAATGCTTGGACTGTTACCTCGCCTGCCAACACCACTATCGAACAGCGAACGCAAACCAACTACGGGACGGGTAATCCCTGTGGCATGGAATTCAGCACTACCACTACCAACGCAACGACCGCGTCGATCGAGACGACCAACGCCATCGATACGAGCGGTCAGTCCGGCTACGTCGAATTCTGGATCTGGGCCGACGGACTCAGCGGAACCAATGGCTGGGCTTTCCAACTCGACGCGGGAAGCGGTTATGTGACACGCCTAAGCGAACTGACGGGTAGCAATCATGCATGGCAACAGTTTCACTATGACCTGCAAGCGGGCGAACTGACCCTAGCCCTGAAGATGCGCTTCCAGTTCACCGGCAGCGTGCAAGGCAACCGCGTCGGGTTGGACTCTATTGTCGTGACGACCGCTTCCACGGGCAGTGGCGTCGAGGTCGCCATGCTCGACGACGGACTCCACCAGGACGGTGCGTCGGGCGACGGCGTCTACGGCGCGCAGATTCCGGCATTCCCAGCCAGCACGACGGTCCATTACTTCATCACTGCTCTGGACAATGAAGCCAACCAGACGACCGATCCCGTTGGCGCTCCTACGGAAACGTATTCGTACACGGTTGCCGCGTTGCCCGTGACGCAAACCGTCGGCCTGTTTATGAACCTGTCGGGCGCATGTCCCGGATACACCCTTATGGCTCCGATGCACTACACGCGCACGTACTTGATCGACAACGCGGGCCTGGTTGTTCATACGTGGGATAGCGCGTATGAACCGGGCCGGACCGCCTATCTCTTAGAGAACGGCCACATGATACGCGCCGGCATGGTCATGTCGGGCGGGCCTTCTACGGGCGGCGGCGAAGGCGGACGCATTGAAGAGTACGACTGGGATGGAAACCTGGTTTGGGAGTACAATCACGTTTCCACGAACTACATCGGGCATCACGATTTCAAGGTGCTGCCCAACGGCAACGTCATTATTCTGGCGGCGGAGAAGAAGACGTACGCCGAAGTTATCGCGGCCGGTTTCAATCCAGCGCTGTTGGACCCGCAGATTGCCTCGCAAGGCTACATGCTGCCCGACTATGTCGTGGAGGTCCAGCCAACGCTTCCGTCCGGCGCCAACATCGTGTGGGAATGGCACACGTGGGATCACCTGATCCAGGATTTCGACGCCTCGAAGAACAACTATGGCGTGGTGGCGAATCACCCGGAACTAGCCGATGTGAATGGCTCCGGCAACATGATTCCACAGTTCTGGAATCACATGAACTCGATTGGCTACAGCGCCGATCTGGATCAGATCATCCTCAGCGTTCGCGGGAACAGTGAACTGTGGGTCATCGATCACCAAACCACCATGGCCCAAGCCGCCGTGCACACGGGAGGGCGCTACAGCAAGGGAGGCGACCTGCTGTACCGATGGGGCAATCCCTCGCAGTACGACGCGGGGACGTCTGCCAATCAAATGCTCCTGCAGCAGCATGACACCGAGTGGATACCTTCCGGTTGTCCGGGCGCTGGCCATATCCTCGCCTTCAACAATGGCATTAGCCGGAATTACTCGACCATTGATGAGATCGCTCCTCCAGTGGATGCGTTGGGAAGCTACGCGCTGACGGCAGGCGCCGCCTATGGTCCGAGTTCGTTGTACTGGACTTACCGCGCGCCGACGCCCTCGGACTTCTACTCTGCGGAGATTTCCGGAGCGCAACGCTTGTGGAATGGCAACACGCTGATCTGCGAGGGACTAAAGGGCAATCTAATCGAAGTGACCTCGACCGGCGACATGGTCTGGCGGTATCTCTGCCCAGTTGTGCTCGGCGGCCCCATGACCCAGGGCGACACGATTCCAGAAGATCCCCGCGGCGGCTACATGAATGCCGTATTCCAAGTCCAACGCTATCCGGTCACCTATCCTGGCCTCGTCGGAAGAGACTTGACGCCTCACGGCACCATCGAGATATATGCCGGGGAAGGCGAGGGCGAAGGCGAAGTTCCCTTGGTAGATTTCGCTGCAAATCCGTCGTGGGGCAAGCCGCCGTTAACGGTCGAGTTCAACGGGATAGTTACCGGAACCACGGAGGAGGTCATTGATTGGCGGTGGGATTTCGGTGACAGCATCATCCTTGAAGGAGACATGCCCAACCCGACGCACGTGTATACGAACGAGGGGACCTATACGGTCTCTCTCGTTGCGACCATTCCCTCCGGCAGTCTGACAGAAACAAAGTATAATCTTGTTCTGGTAAGCCAATCGCTTCCTGTTGGGCAGGGTGCGTTCCTTACTCTTCTGGCCATATTGGTGATGGTTTGCGGAGTGTTTTTACTCGGTGGACGTATTAAGGCTCTTTCGAATTTAGCGGACTTTATAAGAGAGCTTCCACTCTTTGGGAAAGTTGTCGCCTCAACTGCATTTCCCCGAAGGGGAGGAACATGAATAGCCATGGGTGACAACCCACGGGCACAAATGCTTAACCACCGACCCTGGGAGGGTCGCACAAGGAGCACGATGTCGACCTTTATTAACGATGATATGGACATAGTACGACCCTTCCAGGGTCGATGGATGTCGGTTTTGTATCCGTGGGTGACAACCCACGGGCACAAATGCTTAACCACCGACCCTG
>CAIYET010000764.1 GCA_903925285.1 Candidatus Hydrogenedentota bacterium | reverse complement strand
CTGTCGTCCGTCACACCCGATTGATAGCACTTGGCGACGGTGATGGACAGGGTGAGCTCGGTGTCGGCGCAGGCTACGACGCTGGGGAGCCGCGTTCTTGTGGCTGCCACGGTCACAGCCGGACAACAGCGCGCAGAATCATCTGTAGCTCGGATCGAGTTATTGCCTCTGCCCCCCCTCAGCACGCTAAATGGAAGGGAACAGATGCATGGCCGTGTTTTCTTATGTTGGCATGCATGCAGCTTGTCCAGATTTCATTCAGTAGAACATGGACATCAGTGCGATAGCGCCAAGCCGATGAATCGATTCCATACTCGGCAAAATGCGAATACCCTGGAGGATGTTCCAGGTAAAACTCAGGCAGAGTTTTCGTGCAAATATCTTCCCCAAAAACAGCGATGGCAATCTCAAAATAATCTTCATGTACCAGAGTGACATCATGCGTCCAGTCGGAAACAAAATCGAGATATACGCAGCGATATTTGTATGGCTGAGCTACCTTACACATATATGCCAGTGAAGCTCCGTAGAACCCGCTGAATCTTCCGGCATCATCAACTACCCGGTAATCGGGATGATAATGGACCGCAAATTCAATGGGCGGGGGAAACTCGGGATTGACCTCCAGTTGCAACACCTTTGGCCGGTAACCGGCTTCAAGCACGGCTTTGAGAAGCGGTCCATCGTATCCGTCGATATCGATCTTGAAGAAATCACTCGTCCTCGGGCACTGCGCATCCTGCAGTATGGTTACGATATTGGTGGGATCAACCAAGGTTGAATTTAGAACCGTTACCGCCGGACTCGATAGGTTCCGAACGAGAGCCTCATTATCACCACCCTCGATCGCCAGTCCGGCGAAACCCATCTGAAACAGCGGGTAGACCGGATCATTGTACGAAACGCCGTCATGCGCGCCGATGTTGACAGCGTAGGAAGTTGCCTGCTGCGGGAATGCCTGATTAATTGCCAATGCGAGAACATGCGGTTTGATGATTCGACAACGATATGTTTTATCGTGACTCAACTGAAGGGCAATCTTGTTTTCCAGATTTCGCCACCGGGCAGATACTCGGTTTCGAGTTCAAATAGCACAGGACATCCCTTGAAGATTGCGACTGATTATAGTAAAGACTGCGCCCAAAGAAGCCCGTCCGATGATTCCAAAAGACCTTTCCAGCGGTTCTGACCACATTGAAGGAATTGATGCCTCTCGTGAGGGCCGCCAAGCCCAACATCTGCCAATTCTATCAGCCCCTATCTGCGCAATCGTGGCAAGCGGCAGTACGCATCCCTTGATCCTTGAGGTTGTGGGTTGGTTCCGACGTTCGACCGCCCAAGTGCGCTCGAGTCGTCGCATGTCAGACCACAAGCAGTCGCCATTGACACGTGCACCATGGTTGCGCTCGCGGTAGCAGGGCATTGACGGTTTCCACCACCTCGGGCCAATCCTGCGCGTCGAAGTCATCGCCGCTGAGCCAGCCCCCGGGTTTCACCTTCGGCAGCCAGGCGTTGATGTCCTGACTCAGAT
>CAIYET010000763.1 GCA_903925285.1 Candidatus Hydrogenedentota bacterium | reverse complement strand
TACGGACGGCAACTCCGCCGAGGCCGTCCAGCAGGTTGTGGCTCAGCTCAATGCGATCGGCCCGGCCGGTGAGGCTGCGGGAGTAAAGGCCGCAGTCGGTCTCGATGAGGTGGGCGGGCACGCACTGAGTGCGCGGGAAAATATCAAGCTGATGAATGAAGATCTTGGCTTGCGCGTCCCGAGAGCAATGCAATCGGTGATCGCAAACAGCCAGATGATGAGTACGGCGATTGGGGCCATCGGAAGTGCCTTCGTGGCCATCGGCGCGGTGGAAATTCTCGCGCACATGGGGGAGATGGTTTACAACCTGTACGAGAAATACTATGACGTGAACGCGGAATTGGATAAATACATCGAGAAGGCTGGGACTGCGGCTCGCCTGGAACTCTTCGACAAGGGAGGCATGGAAACCCAACTCGGGATGCTCCACGACTTGAACGGGCAAATTCTGGACCTCGAAGAAAGGAAGGCACATTCCGGAGGCCTGGCATTTGGGGAATTCACTACAAAGGACGCCGCAACCCTCAACAAGCTCATGGAACAGCAGGATAAGAGCAGTATTGCCAGGATGATGCAGGGGCACCAGCGGAATAACGAGGATATCCATAATAAGGAACTGGTTGGTTTAGCGGGCGCTGGATCAGCAGCAAAGCCTGAACTGGAGACATCCTACGCAAATCAGCTTGCTGAAGAGCAAAAGCGGTACGTCGCTGAACTCGACACGATGCTGGTGACAATCCAGAACAGAGGGAAGAAGCCTGGCGATAAGGATTTCGTGACGGTTCCTGATAATGACGGCCAAGATGCCGCAGACCGCATCAGAGCTGAGGCTTTAGCCAAGCAGTCGGCCTCATATATTGAGCTTCGCCGCCATGAGACTGACCAAATCATTCAGATGCAGAATGAGGCGACCAATGCAGGGCTCCAGGGTAACGCTCTCCGCACTGCTCAGGAACAAGAACAGATCGAGGCGGTCACGCGGAAGTTTTTGGCTGGTGAAATTCAGAAGCAGACGAAGGTAGAAGAAACGGCGTCTATCCAAAAGAGGTTCGCTGCTGAAGCGGCAAGAGCACAGCAGCAGCTTGATAGGCAGACGAAGCACCTAGCCGACGAGGCCGCGCAGGCTGGGCTGAAGGGCTTACCTTTGATCAACGCACAGCTCTGGACTCAGCTCGGTGTAATCAATGATGCGGAAAGTGAATCTGTAGGCAGATCTGGCATTGAGACTCCAGCGCAGACCAACGGCTTCGCTTCCCAGCGAGCGAGCGCGTGGACAATCTCCAGGGCAAAAATGGTTGAGTCTGAGCAACAATTTAATGACCAAATTCGCAGCCTCACTGACTCATCGGATGACTACCAGATCCAAGGCTACGCACGTATTGAATCTGAGACTATAAATCATCTGCAAACCCTTTCGGAGAAATACAAGGAACAGTATGGAACGGATCAGGGGTCATGGACGGGCTACCAACAGGCAAAGACTGCAATTGCCGGTGCTGCGGGTCGCCAGATGGAGCAACTCTATGCGATGT
>CAIYET010000762.1 GCA_903925285.1 Candidatus Hydrogenedentota bacterium | reverse complement strand
TAAAGCCTAAAGCCTAAAGCTTACAGCCTTTGAAGGTACCCGAATACTGCATCGCCAGGCAAGAATACCCCGCCCCGGCACGTCTTTCCAAGCCGCCAGCCTAAAAAAAGGGAACTATCGACGCGATTTGTGGCATAATACAGACTCATAAGACACGTTAGACTTTAGGCTGTAGGCAGTACCTAAAGCCTAAAGCCTAAAGCCTTTTTTCGTTGACCACGCACTTTAGCGAGGGATTTGTTGTTCCATGCTTGATGTTGAAACGGCGCAGATCCGGCGTCCTGCGCCGCCGCTGATACGCAAGGCACTCGAAGAACGGGGAGTCAAGGAAGAAGACCTCGTCGTCGCGACCAATACCGACCTCGACATTACGGGCGAGTATTCGGAGCGCTGGCTGATCGTCACCCGCGAGCATGTCCTCGTTTACATGATGGAAGAGGAAGAGGGCCAAGGCGAGGCCCTGCTCATCCGCGAAGTCCCCATCGCCAAAATCGAGACCGCACGCACCGACAGCCGCGTCGGCTCCGGATTCCTCGAAGCCAAGACCAGCGACAATGTCTACGAGGAACTGATCCGGTTCTCGAACAAAAACGCCGAGAAGTTCTCGAAAGTCGCCAACAAGATCCGGTCGCTCGCCCAAGGCAAACAGGTCGTCGTCCGGCCCGAAGACGAAGAAGAACTGGTCCAGGGCCGGTGCCAGAAATGCGGGATCCGCCTGCCGGACCGCAGCATGACGATCTGCCCGAAATGCATGAAACGCGGGCTGGTCTTCATGCGGTTCCTGGCGCGCACCAAGGAGTATTGGCCGCTGGCCATGATCGGGATGGTCCTGGTCGTCATATCCATTCTCATCTCGCTCGTGCCGGCGGCGCTGACCCAGGTGCTGGTCGACAACGTGTTCGCCGAAGATAAGCGCAACGACATGGTGCGGTGGTTCCGGTGGCTGACGAACGTGTTCAACATGCACAGCCGCGAGCAATGGCTGTATATGGTAGTCGCTGGGCTATTCATTACGACCTCGTTGAGTTGCATTGTGGCCTGGCTCCGCGAACGGCTCGCGGCGTGGGTCAACAACCGCCTGGGCTACGACTTGCGGCGCGACGTTTTCCAGAAGATGGAAGACCTCGCCGTCCGCTATCACGACAAGCACCCCGTTGGCCAATTGATGACGCGTTGTACACAAGACGTCGAGACGCTTCAGAGTTTCATCAACCAAATCACGAGCGGTTTTGGCTATCAGATTATCCACGTCGTGGTTATATCCGCCGTGATGTTCACGATGAACTGGAAGCTGGCGCTGATCGCGTGCTTGCCCGCGCCGGTCGTCATGACTTGTACCATTTTTTTCTACAAGTACGTTGTGCCGGCATGGAATAAGTTTTGGACGACGCGTTCGGATCTGTCGAACGTGTTGCACGCCTCGTTGTCCGGCGTGCGCGTGGTCAAGGCCTTCGCGCAGGAGAAACACGAAGGGGAGCGATTCAAGAGTTACAGCGGCAAGTATCGCGACGCGGGCCTGTACGTCGGGTACGCGCAGGCGTGGTTCTATCCGCTGATGAGTTTCGTGTTCCAGCTTGGCGGTTTCGTGGTGTGGCTTTACGGCGGCCATCTCGTAATCGGGACGTCCATGAGTCTCGGGAAACTCCTGCAATTCCTCGGTTACCTGGGCATGTTCTACGGACCGTTGAACTCGCTCACGCAGATGTCCAACTGGTTTACCTCGTTCACGACGCAGGCCCATCGCGTCTTCGAAGTGCTCGACCACGAACCCGAAATCACCGAGGGCGCCGACGCCATCGATGTGCAACTCCAGGGCGCCATCTCGTTCAAAGGCGTCACTTTCGGCTACGATCCCCATATACCCGTACTGCACAACGTCAGTTTCGACATCCGGCCCGGCGAGATGATCGGCGTCGTCGGCCACAGCGGCAGCGGCAAATCCACGATGGTCAATCTCATCATGCGATTCTACGAAGTCAACGACGGCGCCGTAACCATCGACAATAGCGACATCCGACGCATCCGAAAGATCTGCCTGCGACGCCAGATCGGACTCGTACCGCAGGACCCGTACCTGTTCGGCGGCACCATCGCCGAGAACATCTCCAACGGCAACCCATCCGTCGCCTCGGAACTCATCCTCGACGCCGCCCTCGCCGCCAACGCCCACATGTTCACCACGCGCATCCACGACGGTTACGATACCCGCCTCGGCGAACGCGGGTCGGGCCTCTCCGGCGGCGAACGCCAGCGCGTCGCCATCGCCCGCGCCCTGCTCTACAATCCGCGCATCCTGATCCTCGACGAAGCCACCTCGAGCGTCGATACCATCGCCGAACGCGAAATCCAAAAGGCGCTCGAATCCCTCAGCCTCGGACGCACCACCATCGCCGTCGCGCACCGCCTCTCCACCTTGCGAAACTGCGACCGCATCTTCGTCTTCGAAGACGGCCTCATCCGCGAGCAGGGCACGCACGAGGAACTCCTCGAACTCAACGGCATCTATAAAAAACTGGTCGACATCCAGACCCAACTCACCAGCGACCGCGATACCTCCTTCGACAACCTCAGTTCGCTCGAAGAACTTGAAACCGCCGAGGAGAAGAAAGAAGTCGTCCAGAAGACCAAGAAGGAGCGAGTGGCCCCTGGACCCGTCCCCCGTATCCGCTACCTCGACACGAAAAATCTGCACATCCATCTCCTGGACGAAGGCGGCATGCACGTCACTTACGGCGAAGAGGTGTATGACTACGTCCACGCCTACCGGTGTTTCCCCGTGTCGCAGCCCAGCGAGTTCATTGCCCTGTGGACGGGCACCTCGGCCCTCGAACACCACGAAGTCGGCATGATTCGCAGGCTCCGCGAACTCTCGCCAAGCTCGCTCATGGCCGTCCAGCACGAATTGGCCAAGCGCTACTTCATCCACTACATCTCGAAGATCAACGATATCGAGGAAGACCTCGGGTTCCTGTCATGGAACGTCGAAACCGACAAAGGACACATGGAGTTCATGACAAGGCGCTGGGACCGATATACCGTTGCCCAAGGCGGACCCAACGGACGCATCATCCTCGATGTCGACTACAACCGTTACGAGATCGAAGATCTCAACGATCTCGATGCCCCAAGCCGGGCCGTCTTCGACAAATACATCTACTGGTGACATTCAGGCTTTAGGCTTTAGGCTTTAGGCTTTAGGCTGTAGGCGCACTGACTACAGCCTAAAGCCTAAATTGATCAATCAT
>CAIYET010000761.1 GCA_903925285.1 Candidatus Hydrogenedentota bacterium | reverse complement strand
GCGCGATCGCCCGCGGCCGCCACCAGGGCGGGGATGGAAAAGCCGCGTCCCTGACTCGGCAATAGGCTGGGATGGACTATCAGATCGGTGCTCACCGGGACCTCCTCAATGTATGCGGATAGCGTATCATAACGTCCTTTATGTTACGCTATAGAGACAAAGATAGCAAGAGCGACAAGCGGAAGTTGCGCTCGAAAAGCGGCATTGAAATTGAACCGGGAGATCGCGCACAATATTATTTTGGTTTATGCTGTGCACGATTTCAGACGGGACGTACGCCGTCCCTTGAGCAAAAGGATTTGAGTATGTCTGACCAAAACGAAAGCGTCCGGCTGAAGAGACTGCTCGAGCGATTAACGGGGCAGACTGCTTCCCTCGATTGTCCCGAGCATGATATTGCGGTTATTGCAAGCGCTTTTCCTCTGGGTTACAGTCAGATCAATGAACTGTTGTTACTGTTAGGATACGACCGAATTAGTGAGGACTTCTTCCAATTCCTGGTGAGAGCTGAATGCGACGAATCTACGACTATCAATTCCCTTGACGACTTTGAGGCGCAAATCGAGCAATTCGAGAAAATAGCGCTGCTGTTTTATGGAAATGTGAAATATGCCATCAAGACGATGCATGACAGGCGAGATGGCCCGGAAATAATTGAATCCATCCTCTCTGACCTCGCCCCACGGGATGTCGAGAGTTTCGAACAAAGGCACCCTCCCCTAATACCCTGTCGGAAGATAAATGGCGTAGATACTTATTATCTTGGCTATTTTATAAAAGATTATCTTCGGAAGCGCCTAGAGAACGAACCCTGTAACGAAACCGCGATCAATGAAGAGAAAAAGCGCAAAGAAATTGTTGAAATCGGGATTCTAAATCAGAAGGCGTACCTGGTTTCCGACCATATGGATATCTATGTAGCCACTTCGATGCGAGACCGTCACGAATATGTAGCGATAAGTGAATTTCTTGAGACGCTCTTTAATCACGAAGAACTGCGTTCTTTGAATTTAAGGCACTTTGATCCAACGCAGGCATATTGTGATAGCAGGCTAGACAAGGGGCTTTCAGAAGCGCTCATGCTAAAGAGAGCTTCTCTAACCTTATATCTGGCACAAGAGAAAGACACTCTTGGCAAAGATTCGGAACTTGCTTCTACGCTGGCTCAAGGAAAAACGGTAGTAGCCTATGTCCCTTCTGCATCTGATGTCGAAGCCCATCTTGAAAGGCTGCTGAAAATATACGAGGATCGCCTGCTACGAGAAGTGTTGTTGGAACAACTTGCGGTGTTCGCGCCGAAATTGGCTTGGGAGCCTGAAGGCGTGAAGGTGCGCCAATGGATCAATGAACCAGACTCCTTTGACGAAAAAGAGTGCCGTCAAATTCTCACGACGAAAATGGCGGCGCATTACGATAAACGTGCAGATTCTTTACACAATATTCACCCTCTTGGGATTCAGGTTGAGCTCAGGACAGGCGTTGCAAACGGGGTTCTGGTGGTCAGAACCGTTGATCAGTGCGCTCAACTTATCCGTCGAATATTCACAAATGGCTTGGATTTTGACCTGGACAGGAGTCAAAGCCCGGATTTGCTTCTGCGCGAGAGCATTTCTGGGAGCGTTTATCGTATAATGACTGGTGACGTGATGCTAACGAATGCATTTTGAAATTTCTGGAATTCCTATGGTGCAAAAGGATAAAAAATGAAAAAGGATGATGCAAAAGTTGCTGAAAGACGCAGTCCTTATGACTTAAGTGACGCTTCTATAGTCACTTACGGTGGACTTCATCAAGGCAAGAGCCACTCGGGATTACTGGTTCGAACTCCGTATGACCTAAGCAATACGAAGGGCAACGTTGGAGTTGGCAAATTCCGTTTGGAGAGCAGGGGCGGGAATCGCTGATCTCTCGAACCAAGAAAAGACGCACGTTGTCCTTCTTGTCTCACATCTTGGTTGGCCTTGCCAAGAGCGTGCCGTTATCCAAGGAGGAACACTGTCAAGCGTGGCACCTTGACGACGCTGCCAGGTTTGCTATCAAGGGCAGCCCGGCCTTGGTGGGGTCAGCCATGCTCCAACGGCATCGCCAGATTGCGGCTCGAAGCGTTCGGGTGAACAAGGGCTGTCCTTAGACCGCCTGTGGCGTTTGTCATATTATGTGTCACAGTTAAGCCTAAGTTCCCGTGTGGTATGCCGTGGGCTTCAAAGCGAGAAACGGTGACACCAACTGCAAATTGTGCGGACGCTATCGAAGAAAAAACGGACTCGACGGAACGCAGCCACGGGCCAACAGGTTCATAGCAAGCATTTCCTTGACTCGCTTCCGACTGCCGTTGGCAGCAATCCTCCGGGGTGCGTCGATCAGCGCAATGTGAAATCGCAAGTCTGCGTATAGGGCAAGAATCCGCTTGGAAGCTCGATTGGATGCCACCACGGGGACCTTCAAGGAAGCAAGCCATTGGGCAAGCCGGACCTGATCCGTCCAGAAAAACGCTTTTCCGGCATACGCGGTGAAGCCTCCATCATAGGGTGGATCAGCGTAGACGAAATCTCCCGGCTGAATCGGAAACGCCATGAAGTCTCCTGCCTGGAACCGCCACGCGCCGAAGATCGCGGCATACGGGGTAAAATCCGTCCGATATCGAATACAGGCATGCCTGCCAAATGGAACGTTGAAAAGGCCTTTTCGGTTAAAGCGACACAGGCCGTTGTAGCCTGTGCGGTTAAGGTAATAGAAAAGCTCCGCAGCCTCCTTGGTGTCGGCCCGGCCCTGGGCGATGAGTTCGTTGAAACGCTGCCGGTGGTCATAGTATTGGGCGGGATCATTGTAGCAAGGAATGGTGATAACCAGTCCGCTTTGTAGCCAACAGTAGAAATTGATCAGGTGAGTGGTGGCGTCATTCAAAAGCGCCTGCTTAGGGCGCAGTCCGAGCGTGACGGAAAGGCCACCGGCAAAAGGTTCTACCAGTCGGCATGACGCATGATGTTGCCAAATAGGCTGCAAGCGGGAAATAAGCCAACGCTTGCCTCCAGCCCATTTGAGCGGTGGTTCGAGGGGGTCCAAGTCCATGGCTCTGCATATAGGCACAATCTCGCCATCTTGGGAAGAGGAGCATTCTGACGGTGTTTATATGGATCTTGCTCTTGAGAGAAGCACTTTGACGGGAACCATGGCAAATGGCACACCTTTGGGTGGAAAGCTACCGTCTTCGGACCGTCGTCGTCGGGTGAATTAAAACGTTGCAGGCCGGGTAAAAGCGGGGTCAAGGAGGAACGCCGGTAGGCGTAGTGTCCTTGACGCCGCTGCACGGCCTGCTATGAAAAGCAGCCCGACGGCGATGGCTTCGAAGACGGTACATTGCGCAGCATCACCCCCTACCGGATCGGTTCCAGAGTCAGAGGGGAAAGGCAACGACTTGAAATGCGGGGGATTCATGTGAATGGTATGATGCCGTCAGAGTGAACGGATTTCACGTGTTAGAGCGGCGTGCAGGCCTCGGATGGCCGGCCACGGCTATCGGAGGCCCAAAATGCACCCTGGCCGCTTTCGGTGGCGACAACGGAAGCCACGGTAAGCGGCCCCATGTGCGTTGTGATTGAAAAAAGGTAGGGAGGCCCGGTGGTGCATGAGCCTCAAAACCTTGAGTGGACAAATCAGTCGGGATCGGTCTGCCGTTGCGCTTCCTGAAATATCCAGGCGTGCGCCATGGCGGCGACTTTTTCCACGAGCGGCAGGTCATCGCGTCCGAACGTGTCGGCAGTGCGCCAATCATCGCCGTCCTTGTACAGGCGGGTGATCTTGACGCTGTGCCGGGATCCGTTCTTGGTATCGTTGGCCCAAATAGCGGCCTTGATCGATCCCATGCGGACCTCATGAACGGGTGCGTTTGCCTTTGGCTTTGCGCTTGCATTCGCTTTTGACATGTCTTCAACCTTCTTTCTAGGGTTAGTACCCCGTTATGCCGCCAAGGCGAGAAGCCCAGCGGCTTTTGCATCAGCTTCCGTGCGATCTCCAGCATTCGGAATCTTACTGGACAAGCGAGTGAGGGCGTCCAACAGGGCGAAGATGGTGAACTTGCCCTGTTCGGCAGCCATGTCGAGCGCCTGTTGGGCCAAGGTGCGCGAAAAGCCATGTTTGTGGAGGGCTTTGAGCACTTCCTCGGCATCGTTACCCAGTTTCGCGCGCATGGCGTTCTGGATGGCTTTGACAAAGCCATCACGACGCTGATCGCGCTTGGTAACCAGATTCTCGATGATGTGGCGGATGGCGTCCATGGAATCGTGTACATTGGCCGTATGTTTGCGGCTGAATTCCACGACATCCACGGCATCCCAGACGATGTGGTTTTGGCAGATCGCCTGAAACCAAAACGTCTGCACTCCGACCGTGCGGCGCCCGACTTCCGAATTCCAGAGGAAGAATCCGGGCGCGAAGGCCTCGCCCTCGATCTCCGTCCAGCCCAGTGGGTCAATGAGGAAACAGAACATGTCCTGTTCCCCGCAATACAGCCCCGTGCCGCCGCCGGCCGCCTCTTGAGGCGGGCGAAAGTCAACGGCGAACTCGTGGGCCAGACTGAGGAGGTCCGCGTTATACAGGCGCGTGTAACTGGCGCTATGAATCGAGCGGACCGCGTTGTCGAGCGTGAGCACCTGGAATGGTTTCGTGCCGCCTGGCATGGTCTCGCGAAGAACTTCGCGAGCGGTCTGCGGGGCAAGCTTGTTGAGCGTGTCCTTGCTGACCTCGGCAAACCGGCAGAGTTGCGTGAAGCTCCAATCGTTCAGGTGGTGATTGCCCTCCTGATCGAGACGAAGCGTCAGGCGGCCGTTGTCGACCTCCGGCAACATCAAGACAGGGGCATGCCACTGATCAACGGACTGTTCCTTCTGCTCCTGGCAATGACGCCACAGGGCATCAAGGGTGGGGTAATGCTCATCCGGCGATCTCCGGTAGAGCTCACTGTGAGCGCGCGTAAGATTTTGCATGGTTGAACCCTTTCGTTGTTTGTTGAAAAAACCTTTTTGTTGAAAAAACCGTGTGTGCACCACCGGTCTCCCAAAAGAGGAGGCTGATGAGCCTCCTTGGAGACGGTGTTTGAACCGTCTACCCAAAATTAGTTATTTCAAAGAGCACAAGCTGAGAGGGTTATGCAGAGAATCGCAAAATGTGTTGCATTAAATGCGAAAAAAACTTCAGTGCGTCTCAGCGGTGAATAGCCACGTGTTGGTCCGGTCATCTTCCGTGAGGACGAGCACCTGCATTCCTGGCTCAAGATACTGCGAGAGGATTGGATAGCCTTGGTCGAGAGCAAGGGCGTTTGCCCTTGCACGAAGCGATGAAACGTCGCCCCAGTTTCCGGCGGCATGACGTGTCAAGATCCGTTGGATACCGACGGGACCGAGCAATTCCACAGCCCTCTGAGTAACCCAGATAGACCCCAAGAAAAAGCTGGGCATTGGAATGGACAAATACGCAAGGGGCATCACGGTTTCTCTTGTTCTGAGTTGTCCACGTCGCCGGACTTATACATCCAGTCATAGGCAGTGACCAATAGCTTGATCAAAAGAGGAATGTCATCTCGGGCAAAGGTGTCTGAAGAGCGCCAGCTTTCCTCGCCCATGTAAAGGCGGGCAAGCGATACGTCGTGTCTTGTGCCTTGGTCTGTGGGATTGGCCCAAATAGCGGCCTTGATTTTCCCGACGCGTATTTCGTGAATAGGTTT